>NZ_JCACLG010000021.1:0-322425 GCF_059505785.1 Kastovskya adunca | reverse complement strand
TCCCTCCTCCACTTTTGCCCTTCTCTCTTTTGTAAAAAACCTACACCTGTGAGGCGGGGGAGCGGGGGAGCGGGGGAGCAGGGGTGCAGGGGAGCGGGGGTGCAGGGGTGCAGGGGAGCAGGGGAGCAGGGGAGCAGGGGTGCAGGGGAGAGTAAGAGAACCAATAACCGAATTCACCCTTCATACTTCACCCTTCATACTTCATACTTCCTCCCCCACTCAGCACTCAGGACTCAGGACTCCGTCTTCACACCTTCGCTTCCAGGGATTTGAGATACTCGGTATTGACGCCCGACTCGCGAATTAGGGCAATTTTCCCAGTCCGAGCAATTTCCCGCAGTCCAAACTTGTTCAATAGCTGGACAATTGCCACCAGTTTGCCGGGATCGCCCACTACTTCTAATGTGAGGGTATCTTCACCGATATCTACAACTCGTGCCCGAAACACTTGCGCGAGTTCGATAATTTCAGGACGGGTTGAACTGCTGGCATTAACCTTAATCAGCATCAACTCCCGCTCTACACAAGGCGTAGTAGTGATGTCTTGGACTTTTAGCACATTGACGAGCTTATAGAGTTGCTTGGTAAGTTGTTCAATGGTGCACTCATCTCCAGGAACCACCATCGTAATTCGAGAGATCCCGACTGTTTCAGCCGGGCCAACTGCAAGACTTTCAATGTTGAAACCGCGACGGGCAAACAAGCCAGCAATCCGGGTTAAGACCCCGGCTTCATCTTCGACAAGAACGGAAAGAGTATGCTTCATTACTGAAAATAGAGGCGCTACGCAGGCGTCACACAACCCACAAGTAACACACTCTTTTTAGAGGATGTCTTGGGGGTCGTTAACCCATTCAATCGTTGTTTAATCTTTAATCTTACCCCCCTCTAGCCTGAATCCGAAAACTCTTAAGTTTTCACTCAAATTCTTCCTCCAAAACACTCTACTGCTCTGCCACAAGAGTTAGTGGCTAAACACCAAATCCTTTGCTCGGTAGATATGTTCATTACCCAGTTTCTCCATAATGTTAGGGGAAAACCCAATTTAAACGGAGAAAATCACTATGGGTTGGTTACAAAGACTGTTCAAGATGAATAAGCCCAACAAAGCTCAGGTTAATCCCCAGCCTGCTCCTCAAGCCGCAGCTCCTCAATCAACGGCGGCTACTGGCGGTGGTGCTCAAGCTCAATCAGTTCCCCCAGAGCGCATGGGCTTAAATGGCGAGTACGACCAAAGCGGTTTGGCAAAGCGAGTTGCCCTCGCCTTCGATGAAGACTCAGAGCTGGATGATGTTGAGACGCTCTACGTTGCTCAAACTGGCGGCACAGTCGTTTTAAAGGGAAAGGTTCCTAATCAACAAATGCTTAACAAGATGGTAAGTGTTGCTAAAGGAGTTTCTGGGGCAACTAGTGTTGAAACGAACCAGGTAACTATCGGTTAAACGTTTTTTCTACGGGTGAGACTGTTGACAATCTCATCCCCAAGAGAATTCTTATACACCTCCACCCCTCCCCAATTACAAGGGTTAAGGTGTATACACACTGACCAGATGGCTTCGCATCATTGAGATCTCCCTAACCCCCTTGAAGAAGCAGGGACTGGAGTCACAGAGTCCCCCGTCGTGATGACTTCCTGACTCCCAGGAACCGGACATGTCCCAGTATCCTTTTAAGGGGGATGTCAGGGGGATCAAATAACGTTGTGCATCCTGGTAAGAGATGTGTGAACACCGTAGGGCAATCAATGATTAAGTTGCAGTGGAAAATCGGGTAATTTCAGAAGTCACTGGATGATGACAATTTGCCGCCAGCCAGTCTAAAAGAATTCGATTAACGGTTTCTGGACATTCATCGTGGGGACAATGACCCGCATTATCGAGTTCTACTAACTCCAGATGAGCATTGAGCGCGGTAAACTGCTGAGCCAGATTTGCCGGAACCATCCGGTCTTGTCGTCCCCAAATGAGCAGCATAGGGATATCTAATGTTGGCAGTATTTTCTTAAGGGAAGGGCTAAATTGAGCACTGGTCATTGCCTGAAACAAGGCGCAGAAGGTAACTGCTGCCCCTCGATCCTGAGCCGGTTCAGCTAAGATCTCCACTAACTCATCGGTAATCGATGTCGGATTGGCGTAGGCGATCGCTGCCCAACGGCGTACAAAAGCAGGGCGACGAACGATCTTGAACAGAGTTGTGATCAACAGGGGGGAGGCGATCGCTTTTTCTAGGGTTGTCACCACAGGTAACAGCCAAGAGGGAATTGCCTCTTCTCTGGCTCCAAAATCGGGCAAACTCATCATTGCCACGCCTTTAACCATCTCAGGATGGGCATCAGCAATAGCAAGACAAACCAAAGAGCCAATGGAGTTACCCACCAGTACAACGGGCTGTTGGATAAAGGTTTGCCAAAACTCGTAAACCTGCTGCACCCAGAGATTGATGTTGTAGTCCACTCGTGCCTTACGAGATGCGCCAAATCCCAGCATATCGAGGGCATAAACGGTATGATGTTCTCCTAGCACCTCAAGGTTTTGACGCCAGTGACCAATGGAGGCTCCAAACCCGTGTAGTAAAATCACCGGGGTTGACCCTTGTACAGCCGTTTGAGCATTACGAAAATAGGTGTAACGCGTCTGCCAACCTCGCCAAACCCAATCGCGTTGTCTGCCAACTCGCTGCTGCCACGGCACTAGAGTCGTCACGAAGAGCCTCAACTTAAAAAACGTTTACAAAGTCTGGTACTTATTCTAATAATTTCTTCGGGATTTAACTTCCCCCATCATGCCCTAAGATGCAGTTATTTAAAGCTTTAAACGGGTGTAACCCTGACTCAGTCGTCCGACAACCGCCAATAGACTCCTAAAAAATTACTCTTCCCCTAGGGCGGTAATAACTACCCACCTCAACGATTTAGAAAGTTACATTAACAACGTAGACAGAAATTTGATCAGACTCAGTAAAATGGCAAGTAAAATCAATTTTGTTGCTTGCCAACTTACTCTAACTAAACTATCCACATTAAGCAGACGCCTGTGACTGACAAAAGACGCCAACGCGATCTACCCCAAATCAACGAAAGAATTCGCTATCCCAAGATTCGTGCTATCGATACTGACGGCTCCCAACTCGGGATCATGTCACCGGAAGATGCTCTACGCATCGCCGAGACAAAAGAGCTGGATCTCGTCTTGGTGAGTGACAAGGCCGATCCGCCTGTTTGCCGGATTATGAACTATGGCAAGTATAAATTTGAACAGGAGAAGAAAGCTAGAGAAGACCGGAAAAAGCAGCATACCGCTGATGTCAAAGAAGTGAAGATGCGCTACAAAATTGAAGAGCACGACTACCAAGTGCGCGTCAGTCAAGCCGAGCGATTTATCAAATCGGGAGATAAGGTGAAAGCCACAGTTACCTTCCGAGGTAGAGAAATTCAGCACAGCGACTTGGCGGAGGATTTGCTCAAGCGGATGGCTACCGACTTAGAAGGGATCGCAGAAGTGCAGCAATATCCCAAACGAGAAGGTCGCAACATGATGATGCTGCTATCTCCGAAAAAATAAACATAAGCTTTGTCATTAGTCAAGAGTCCTTTGTCACCCGTTAAAGAATCGTTTGTCATTGGCATATCGGACAATTGACAAGGGACAACTGACAACTGACAAACATTCGTCATGAAACTGCAAACTCGCGCTCGTGTTAAGGGTGACTGGGTCAGAAAACTCCAGCAATGGGTAAATCTTCGCCCAGAAGAAGGCGAACGAACGTTACTAATGTTCGCTTTCTATACCACCACTTCCATCGGGCTGCTGTGGTTGGAGTATGGTGCGATCGCACTGTTTTTAGAACAGTATGGGACTAAGTGGCTGCCAGCCATTTATATTGCTAGCGCCTTCATGGGATCAGGGCTAGGAGTCTTGTACTCCTGGCTTGAGAGAACTCTGCCCATGCGGAGCGTTTTGCTGATTATTGCGCTGCTGGCCACCCTGCCAATCCTGGTCTTTCGGATTGGACTTGAGGTACCTTACTTTGAAGGCGTCGTTGCTCTAGCAACAGTATTTCTGTTGCGGTTGTGGATGGATGCGGTAGAAATCCTCAACGACCTCAACAGCCAAGTTTCTGCCAATCAACTCTTCAACATTCGGGAAATTAAACGCACCTATCCCCTCATCTCTAGCGGGGTTTTAGTTGCCGATGTCATTTCCGGCTTTTCCTTGCCGTTGTTGTTGTTCCTCGTCGGGCTTAACAACGTCATTGTCGTTGCCTCCTTAATGATGCTGCTGGGTGCTGGGGTGCTGTTTTATCTCACTCAGCGCTACCAACAAGCCTTTCCCGACTCCCCCGTGCGAGATTGGGAGGATATGCAGCCAGATTTCGCCTCGAAACGTGCGACGGGGCCGCTACGACGCTACATCGCCCCGTTATTTGGCTTCTTTATCTTGGCAGAAGCACTGTATTTACTGATTGAATTTCAATATCTCGGTCAGTTAGAGCAGTATTTGGAAACCGCAGAAATTGCCAGCTTTCTCGGCTTATTTAGCGGCTTTGTCGGACTGTTTGAACTAGCAACACAGTGGTTTATCTCCAGCCGGGTAATTGACCGCTTCGGTGTATTTGTCGCGGCGATGGTATTGCCCGCCTGCTTGTCCTTCTTAGGCGTCCTCACCCTGGCTGGAGGGCTGGGCTTTTTCTTCATTGGTCTGGTTTTACTGAAGTTTCTCGACGAACTGCTGCGCTATACCCTGATTGCAGGCATTGAGCCTGTCTTGTTTCAGCCCCTGCCGGAATCTATTCGCAACTCCACTCAAGGGTTAGTGCAGGGTATTGCTGAACCCCTGACGACTGGTACAACAGGGGCAAGCCTCCTAGCAATTATCTGGCTCATCCATGAGGCTTTCCCCAATCAGCCAGAGCAAGTTTTAGTGCAGTGGCAGGGGAGAATTTTTGTCTTTCTGATTGTTATCTGTTCTGTTAGCTGGCTGATCTGTGGTTGGTTATTGCGCTCTAGTTATGTAAACTTGCTGGTTCAGAGTGCAGAACAAGGACGCTTAGGTTTTTCTGATGTCGATTTGGGTGCTTTTAAGCGAGCAATTGCCGAAGCGTTAGAGCAACAGGGAACCGAGGCAGACAAACGCTCTTGTATTCAGCTTTTGTCCCAAATGAACCCCACTAGGGTTGGGGACTGCCTTGCGCCGTTACTGCTCCAGTTATCTCCGGCATTGCAGCGTCAGAGTCTAGAAGCAATGCTAGAACACCCCAACTCGGTTCATCTCGATGAGGTGCAGGCACTAATTGAGCGCAAACCTCCCCCGGAAGTTCTTGCCCTAGCGCTGCGATATCTCTGGCTGACTCAAAAAGAACCGGATATTCGCACCATTAAGCCTTACTTACATTCTGGGGTTGACCCGATTGTGCGGGGAACTGCCGCTGCTCTGATTTTGCGACACGGGACACCGAACGAAAAGGCAGAAGCAACGAATACCCTGCGGCGAATGCTTACCCACAAAAGGGAACGCGAACGGGTGATGGGGACACGGGCGTTGGGGGAGGCAGATTATTTGCAGGCACTGCGGCTTTATGTGCCGAACCTTTTGCAGGATGAGTCTTTGCGGGTGCGGTGTGCCTTGCTAGAGGTGATTGCTTCGACACGTTTAGAGGAATACTATCCTGCGCTGGTGCGGGGGCTGTATTTCAAATCAACCCGCGAGGCGGCGAGAAATGCCTTGGTGCGGTTAGGGGATGAGGCGTTGCCATTGCTGCGGGAGCTGTCAGAAGATGCGCGTCAACCTGACTTGGTGAGGCTGCAAGCCTGGGGAGGATTAGCTCAGGTTCACACCCCGGCAGCGTTGAATGAGCTGGTACAGCAATTGATCACTAGTTGGGGAACAGCCCGCCGCAACATCCTGCGAATTTTGCTGAAGATCCCGGAAGATATTGGCATTGAGGGTGTGCTGGATCGTTTAGGTCGCAGTGGTGTGGAGATGTTGATTGAACAGGAGATGCTGTTTTTAGGTCAAGTTTTGGCGGCAATCGTGGACTTGACGCCAGAACAGGTGCCGGGTTCAGAGGCGGACTTGCTGCGACGCGCCTTGCAGGATTTGCAAGCGGATATCATGGAGCGTTGCTTTTTGCTGATGAAGTTTCTCTACAAACCTGGGGCGATTCAAGCGGCGGCGTTCAATTTAGAGTCAGAGTCTCGCTCTAGTATCGCGTTGGGGTTGGAAATATTGGATAATACTCTAGATATTCCTCGAAAGCGGGCATTATTAGGGGTACTAGACCGCCGTCCTCCCGCAGAACGCTTAGAACATCTCGCTGATATGGTGCCGTATCAAGCGATGACGCCCAGCGATCGCTTGCGACGATTGTTAGATTTTCGCCATTTTCTTTCAGATTGGTCGTTGGCGTGCTGTTTCCATGTCGCTAGGTCGCTACGGTGGGGTCTGAGTCCTGAATCAACCCTAGTATGCTTGCGCCATCCCACTGGCTTTGTACGCGAAGCTGTGCTGGCTTACCTAAAAGTCGCTAGCCCCCGTACTTGTAGCGAACTCTTACCGGAGTTAAAAGACGACCCCGATCGATTGGTTGCCGCGCAAGTGAAAGAAATAATGGGAGAGTTGGGTTATCCTACACCCAATCCGACCTAAAACAAGGATGAAGGGTGAAATTAATCAGGGGTACTACTCATGAAGCGTCAACAACTGACTAAGGACTAATAATTTAATGACTAGTGATTTTTAAAAGATGTTAACCAGCGTTGAACGCCTATTATTTGTCAGGGGCGTCCCGATTTTTCAAGAACTGCGGGATGATTTTTTAGTGCGGCTAGCTTCTGTGATGGATGAGCTATCTTTTCCCGCCAATCACACCATTTTTACAGAAGGACAAGAGGGGCGAGCGCTTTACATTATTGTTTCTGGGGTGGTGCGCGTTCACATTGGCGATCGCGACTTGGCACATTTTTCAGTTGGCAAGTGCTTTGGTGAAATGTCGTTGTTTGATTCTGAACCCCGTTCGGCGTCAATCACCACCATCGAAAAATGCGAATGTCTGATGCTCAATCAGTTGCAACTCTACGACGCCATTGACGAAACCCCCGGAATTGCCGTCAATATTATTCGCCTCCTGTCTCGTCGCATTCGAGAACTCAATGTTCAGGTGAATACGTCTGGGGGGAAGGTACTGGATTTGGGTAAGGCAGGATAAGCTGGGAGCAGGAGAGGAATCTGGCAACTGAAGAGCGAGATCCCCGCCTTCTCTAAGAAATCGGGGATCTAAACTAGCGACAACCGTTCAACAAGACTTCAAAAAGCGACGAATTAACCTTTGCTGGTGAAGAATACGTCCTTCAAGTTCGTTAGCAATACCAGCGGTATAAGCACCACTAGCGTACCCCTTTTGTACCCCTTCTGTAATTGCTATATCTTCTCGCATAAAAGCTTCAAAATCTCTTTCTAACTCCATTGCCAGAGGGCTAAATCCAGGGATACCGTAAATTTCTAGATTGACTTGACAAGTCTCGACAGTCACCGGATCGATGCGAATCCAAGCTAATACTCCATTCGGTAAAGCTACTAAATGCAGGTTAGGAAAAATACCATAAGTGAAGAATCCTAAGCGGGCGCGATCGCGAAGATGGTCTAAAACGGGATTATGCGATCGCCACTCCTTCGTCGTCGGTGTATAAAGCAAGTTCACATACTCATCAAAGGAATGCTCGTAGTAGCGCACCGAACCTTGAAGAGGATTGAGGGTATGAGGATGAACTACAGGGACATGATAATCACAAAGGGTATTATCGTGATAATTTTTCCAGTTACAAGCTACTGAATAATGTTTTTTGACCAGTAGTTGAGTGGATTCAGTACGATGCTCTTTAAGGCTGCCAGGAATTTCCCCTAAATACTCCAACAAAGGAGTTGTTTTTTCACTAAAGCAAACAAAAATAAATCCTAACCATTCTTCACACTGAATCGTTTTTAAAGGAAAATCTTTGTAGCAAAAATGAGCAGGAAAGCGATTTTTTGCAGGTGTTCCCTTTAACTCCCCGTCTAAGTTATAAACCCAAGCGTGATAAGGACAGACTAACTGCTCGAGAGAATGAATTCCCGGTTGAGTAACTAACAAAGAAGCACGATGGGGACAGACATTGTGAAAAGCCTTAAGAGTGCTATTGCTATCTCGAACTATGAGGATACTACACCCAGCAACTTTTGTTACCCAAACCATTTCTGGTGTTGATAAGTTGGCTGCATCTCCTACATAAAGCCAAGTCCGCCGAAAAATCCCTTGAATTTCTTGAGGAAGTAGCTCTGGATCGGTATAATACTTAGCATCTAAAAAGGTTGATTCTAAATCGGTTGTTTGTAAATAATTTTGAAGATATTGTTTCATCTTTGGCATTAACGAAGCGTTTGCACAACCTGTCTTTTTAGCTCAATAAATTCAGGGGTTAACTTAATATCAATATCTCTTTGGAGAGGTAAATTAACCGCCACTTCATCTTTCATCCTTCCTGGATGATTTCCTAAGACATAAATGCGTTGAGACAGAAAAACTGCTTCCTCAATATCGTGAGTAACCATCAAAACTGTAATCTTCGTTTTTTCCCATAAATCTAACAAAAATTCCTGCAACTGTTCCTTTGTTTGAGCATCCAACGCTCCAAACGGTTCATCCATTAATAACACTTCCGGTTCAGTTGCCAAAGCACGCGCAATAGCAACCCGTTGTTTCATTCCTCCTGAGAGTTGTTTCGGGTAAGCATGGGCAAACTTGGACAAGCCAATCATTTCCAAGTAATAAGCAATGTGCTGCTTCCGTTCAGACGAAGGCATTTTCTGAAGTTGTAGTCCAAAACCAATATTTTGAGCAACCGTGAGCCAGGGGTAAAGGGTATAACTTTGGAAAACCATGCCTCGGTCAGAACCAGGCCCGTAAATCACTTCACCATCGACTAATACTTCCCCTGCTGTCGGTTTACTCAGTCCAGCAATGATATTCAGCAGAGTTGACTTCCCACATCCCGAAGCCCCGACGAGACAAACAAACTCGTTCGGAAAAAGATGCAAATTAATCTGCTCCAGCACGCTTAGAGATTTGCGCTTTTGCTGAAACACTTTTGATAAATTACGGACAACTAACTTGGGTTCTCCGAGCGAACTCTGTCGTTGTTGGTCTAGAAGGGACTGGGGAGTCAACATAAGACAATCTCAGGTAGGTTGTGCTAGACATTCTGTAGCAGTCAGAAAGTCATTGAGGGTAATTCGGGACTGACTTTGCAAATACGCCATTGCTTTAAGTGCTGCCTCATGCGCCTCCCAGTCTGCACCAATGCAACAGTCTTCAATTACATGAAAACGGTAATCATGCTGATGAGCATCAACGGCAGTGTAATGAACGCAAACATTCGTCAGCGCACCAATAATAATCAAAGTTTCAACCTTCAATCCCTTCAACAAAATCTCTAAGTCAGTGGCATAAAAACAACTGTAACGGCGTTTAGTAATGGTAAATTCTCCATCCAAGGGAGCTAAGGAAGAATGAAAATTTGTTCCTGACCAAGTTTCTAAACAATGAACAGGTTCTGTGCCATCTAACTCTCGCCCAAAGTCCACCATCTCTTTCCGATGCACTTCTTTAGTATGGATAATTGGGAGCTTAATACGTCGTGCTACAGCTAAAACTTGTTGAGCTTTGGGGAGAGCTTCTGCTGCACCCACAACCTTGATTGCTCCTCCTGTAAAAATATCAGCTTGTAAATCAACGATCAGCAATGCTGTACGGTCTAAACTTTTTAATTTCATAGAGCAGCCTTAGAGTAAATATTACGTTAAATCCACTAATTTGGCATTCTGGTGAGAGGTAAAATCTGCTGAAATTATTGCTACTTACCTTTAAACGGAACGTTCCACCCAGGGCAAGGTAATACGAGCAATTAACTTGAATAAGTAATCGATAAAAAGACCAATTAAACCAATTACAACGATACAGAAAAGTACCTTGTCAGTTTGAAGAAATCGCTGAGAGTAGATAATTTTAAAACCCAAACCATTTTGTGCTGCGATTAACTCTGAAATTACTAAAAAATTCCAAGCTCCTGCAACATTGACCCGAAGAGTATCTAAAATTCCAGGAAGCGTTGCGGGTAAAATAACTCGAAAGAGCAAATCAAGGCGGTTTGCCCCCAGAGTATAGGCAACATTGAGCATTTCGTTAGGAATGAACTTTACTGTATCAGCAATCATGATGGCGTTGTAGAAGACAATTCCCAAAAAGACAATTAAAATTTTGGCAGATTCTCCTAACCCCGCCCATAGCACAATTAGGGGCATAAAAGCGGCGACGGGCATATAACGAACAATGCCGACAAAAGAGCCAAATAAGCTCTCCATACTGTAAAACGTTCCCATCGCGATACCAATGGGAATACCTACTAGGGCTGCTAATAAAAAGCCTGCTAGGACTCGACTGGAACTTGCTAAAATATCCACCAGCAAGTCTTCCTCAAAGAGCATTTTTACTCCGGCTTGGAAAACGGCTGTGGGAGTAGGGAGAAAGCGATGGTCTACAAATCCCCCGTAGCTCAAGATTGCCCAAATCCCTAAAGGGAAAAGTATTGCAATTAGGGTGAGAAGTAAACTAAGCCACTTTGGAAATCCTTGTCGAATACTCCAAAATACAGAAGGTTGTAGGTAACGCTTACGCCTAGAAGTTGATTGAATCATTGTTACAGATGCAATAGTACTGGTGTAGCAGAGTATTTAAGAATTCATCAGGTTAAGTGGGACTGAAATGCCTGTTTATTGTGTTTTAACTACAGCTTCAACAAACCGAGGCTCTAACAAGTTTTTTAATTGAGGTACTTCCTCAACTTGCCCTTGTTTGGAGAGGAATGTTGCTAGCCTATTTAAAGGATTCAGCAAATAGAGACCGCTCTGAGAATTCCCCAGCATTTCTAGATTGGTTTTCGCATCAGGAAGTTGAATCCCTTCTAAGTCAGCAGCGAGAGCTTCTGGTGTCACCTCAAACTTCTTTGCAGCAATGGCTAACCCTTCCTCTGGATGTTCTTCTAAAAAGGTAATTCCTTTAAATATTCCTCGTACAAAGGCTTCAACTGCTTGGGGATTTTCTTCAATAAATTGTGTATCAAAAGCATAAACATCCGCTACTGCGGTGGGCATTTTTGATGAGTCGTAAATAATTCGCCCATCGGTTTGAGCCTTATCCGCCTGATTCATATACGGTGAGTAAGTTACGGCAATATCCACATTTCCCGCTTGATAAGCAGCAGCAGCAGCAGCAGGGGGAGCGTTAACAAATTTGACATCAGCATCAGATAGTCCAGCTTCTTCTAGTACTTGCAGTAAGAAGAAATGACTGACTGTTCCCTGCTCAACTGCAATCTTTTTGCCTTTAAAATCTTTAACACTGTTAATCTTAGTTCGAGCTAGAATTCCATCCCCACCTACGGAGATACTTTCGACTAAGACAATGCGATAGTCTTTCCCTTTTGCTGCTAAAGACACAGCTTCTGAGGTGACGGGAGCCGCCGCATTAAGTTGTCCGGCTAAAAAGGCAGCATTATAATCAGCACTTGAGGAAAATCCTTTAAAATCTACCGTTAAATCTTCTTCGGCGAAGAAACCTTTTTCTTGGGCAATAAAAAATGGAGTTAGACCGATCCAAAGTGTACCGCCCAGGGTAAAAGACATTGACTCAGAACTTCCTGGGGAAGTAGTTTTATTTTGCTTGGTACAAGCATGAAGTAATGCGCCTCCGGCTACACCACCTATTAACTGGAGCGTTCGTCTTCGTGAATATTTTCCAGAAATCATAAGTCAAAACTTCATTGTAAGTTTTGTTAATAAGCCTTGGCAAACCAGAGCAAATGAACTACTGATTTAGTCAATTTATGTGGAGTTTATCTGCGTTTTCTGTGCGTTTAGCTACGATTCTTATAGATAAACAAAACTAATTTAAGAAGGCAACAGTATAGCAAAAAAAATCTATGAAAAGTAATAAGCCCGTTTGCAACCATTGGTTTGCCACCCGCAAAATCAACGATAGACTGTACTGTATTAATGAGATTCACTATTGGGAATGGAATCGCGCCAATCTTTGGCTAGTGAAAGGACAAACCCAAGACCTCTTGATTGATACTGGGTTAGGGGTTGCAAGTTTACGTCAGCACATCGCTTCTTTAGTCGATAAACCGCTACTGGCGATCGCGTCTCACGTTCATTTTGACCATGCTGGCGGACTTTATGAATTTGAGCGTACTGCTATTCATGCCGCAGAAGCCGAGGCGTTAGGTTGTGCTGATGCAGTGGCAACTTTGTGTGACCCCTCCCTGGGGTGGATTTTAGATGAGCATTTTACCCAGCTACCTTATCCTGAGTTTACTGTCATGCAGTATAGCTTTCGAGGAGTGGAACCTAGCCAGATTTTACACGACGGTGATGTGATTGATTTAGGCGATCGCGCTTTGGAAGTCCTTCATTTGCCTGGTCATTCTCCAGGAGCGATCGCGCTGTACGATCCGATACACCAAGAACTATTTTCGGGAGATGTGGTTTATGACGGAGAACTACTAGACCAGTTACCTGGAAGCGATCCTTCTGCTTATTTAGCAACTTACGAACGCTTACAGAAGGTTCCAGTTGAAGTAGTTTTCCCAGGTCACTATCGTAGTTTTGGACAACAACGTTTACAAGAACTCATTGCGGATTATTTAGAAGCGAAGCGAAAACCCGGTTGTCCTGCTGATATAGTTTCCTGATGAGAATAGGCGGCAGTAAGCTATCGAGTTAAACAATTTTAAATTCTCCCCCCGTTTAGATCCCCCCCTCACCCCCCTTAAAAAAGGGGGAGCCAGATGTTGCTTCGCTTTGATTTAACGGGGCTGGAGGGGATCTAAATCTGACGGAGCAGTTTGAAAACACTCCCCAAGGGCAACATTCAGTATTTTCCGAATCTGCGCCGTTTGCTCCTGTATCTACCTTTTATAGAATTTGATTACCTGGGAGCTGGTGAGATAACAGATCCGCTAACTCTGTCTGTAGATGCGATCGCGCTCTGTATAGCAGCGAAGGCGACGCAACCTTAGCGTTTGCAAAGATTTCACTCTAGACAATATTCTCCCTACTGATACCCAAAGTTAAGACCATGAAAGCGGAAGAGGTGCTGAGACGATATGCAGCAGGGGAAAGGGATTTTCGCCGTGTAAATCTTCGCGGTCAATCGTTCAAAGGGAAAGACCTGTCGGGAGCAGACTTTATTAAGGCGGATATTCGAGGGGCAAATTTTACGAATGCTTACCTCAAAGATGCCAAGTTTTGTGGGGCAAAAGCTGGACTACAGCGGCGATGGCAAACGGGTTTAACCGTATTGGCTTTACTGGTGTCGGCACTTTCAGGAATACTCAGCTGGTTCCCCTCACTTTTGGTATCACTCATATTCAATAGCGACTCTGACTCTATTGTCGCTGGTTGGGTTGCTCTCGGTCTAATCATTGTCTTCTGGATTGTTGTTATCCGCAAAGGTCTTAACACTGCCGTTGGAGCTGGAGCTGGAGCTTTCGCTGTCGCTGGAGCTGTCGCTGGAGCTGGAGCTTTCGCTGTCGCTGGAGCTGGAGCTTTCGCTGTCGCTGGAGCTGTCGCTGGAGCTGGAGCTTTCGCTGTCGCTGGAGCTGGAGCTGGAGCTGGAGCTGTCGCTGGAGCTGGAGCTGGAGCTGGAGCTGGAGCTGGAGCTGGAGCTTACATTGGCTGGCGAGGCTTGGCGGGAGATGAAAAGCACGTCTGGGTTCGCCCGATCGCGATTTCCTTTGCTGCCACAGGAGGCACCAGCTTCCGCAATGCAAATTTAACCGAGGCTGACTTCTCTCAAGCCACCCTTAAGAGTACAGATTTCAGAGGAGCTAACCTCACCCGGACTTGCTGGCGCAACACTCAAAAACTTGACCGCATTCGCCCTGGTACAACTTACCTGCAAGACGCAAAAGTGCGGCAGTTGTTGATTAGACAGGAACAAGACCAAAACCAAAACTTTGACCGCCAAAACCTGCGCGGAGTCAACTTATAAGGTGCAAACCTAGCCGATGCCAGCTTTATCGGCGCTGATTTAAGCGAAGCGAACTTGCAAGACGCGGACTTATCGAGAGCAAAACTAGTACAAACCCAATTAGATGAAGCTGATTTAACAGGTGCAACCCTCACCGGAGCCACGATTGAAGATTGGGGCATCACCAGTAGTACTAAGTTGCAGGGGGTTAGATGCAGATGTGTTTTCATGCGCTTACCGACAAAGGATGACCCCAACCCCCGCCGCAAACCGGATAACTGGGAAGAGGAGTTTGAGGACGGGGATTTTGCTGACTTTATCAAGCCGATTATCGATACTCTCGACCTCTACCACAACCAAAGCGTTGACCCTCGTGCCATTGCAATTTCCTTCAAGCAATTAGCGGAAAACAATCCAGATGCCGAACTAGAGATTGTGGCGATGGAGAAGCGAGGTAAGGATAAGTTTTTACTGCGTGCGACAACGGCTCCAAAAGCCGACCTTTCTCAGCTCAGTGCCGAGTATTTCACAACTTACAATGAGATAAAAGCCCTAACTGAGGCAGAAGTAAAAGCACTTATAGCTGAGAAAGATAATCGAATTTCGAGCTTAGAAAACATGATAGAAACAGCGCTACAGCGTCCAAGTTTTTATACAAATACACAAGTTGAACAGGTAGGTATTATGACAAACAATCCTGGTGGCATTTCTCAATCTAATACAGGTTCAATGAGTGGTGGACAGCAAGCCGCTATCGGTAACAACAATCAGCAAACAATGTCCATGCAAGCGGCTGCATCAGAAGGCAAACAGCTTTCTCAACAAGACGTATTGCAACTATTGGCAGAACTCGAACAGAGGATTAAGGAGTCAGAAATTCCTGCTGACACGAAAGAAGAAGCCACCACTTACCTAAGTGCGGCGAAAAAAGCACTTGATAAAGAGGAACCGAATAAAGAACGGGCAAAAATTAACCTAGAAGGCGTAGCAGAAGAACTGGAAAAAGCCAGCAAGGTAGCAGAAGCAGGCACTACTCTATTTATAAAAGCAAAGCCAATTCTTGTTAAAGTCGCAGGTTGGTTAGGTGCCGTTGCTGCGGGTTCTTTCTTAGGTACTCTCTAGTCATAGAGACTGAGGCGCGAACCACCGTCCTCTGATTCCCATCCTCAACAGTCCCAGCCTGACGTTGACAGGTGTTGATTGAGTTGGGGTTAGAGGAACGCCCCGATGCAGTTGTTAATCCTGGGAACGTCTGCCGCACTTGGCGATCGCTAAGTCACTCCTGAACCTTCTCACCTCCCTTCACTGCAGAACAACTAACGGCAGACCAATGACTTACCTGGTTAAACGCCTTGAGCCACTCCCACGGATTGAATCCGTGGGATTCAGGCATCGAGCAGGGATTGCAGGAGTAACTCCTGTCTGACATCCCCTACGCCTAGAGTTGAACTCCCAACTCTTTTAATATTAATGCTGGCATTCTCATCCCTGTCATTGACCGAATGACAGGATGGACAGCGCCAACGTCTAACCGATAAATCTAGAGAGTCTAGGACATGACCACAGCAAGAGCAAGTTTTAGTGGATGGATACCAGGGGTCAATATAGATGAGCTGTTTCCCTTTCTTCGACGCTACCCATTCCAGTATTTGCAGGAAGTCCCCTAACGCTAAATCATTAATTTTTCGTCCCCATAACCGTTGCATCCCTTTGAGGTTTAGTGTCTCGAAACACAACACATCAAACTCGTCAGTTAACTTGTGTGCCAGCTTCCAGAACCAGTCCCGCCGACGATTGCTAATAGCCTCGTGGTAGCGAACTAAATGTTTTCTTGCCTGCTCTCGGTTGTTTGACCCTTGGCGCTTCCTAGAATGCTGTTTGGACGCTTTCTGGAGTGTGGCGAGGGATGACTTTAGGAATAATGGTGACTCAATCTTGAAGCCTGACGCTCCTAACGTCGCTACCGCTACGCTATCTGAGCAAGTGAGGAACACCTTCAACCCGAAGTCAAATCCAGCTATTTTACCCGTCTCGAACGTGACTTCTGGAATTGAATATCCGTCAACAACCACAACCATGAACAGCTCACCCAATGCGGTGCGCTTGATGGTTAGTGTTTTGATAGTTCCCTCTATCTCTCTTGAGTTCCAGTATTGATATACCCGATTTCCTATCTTGACTCGATTCCCTCCTAGAAACTTGTATCCAGCCTGCTTGAGGGTGAATGATTTGTACTTTTTGACCTTCTTGAATCCTGGCGGCTTTACCCCTTTCTTGTGATGTTTGAAGAACAGTTGGTAGGCTTTGTCGATCCGTTGACAGATATCCTGAACAGCTTGAGAACCTACCAACTGCCAAAATGGGTTACGCTTCCGCCGCTTGGCAATATGTTTCTGAAGCCTTGCACAGTTCAAGTGCTTTCCCCACATCCGGTAGTACCGCTTGTGCAGGGCAATCCCATGGTTATAAATTACACCAGCGGCATTGATTGTCCGCTTGAGGTGTTTATTCCGCTTGTGACTGTACAGCTTAAACTTCAGGGTTTTCATGCCTTTAATGATATTGTGTATCCACACAACGTATAGATATTATGCAGAAAAAACCTCTAAGCCTGCGAATTGAGGAAAGCCGTTTAGAAAAGCTAAAGCAACACGCCAGCCTAAAAAAGAAGACAATGACCCAGCTAATAGAGGATTGGATAGATAGGCTGCCCCCAACCCCTAGCACTGACGGCACTTAAAAGTGCCTACGCTACATCCCACCCATAAATGAGGTGGGCTTTGCTTATTGTTTTGTAAAATCAGGGAATGATTTATCACCCTTCGCCACCTCCGCGCCCAAAAATTCCTGAGTGTAGCTGGAAGCGTCCCCTCGGTCTTGGTTGGGAAAAGCCCTACACTGTCCGTTACCCTAGCAATCTTGACGATGGCCCTTGGCATGGAATGCCTTTGGGCGGTTTTGGAGCGGGTTGCATTGGGCGATCGCCACGGGGAGAGTTTAATCTCTGGCATATAGATGGTGGAGAACACGTCTTTAAAAGCCTCCCAGCCTGTCAATTTAGTGTTTTTGAGCAATCAGAGAATGCGCCCTCCCAAGCGTATGCCATGTGTACGGAGCCACCCGCAGATGGGACGTTAGATTGGTGGCAATGGTATCCCAAGGAAGGCAAGGGAGAATCTTCAGGGACTTACCATGCGCTATATCCCCGCAGTTGGTTTGCCTATGAGGGTGTCTTTCAGACGCAACTAACCTGCGAGCAGTTTTCTCCCGTTTGGGCAGGATGCTATCAAGAAAGTAGCTATCCGGTGGCGATTTTTGAGTGGACGGTTCATAACCCCACGGATGCGCCGATTACGCTGAGTATTATGCTCACCTGGCAGAATATGGTGGGCTGGTTTACGAATGCGGTACAAAATCCCCAGGTGCGAGTGCGGGATGACGGCAGCCCGGAATATGAGTACAAAGCTCGTTGGGGAGATAGTACCGGGAATTTTAATCAATGGATTCAAGACCACTACCGGGTTGGTTGTTTGCTAGACCGGGTGAGATTGGATGAAGAGGTTCGAGAGGGCGAAGGACAACTGTGTATCGCTACGATTACAAATCCGGCGACGGAAGTGTTTTATCACAGTCGTTGGAACCCAGCCAGTAATGGGGCGCAAGTTTGGGGAACCTTTGCCCAAAATGGCACCTTAGGAGATACCCAGGATGAAACGCCAGCCTCTCCTGGAGAGCAGATTGCCGCCGCGATCGCTATTCGCTTTACCATCCGTCCTGGCAAAACGCGCAAGATTCCCTTTATCCTGGCGTGGGACTTCCCCGTTACCGAATTTGCCCCAGGAATTAACTACTACCGCCGCTACACCGATTTCTTTGGACGCAGCGGCAACAATGCTTGGCCCATCGTCCGGACTGCCCTCAAGCACGATGAACTTTGGCAAGAGCGCATTGAGTCTTGGCAAGCTCCAATTTTGCAGCGGGATGATTTACCAGACTGGTTCAAAATGGCGCTGTTCAACGAGTTGTACCTCCTAACGGATGGTGGCACATTGTGGACGGCAGCAGACGAGCACGATCCCGTGGGGCAATTCGGCGTTTTGGAATGCCTAGATTACCGCTGGTACGAAAGTCTGGATGTCCGACTTTATGGCTCCTTTGCCTTGATGATGCTGTTTCCCCGGTTGGATAAAGCGGTGCTGGAAGCCTTTGCTAGGGCAATTCCTACTAGCGACGATACACCAAGAATGATCGGTTACAACCAGGCATTCGCCCTTCGTAAAACAGCAGATGCCACACCCCATGACCTAGGCGCACCCAACGAGCATCCGTGGAAAAAAACCAATTATACCAGTTACCAAGATTGCAATCAGTGGAAAGATTTGCCTTGCGATTTTGTTTTGCAGGTGTATCGCGACTTCGTTCTCACGGGTTCTAAAGATACGGAATTTTTGTGGGAATGCTGGAGTGCGATTGTCAAGGCGCTTGCCTACTTGAAAACCTTTGACAAAGATGGGGATGGCATTCCGGAAAACTCTGGGGCACCGGATCAGACCTTTGATGATTGGCAGTTGCAGGGGATTAGTGCCTACTGTGGTGGCTTGTGGTTAGCCGCCTTGGAAGCCGCGATCGCTATTGGCGAAATCTTACTGAATAACCCCTCCATGCAGCCGCAGTTTACGGACGCTTATGATCCCGAATCAATTCAAGCAACGATTAGCAACTATCATCAGTGGTTAGAACAAGCTAAACCCCTTTATCACCAAACTCTCTGGAACGGTCAATACTACAAGCTCGATAGTGAAAGCGGCTCGGATGTGGTGATGGCAGACCAACTTTGCGGTCAGTTTTACGCCCGTTTGTTAGGGCTTCCTGATATTGTCCCCCAGGAATACGCCGAGTCGGCTCTCAAGACGGTGTACGAGTCGTGCTTTCTGAAGTTCCATCAGGGTGAATTTGGGGCAGCCAATGGCGTCAGACCGGATGGTTCGCCAGAAAACCCTAACGCTACTCATCCCCTAGAAGTCTGGACGGGGATCAACTTCGGATTGGCAGCTTATCTGGTGCAGATGGGGATGAAAGCAGAAGCCATGCAACTTACCGAAGCCGTCGTCAAGCAAGTGTACGAAAACGGCTTACAATTTAGAACCCCCGAAGCCATTACGGCGGTGGGGACGTTCCGCGCCAGTCACTACCTGCGAGCAATGGCAATTTGGGGAGTGTATTTAGCTCTTGATCGGTGACATCCTCCCTCGCCAAATCAATATATGGTGAGGGCTTCCCAGCGAACCAGATCATCTTTGTGGCGGCGTCATCTGAAGTGGAAAATTCGGAATTGTCCCTGTACATTCCCCACTCAAAAACGGCTAATTTTTCTTTGGGGAAGGTACTGAACGCAAACCAGATGCCCCAGGAGGATCACTGTCTGGGGAGCGTCTAGGGGGAATCATATCAGGGAGCAGAGCATCTCGCCCATTGCGAACAATCCGGAGCATGTCATTGAGCTGAGTCTCAATACTACCGAGAACGCGATCGGCGTAGTCGTCTGCTCCGTTTTGGATATCTTCACAGTCCGCCAGGGCTAACTGCCGAATTTGCTCCATCTCCTGTTGGGCTTGCAGGCGCATCCGCTCAATCTCTGAGAGCGTCTGTTCTTGAATCGCTTCACATTCTTGTTGGACTCGTTGCCGAATTTGGTTGGCTTCCAGTTCCGCTTGCTGGATAATGCCTAGCTCATCCAAAATCTGGTCAGCTCGCCGTTCCGCCGCATCCATAATTTCCTGCGCGTACTCTTCGGCTTGCAGGAGAATCTCGTCGCGCTGACGAACGATTTTTTCGGCTTCCTCAAAGGCTACGGGGAGATTTTCCCGTACCAAATCGAGCTGAGACAGCAGCAATTCCTCATCCACCACTGTCCATTTAGTCCAGGGGATGTGAGGGCGGCTGTCAAAGATAATATCCTCGATCCGGTTTAGTTCCTGTTGGATATCTATGCCTCCCGATCGGCTCTGAGGTGGCTCCCCTTGATTACTTTGTCTGTCGCGGTCGGGGGGATCAATTCGGGATTGGTCTCGGCGTAACATTGGCAAATATCCAGTGCAACCTGCTGAGGAACAAGATGATCGATAGAGCCGCCAAATCTGGCAACCTCTTTCACTACACTACTACTTAAAAAACTGTACTCGTTGGACGTGGCGAGAAACACAGTTTCAATCTCATCCCAGAGGGTTTGATTGGTGTGAGCCATTTGGAGTTCTTTCTCAAAATCAGAAAGCACCCGTAGACCCCGCAGTAGCACCTGTGCATTCCTCAGTCTGGCATATTCCACGGTCAATCCAACAAAGCTATCAACTTCTACATTTGGTAGATGTTGGGTACAAAGACCAATTTGTTCTACACGTTGCTGTATAGAAAACAAGGGCGATTTATTGGGATTGCGGAGTACAGCCACAATCACCCGCTCAAAGAGCTTGCAGCCCCGCTCAATAATGTCTAGATGCCCTAGGGTAATCGGATCAAAGCTGCCAGGATAGATTGCAATCACAAAAAGGGTTCAAATATTGAGGACGGCAATAGTACTGATACAGTACCGCTAAATTGAATCCTTGAGTGTAAAAACTATACAAGTGACTGCGATTGAATTGATAAGATCGACGCAAAAACTAGAAAGTTGGTCGTTAAGTAGGTAGTTTACTGCAGGTAAGGGATGAAAGAGCCGTTATGGAGATAAACAAGCAACAGCGCTCTGAGCAGGATTCGCTTGAGCAGAAGGAAGAGAAGCGAGACAAGGCAGAACAGAGGAGACAAGACCAAGAAGAGCAGCGCCAAGTTGATGAAGAAGGACGCCAGTCGTCAGAACAGGTACGGCAGGCAGCAGAACAGGCGCGGCAGGCAGCAGAACAGGCGCGGGTGTATACCGAGCAACTTCGGCAGCACGAGGAGCAAGCGCGGATGTATACCGAGCAAGCGCGGCTATATACCGAGCAAGCGCGGCTGTATGCCGAGCAGATTCGACAGGACGCCGAGAAAATACGAAAAGCTCAGGTGGAGCAAGAGCAGATTTTAAAGGAAATACAGCAGTCTACTCAGTTGTACCGCCGGGTGAAGGAGTGGGATGAAGGGTGAAGGATGAAGGATGAAGGGTGAAGGATGAAGTATGAAGGATGAAGGGTGAAGGATGAAGTATGAAGGGTGAGGGGTTATAGGTTCTAGGTTAGGGTTTTACCTAGTTACCCCATCTCCTCTACTCCTCCGCTCCCGTTTGGACTTCGCGGCTCGACGCTTCGAGAAGCCTCAGCGACCACTGAGCTTCGCCGAACGTCTGAGCGCGGTTCCTGAGCACTTCGACAAGACTTCGGCGTGAGCGCTCAGTCGAACGCTCAGTGTTCCACCTGCCGAAGGGCAGTCGAACGCTGAACTCACGTCGAGGCGTGTTTCCCTGATCCTGCCAGATATGTAACAAGTTATTAAGCAATGTCAGGGGGAATCGGATTGGGCTGGGCTTTGGGTACAGAGCGCATTTGCTGGAGTTGGGAATGGATAAGGTTTTGCAAGTCTTCGCGATTCACTTCAGTTCCGCTGGCAAGGTTCCCCGGTGTTTCAAAGAAAACCGTACTATTAACGATGTCCATTGCAAACATTTGGAACAGAATGTGAGTGACTGGAAGTGGCAAGGCAACAATCTGAGGGTCTGGCTCTACCTGAAAATCAGCAGCATCTTTGAGAGTTGGGAAGGCATAAAGGACGTTTTTTTCTACATCGGGTTGTGCGCGGTTACTGAGGGTCGTTAGCACCCAACCCTCGTCCAGGGTTTGGAGAATGTAGTACTCCAAATGCTGCAACTGACTAGCAAAGAGTTTAAGTACCGGAGCAATTGCTGCGATCGCTTCCGGAGTCCGACCATCTGACGGGGCATTTTCAATCAGGGCTTGAAGTTGTTGGTCTAAATCCATATTGACAAGCAATTGTAAGGTTTAACTGTGCTGTTATATGCAGTCTAAACCTAGATTAGAACGGTGGGAGTTAGGTATGTTAGGGTCTTGATGAACTATCAACAATTAAGCATGGGGAAAATCTGCCAGGACGTGGAGGCAATTTTTCAACCGCTCTTTGACCAGTTTCAGCAGTCTACGCGGGCGTCAGTTCCGGACTGTCGTGCTGTAGCAGCACGTCTAGCCAACGAAGTCAACCGTATTTGTAACGAAAGTCAGCGTATTCAAGACTCTGGAGAAGTGGAAAGCTGGGCGATGACTTTAGCAAATCATCGCCTCAAGCAATGTTTGCACTTCTACCACTTAGGCTCCCATCGGGGCAGAGTTGAACTCCAAAGTACCCTCAGCGCGATCATTTACCGCTACATTAGCCGACAACAGATGCCCCTCAGCTACCAAGCGAGGCTGACGTTGATTGAAGATTTCTTACAGGGGTTTTATGCGGAGTCCTTGAATGCCTTTCGGCGGGAAAATGCTATGGATGCGACCTATTCCCCCCGAACGCTGCTAGAGCTAGCGGAGTATATGGCATTTACCGAGCGTTACGGAAAGCGTCGCATTCCCTTACCTCGTCGCCGCTCTCAGCAACTGATTATCCTGCGAGCGCAAACTTTCACGGCTTCGCAACCGATAGAAACCTCTGTCGATATGGACACCGCTGCCGAAGGCGGTATCCTGGAGTCTGACACATCTTGGAATGATACCGCCGTACAGCAGGTACGAGAGATGATGGTGGCGGCGGAACCCGATCCCCTGGAAGCTAACCTGCGGGAGACAGTGACTGAGGAGTTGTTGCAATATTTAGAAGAACGTCAGCAATCCGATTGTGCGGAGTACTTTGTCTATCGTCTAAAAGACCTCCCAGCCAGTGAAATTGAAGCCTTGATGGGGCTAACGCCTCGGCAACGTGACTACTTACAGCAGCGGTTCAAATATCATCTGATTCGCTTTGCCTTGTCTCATCGCTGGGAGCTGGTGCATCAATGGCTAGGAGCCGATTTGGAGCACAACTTAGGACTAACTCCGCAAGAATGGCAAGTTTTGCAGGCACAAACTACCTCCCAGCAGTCAGAATTACTTCAGTTGAAACAAACAGGACGCTCCAATTCTGAAATTGCACAAGCCATTGGTTGCACCGTTAATCAGGCGGAAAAACAATGGTTAAAGGTACTTGAGCTTGCCTGGGAAATTCGCAATTCTTCAGTATCCGGAGCAGGTGCATCTAAGGATGAATAGTGACATGGATAATTCCTCCGAAGCCCTATATAGCCGTTTAATCGCTTGGCTCCTCCAAGAGCCAGTCTCAGCCCCCTCGCCCCTTGAATCACAATCAGGTAGTGCAGGCGATCGCGCAGGGGCAGAATGGGAGAGCGATCGCTTAGACTTATTAGATTGTGATGAGTTGGATTGTGACGAGTTGACTCTGGCATTCTCTGAGACTGATGAAGCGGCTTCCGGGCATAAACCTCGTAACTTGGAAGAAATGCAAACCGTGCAAAACCGTTTTCAAGCGCTTTTGAAGCGTCGCCTGCAATCAGAAATTGAAGCTCGTCCCCCCCTATTTCCCTGGGAGACAGAAATTTCTGATTATGAACCCGAAAAGATTGACGTTGTCGAACAAAACTGGGTTCCTTCTGTTCGATTGTGGATGCCTCAGCTTTCTAAGCTAACTCTGCCTGTACCTGTACCCGAAGCGATCCTCTCGCAACTACTCAACGCCTGCTCGGAAGCCGTGTATTCGCGGCGGCAACTGGGAGCCAAATTGGTGGGTGCTGTAACCAACCTCTTTCCTGACTGCTCTGAGTCCCTCAACCAGTTGGCAGGGATGGTGTTAATGTATCCGAGTCGTTCACCAGGACAACCCCAATCTCTACCTAACAGTTACGAATCAGCGGCGGTTGAACAACAAATGACCCTAGCAATGCTAGCCGCCAAAGAGATCATCAAAGCCCTAAGTGTCTCTGTATCCCCCAACCAAAGCCCTGTAGAACGGCAGTGGGAAACAGCGGCGGGAATGGTGACATTAAAGGCAGAGTATCAATTACAAGGGCAAACTCCGAAATTGCAGATTACGACGCGGCTGCCTCGTGGTGGCAGTCTGACGCTGCGAACCCCGCAAGCCACCGCCACCGCCGAGCGTACCTACCCCGGCTACCTAAGTGTAGAATCCTTTGATTTACAGGCGAATCAAACTTATCCGTTAGAAATTCGTTTCCAGGATTTAGAACAAGCCCCACTAGTTTTTGCTATTTGTCCGACAATATAGTTAATCAGTTGTCCGTTGTTTTTTTTTCTTGGCTAGTGGCACTCCTGGCAATGAACCATGAACACAAATAACTGACTTTTGAAAACTAACACCTGACAAATGACAAACTCCTTTAGGCTAGGGCAACTGCGGCATCTACCTGTTTTTCGTCAGTACTGGCAACGCTTAGAAGCAATGCCCGTACCGGAAGTGGAAAACTCAATTTTGCTGCGGGTGTTGGTGCAGGCAATGGTGGTAGTCGGAATTATCGCCACAGATATTGCAGCGGGAACCCAGACGAGTTTGTGGGCAGTTCCGCTGAGTATTGTCGGTGCAACCTGGAGTGGGTTTCGCCGACGAGAGCGCAATATCCCGGTCAAATTCGCTTTAGCGATTGGGATGCTGCTAGCGATGGCAGCGTTCTTTGGCAATTTGTTTGCCCAGCTTAATGACACGCGCCTGGTGCTGGCAGAGTTACTGATTCAACTACAAGTTCTCCACAGCTTTGATTTGCCCCGCCGCAAGGACTTGGGCTACTCGATGGTGATTGGGCTAATTTTGGTGGCGGTGGCGGGTACTCTCTCGCAAACCTTAACCTTTGCACCAATGTTGCTGGTGTTTTTGGCGATCGCACTTCCGGTTCTCATCCTAGACTACCGCTCCCGTTTGGGGCTATCTCCCATAAAACTCAAGCAACGCCGTGGCGCATCTCTACAAAACGCCTCGCCTCTATCACTCCAGCGTCTAGGGCTATTTCTATTGGTGATTCTGGCATTAGGACTGACGATTTTTGCCTTTATGCCCCGATTTCCCGGCTACCAGTTGCGGACATTTCCCGTAAGTGCGCCTGTTGATTTTGATGAGCAGAATTTTCAGGGAAGTAATAGCGGCATTATCAACCCTGGCTACGAGCGCGAGGGAGAAGACGGTAGTGGTAGCGGAGAAACAGGGCGATCGCCTACACGGGGACAAGGGGAACTTGATGACACGTTTTACTACGGTTTTAGTAGCCAGATAAACCAAAATCTGCGCGGAGAGCTAAAGCCGAAAGTTGTGATGCGGGTGCGTTCTCAAGCACCGGGCTTCTGGCGCGTTCTAGCTTTTGACCGCTATACAGGTCAAGGGTGGGAAATTTCGCGGGATAAACAACTGCTGAAGGTGACGCGCCCTGAATGGTCTTATCGCTTTTTTCTTTCCCTAGCGCCGACAACGGGTAGAACAAAAGAAATTATTCAAAGCTATACGGCTGTCTCTGAGTTACCGAACTTAATTCCGGCTTTGGCTTATCCCAGGGAACTTTATTTTCCGACGCGGGAAGTGACAATTGATGCAGAAGGGGGTTTGCGATCGCCTCTCGGTTTAATTGAAGGACTAACCTACACGGTCATTTCGGAAGTTCCCTATCGCGATCGCTCCCTGCTGCAACAAGCAGGCGAAGATTACCCCAAATCAATTCAAAAAAACTACTTGGGTGTTCCCCCAGCGATTGGTGAGAAGGTACGACAGCGCACCGAAGAACTCCTCGCCACCTCCAACCGACCGATTACCTCCCCCTACGAGAAAGCCTTATATTTGGCTCAGGCGCTCAAACAGCGGTATTCCATTCCCGAAAATCCTTTCGGCTTACCCTTTTTCGCAGAGGATGAAGACCTAGTAGAAGCCTTTCTCTTCAAAAACCAAGGCGGCTACCCAGACCACTTTTCTACGACTTTAACCATCATGCTGCGCTCGATTGGCATTCCGGCACGGTTAGTTGTCGGGTTTGGCGCGGGTGAGTTTAATCCCTTTACTGGGTTGTACATTGTGAAGAACACCGATGCTTACGCGATGACGGAGGTGTTCTTTCCCGACTACGGCTGGTTTGCCTTTGACCCGATTCCCGGTCACGAATTATTCCCCCCCTCCATCGAAGAATCACAAACCTTTGGGGTCTTGCGGCAGTTTTGGAGTTGGGTAGCCGGGTGGTTACCTTCACCCGTGACAAATTTTGTTGCTAACGTCTGGAGTGTAATTCTGCGATCGCTCATCCGAGTAGTTTCCTGGCTGTGGTCACTCGTATCTAGCGGTTGGGTGGGCTTATTTATCGGGCTGATTTTAGCGATCGCTCTCGGTTTCTTGGGTTGGCTAGGTTGGGATCGGTGGAAAAACTGGCGCTACCATCGCTGGTTGTCGAAACTTCCACCCATGGAAAGGCTATATCAGCAAATGCTCCATACTTTAGGAGCCAAAGGCTATAGGAAACACCCCGCTCAAACCCCTAGCGAATACGCTCTGGGGTTACGGCAACACCTTCAGTCCGCTTCAGCAGAAATTATCGACGAAATCTCAAGTGCTTACGTAAGCTGGCGCTACGGCACTCAAACGCCGAATATTAAGTACCTACAACAACGACTGCGTGCCTTGATTAAAAGCACGCAGCGATTGGGTTCTAGAGCCTCAAGCCAGTAATTAGTCCTGAGTCGGTGAGTAGGGGAGAAAGGATGAAGGATGTTTTCCTCATCTCCCCATTTACCAAAACCGATAAATTAAGTACCTAGTAGCTTAGTATCCCTGAGCCTGCTTATCTTGTAAGTTGAGGGCAGCCGGGTCATCTTTGTGGGCATCGTATATTCCCCATTCCTCAATCCCTCTGTTGTTGAGCAGCATTGCTTCTGCCCGCATAATTTCATCGCTTCTACCTTCGATGATCACCAGGTAGTCACCCTGAGAAAGGCGATCGCTGTAAACTTTTGCCCGGTGTCCGGGAACTCCCATACCTGCCAGCGCCCCTACAAGACCGCCAGATACAGCACCAATGCCGCCGCCAGCTAAAGTAGTGGCAAGGGTCGTTCCGATGCTTCCTGCTGCCACTACAGGGCCAACACCAGGAATCACCAAACTGCCAAGTCCTGCCAGTAAACCACCGAGCATTCCCAAGGCAGTTCCCGTGACTGAACCAATTGCAGCCCCTTCTCCGGCTTCGTTTCCAGACTTCTTATTTAGGTCAGTTCCCTCAAAGTCTTTGTGATCTAAATCTTTGGCAATCACAGACACTCTATCCATCGGGAACCCAGCCTCTTGCAGTTCCCGCATGGCATATTCCGCATCTTGGCGTCGAGAAAATACACCAATCCCTCGCCGATATTGTCCTAAAACCATATTTTTACCTCCTGCTTTAATTTAAAAAATCCTCAAAACTATTAGGATTTCAAAGAATAACTTCTAATATTGTCGAAATTTTCCTTTTAGATTTCATCGCTCAATAGGGATAACTCATACCCGTCCATACGACAGGTTTGTGCATTATTAATCGCCAATCGCTAATTCCCCATCGCCTATCGCCGCTCCCCTGATTAATTTCATCCTCACGCTATGCAACATCCTTTATATTTATTTGGTCAGATTATTTTGCGCCAAAACGGGGTTCTGATGGCAGGTTCAGAATCCTGTGTGGATGGAATGGCGATCGCTTTTTAGCCAGTCGTTTTAACAATGCCCGTAGTGGTTAAGTCACCCAATCGGGTAAAAGATACCTAATTTACTAAACGTTATTTCTAATTTTTCATCTATAAATAACCTCTAAAAACGGAGATTTTCTCTTTATATAACAATCCTAAATAGTTTACGAAATGCTCTACTCTCTTTTCTTTGCGGTTTGTTTAAAAAATGTTGCAGATCAAATCAATTGATATCGTTTAATAATGAAGTAAAAAAACGAACCACACCAGGCGCAGAGGACACGGAGAGAAGAAAAGAGAGTTTTTGAGGAAAGTTACACGCTAGTTGTTGAAAGGAGCGATCGCTAACTTAGAAGGGCGTGTTTCTGGCTACAAGCTTGACAGCTGATTTCCCAATTAATACCCAAAGTTGAACAAATATTAACTTTATCGGAATTTAGGATTACGTCAGCGTAGTGGCTTTAACAACAGTATTCCTAATGACTAAATCGGGATACTGTAGTCAACAAATATCAATCAAATGCAAACAATGGAAAACCTCACTGTCGTTTACATTCATGGCATAGGAAACAAACCCGCGCCGGAGATTTTTAAAGAGAGTTGGGATAAAGCTTTATTTGGGACAAAAATGGGAGCGCGGACGCGTCTTGCCTACTGGGCAGATATCCGCTACCCGCAGCCTATCCCACCTACCGGACAGAAGGGAAGTGCATTAGCGATCGCTGCTACAGCCGATCTGCGACGTCCTTTAAGTGATGCTGAAATTATTGAGGAAAGTAAACTACTCGTTCCGGATACGCCAGAAGCCCAAGCCTTTGCTGAGGCGGCGGCTAGACAAATTCTGAATCAGGAATCAGAACGGGCGATTAGGGCGCGGCAAGTTCAGGCAAAGTTGCGGCTCTTACCCGATCCAGTGCGCGGAAAAATTACGGAATGGGTCACTACAACCTTTATACAAGATGCGGCGGCGTACTTCTTTGACGCCGAGCAAAAAGCGCAAATTCAACAACGATTGCGTCAAATTCTCATTCCAGAAAAAGGGCCCTACGTAGTAATCGGTCATAGTATGGGGTCGATTATCGCCTACGACGTGCTGCGTCAGATGGAAAGTGCGGGTCTGGAAGTGCCGTTATTGGTGACGCTGGGTTCTCCCCTGGCTATCGAAGCCGTTAAAGATAATGTGGAAAAACCCTGGCAAGTTCCCCAACAGGTGAGGAGTTGGAAGAATTTTTGTGACGCTTTTGATGCCGTAGCGTTTGACAAAGACCTCAATGATGACTTTGATGGCAGTATTGTAGACCTGTTGATTGAGAACACCGAACGGCGCGGCGGTGTCTTCAGCTTTTTTGACCTCAATGCCGCTCATTCGGGAGTCGGTTATCTCAGTACAAAAGCTGTGCAGCAGGCGGTGCAAGAGGTAGTAGGGACAACCTTCGCTCAACCGATTGCATCGTTTGTGATTGCTCGCGATGTGGCAGCAGAGATGGCAGGCCCAATCAAGCGAATCCCTGTCTTGATCGAACTCAGCGATGAAATTGCGGGTGCAACCTCCGTTGATAAACAAAAAACCCTCATCAACAAGTTGCAGCAGCTCACAAATGGCTCAGAGGAGGCAAACATTGACCCTCTGCGTCGCTATGTTGCCGCCAATTTAACTCCAGAAGAAATAGACCGCCTCTCAGCTCAGTATAAAAACTTGCCCTTCGCTCGGATCTGGAAAAACACCCAAAAGCGTGCCCTGCTCGAGACCTCCACCCACACCGTGCAAGCGCACACCGCCCAACTTGGATACGGAGCAACGGGTCGGGGCATTAGCTGGGCAATTCTCGACACGGGTATTAACGCCAATCATCCCCATTTCTACAACTACAAAAACATCGTGCAGCAGTGGGATTGTACCCAGGTAGGGGAACCCCCAGCGGGTAATGCGACAGACCGAAACGGACACGGCACCCACGTAGCTGGCATTATTGCGGGTACAGGCAGAGACGAACATGAAACGCTGCGAGGCATGGCACCAGAAGCAAAGTTGCATATTTACAAAGTCTTGGATGACGAAGGCTTTGGCAATGACTCTTGGATTATCAAGGCGCTAGACCACATTGCCAGCGTCAATGACTCCTCGCCCAATTTAGTCATTCACGGCGTCAACCTCAGCCTGGGCGGTTCCTTTGACCCCACCGTCTATGGATGCGGTCACTCTCCCATCTGTCGAGAACTGCGGCGGCTGTGGCGTCAGGGGGTTGTTGTGTGCATTGCGGCGGGGAATGAAGGGCGGATTTTGATCGAAACCTTGGATGGTAGCGCCGAAGTGAACCTCGATCTATCCATCGGCGACCCCGCAAACTTAGAAGATGCGATCGCTGTCGGTTCGGTTCACAAGTCACAACCCCACACCTACGGCATTTCCTACTTTTCCTCGCGAGGGCCCACCGCTGACGGACGCGCCAAACCCGACCTAGTTGCACCGGGAGAGCGAATTATTTCCGCCAATGCTCATTTTTCGCAAAACCCCCAAGAATCGGAGTATGTAGAAATGAGCGGCACCAGCATGGCATGTCCCCACGTTTCCGGCATTATTGCCGCCTTCCTCTCAGTGCGTCAGGAATTCATCGGCTATCCCGATCGCGTTAAAGAAATCTTACTGTCCCACTGCACCGACTTAAAACGCGATCGCTACCACCAAGGCGCAGGAATGCCTAACCTAGTCAAGATGTTGAGCAGAACCTAGGGGAGTAGAGGAGCAGGGGAGCAGGGGAGCAGGGGAGCAGGGGAGCACCTCTTACCTTTCATACTTCATACTTCATCCTTCATCCTTTCTCCCAACTCTCTTCACCAAACACTGACAAATCGGATTCTGTCCACTCCTAGGAACCGATTTGAGCCGACAGAGGAGTATTTTTAAGAAAAAGAAAGTAGATTAACTCTACAGGGGATTGAGTGATGTTAAAAAACCGCCCTCCTAATTCTCCTACTCCAATGGCAACGCAAGAGCGTGAAAACCTTAAAAAGGGTGCCGATTGGTCATTTGTGCAGTCTCTGCCGGAAATTTGGCCCTTGGCTGCCAAGCGCTTCAACAATATTGTTGCGCTCAAAGACCCCCATGCCAAACCGGAAGTTGCTCTAACCTACAGCCAGCTATCTCAGCAGATTCAGCAATTTGCGGCGGGGTTGCAGGCGCTGGGCTTCAAGCCAGAGATGGATGAAGCAGGCATTCCCTCCCGAATTGCTCTGATTTCCGACAACAGCCCCCGGTGGATGATTGCCGACCAAGGAATTATGACCGCTGGGGCGGCTAATGTGGTGCGGAGTGCCCAAGCAGAACGAGAAGAACTGCTGTATATCCTGGCAGATAGCGGTAGTATCGCTTTGGTGGTGGAAGACCTGAAGACTCTAGGGAAGTTGCGCGATCGCCTTCATTCCCTGCCGATTCAGTTTGTCGTGATCCTTTCTGACGAACAGCCTCCCACAGAGGAAACGCTGAACATCGTCAACTTTTCTCAACTGCTAGCGGCAGGAGCCTCCCAGCAACTGACCCCCGCCAACCACAACCGGGAGACACTAGCCACTCTTCTGTATACCTCTGGCACTACTGGCAAACCCAAAGGCGTCATGCTGACTCATGGCAACTTGCTGCATCAGGTGACCAGCTACGGAACTGTATTAATACCTCAGCCAGGGAGTATTGTTTTATCCATTCTCCCAACCTGGCACGCTTACGAGCGCTCGGCAGAGTACTTCATTCTTTCCCAGGGATGCACCCAGGTTTACACCAACCTCCGTAATGTCAAAAAAGACCTAAAAGACTTTAAACCCCAGCTCATGGTCGGCGTACCACGCCTGTGGGAGTCAATTTATGAGGGAGTGCAAAAGCAATTTCGCGAACAACCGGAGAACAAGCAGCGATTGGTACAAAGGTTTCTCGGTATTAGCCAACGCTACATTAAGGCGCGGCGTCTAGTGCAGGGGTTGAGCTTGGATAACCTCAACCCTTCGGTTGGGGAACGCTTGGGGGCGATGAGTCAGGTTGTTGCCCTGGCACCACTACATAGGTTGGCAGACAAGCTGGTTTATCAAAAAGTCCGCGAAGCAACTGGCGGCAAGATTCAACAAGTAATCAGCGGTGGGGGTTCCTTAGCACGGCACATCGACACCTTCTTTGAGATTGTTGGCGTTGAGGTGCTGGTGGGTTACGGCTTGACGGAAACGTCTCCTGTAACTAACGTGCGGCGTCCCTGGCATAACCTCCGGGGTTCGTCGGGGCAACCTATGGTGGAAACGGAGGTTCGGATTGTTGACCCAGAAACCCGTAAGCCTCTCCCTCAAGGCGAGAAGGGTTTAGTGATGATCCGAGGGCCGCAGATTATGCGCGGTTATTACAAAAACCCAGAAGCGACGGCAAAGGCGATTAATCCGGAAGGGTGGTTTGATACCGGGGATTTGGGCTGGCTGACTCCTGTTAACGATTTGGTGATCACGGGTCGAGCCAAGGATACAATTGTGCTGACAAATGGCGAAAACATTGAGCCACAGCCGATTGAGGATGCTTGTTTGCGGAGTCCTTATATCGATCAAATGATGCTGGTAGGGCAAGATCAGCGATCGCTAGGGGCAGTAATCGTTCCTAACCTGGAAGCCCTACAAAAATGGGCAGACTCGCAAAAACTACCCTTGCAGCTACTCAATGACGACGGCTCTGTGCCAACGTCTGACTTAAATAGTAAAGAGGTACAAAACTTGTTCCGGCAAGAATTGAACCGGGAAGTACAAGATCGTCCGGGTTATCGCCCAGATGACCGGATCGGCACCTTTAGGCTGATTACAGAGCCATTTTCTGTGGAAAACGGCATGATGACTCAGACGTTGAAGATTCGCCGCCCCGTTGTTACGGAACGCTATCGCGATATTATTAACGCGATGTTTGAATAATTGCTCTCATTGGTCAAATTGTTCATCGCTTTGCCCCTTTAGACCCCTGAGCGATGAACCAAAGAACAACGATAATTGAGAACGGATACAACTGATTAAGGATAGTAGCAGCGCAATATTCATGGACGAGTCTAAAAACAACCTACTCTTAAAACGCCCAGTCAATATCAAAGCCATCGTCACACCGCGATGGAAGGAAGAAGTGCAGCAGCAATTGCAAGGGCAAATCAACCAAAGTGATTCTCAACTCCAGCAGTTGGATATGCAAGGACAAAGAGCGATCGCCGAAATCCAAAAACAAAGTTTGCAGCCCCCTGGCCCACAAGTGGCGCAGCAAATTGAAAACATTCAAGGTCAAGTCAATGAAAAGAAAAGCGAACTGCTAGAGCAGAAAAATCAACTGCTTCAGCAACTCCAACAAGTGCAGCTACTCGAACTTGAGCAGGAAGTAAATCAGGGTCAGATTGACAGCTTCTTCCGCATTGAACCGGGTGACAACCTAGTTCGCAAAATGAATGTGGAAATTCTGCTGCGTGACGGCGTAGTTGAAGAAATTCGCGGCGACGTGTAGTTAACTTCAAATAATAGTAGGGATAGTAGGGGCGAACGGCTTGCCCCTACAGTCTATTAGAGACGCCTGAGCGAGCGATCGCTGATCGCTACAAACAAAGTTCTGTTGACCAATCTTGATGACCGCGGCTTGGTTGGCACTTAAACTGACGACCCGCCCAGACGGTTTGCCAAGACGGATTGGTTGGGGAAGGGGTAGTTGATTCCATCTCTAGGCGATAGCGGAAGCCATTAACCGAGTCATCTGCCACCCCAGTTTGGGTAAGGATAACGACGGCTTGGTCAGGCTGAGGATAATCAACCGTGACTGTTTGGGAAAGGTTTCCCTCCGATTCAGAAATTCCGAAAGCAGCCAGAGCGCTCGCTTCTGGGTCGCTCCCTGCTAGTTGTAGAGGCTTGGCAGTGGCTTCTAAATCGATGGGTTCGTATTGGACACGCTCAGTAGCCGTCTGCGTTGGGGTATTTTGATTGGCTTGACGGCGATTCGGTGCCACCGGAACCGATTCAGACGGTGACCCCACCTCACCTGAAAGGGTAGGCGTAGTCGCCACTTCCGCATCGCGAGTGCTGATATAAGCCCCCGCCCCGGCACTCATCAGTACTCCTGCCAGTATCGCTAACGTAACCTTTCCCTTGGCAGACATTGGCATCCCCCCGTCTTTACGGGATTTTAAGTGTATTGTAGTCAGCGAGCCTTTCATAGCGTACGCTTTGAGGTTAGCGATCGCTTCGCCATCTAAACTTTGAGACGAGCCGGGGATTTGAATAGTTTCAACGGTCGTTGCTCAAGATACAATGCAATAGCCGTAAAAATCCTTGTTGTCCTAGCCGTCGATTCGGGTCTATCCTTCCCCATGATTAACGAAATTTTCATGCCCGCTCTCAGCTCCACAATGACCGAAGGCAAAATTGTCTCCTGGGAGAAATCCCCCGGAGACAAAGTAGAAAAAGGCGAAACCGTTGTGGTGGTTGAGTCAGATAAAGCGGATATGGATGTAGAGTCCTTCTACGAAGGGTATCTAGCTGTCATTACCGTGCAAGCTGGGGACACAGCTCCAGTTGGGTCAGCCATTGCCTTTGTCGCCGAAACGGAAGCCGAAATCGAAACGGCTAAACAACAAGCCAGTTCTAGTCAAGACGCCGCCAAACCCGCTGCCCAAGCCGCCTCTGAACCGGAGCCAGAACCCGTCGCTGCGGCATCTGCCCCGACAACAGATACCCCCAGCCGCCGCAACGGACGTACGATCATTTCCCCCCGCGCCCGCAAACTGGCAAAAGAACTCAAGGTTGATGTCAGCAACTTAAAGGGGAGTGGGCCTCACGGACGAGTTGTTACCGAAGATGTGGAAACTGCCGCTGGTAAAAGTAGCACCCCTGCACCTGAGGCGAAAACAGCCGCACCCAGTCCCGCCCCGGCATCTGCCCCCCCACTCAGACCTGCTGCCACCCCTGCTCCCGCCGCCGCTAGTACTGCGCCTTTGGGCGAGACGGTTCCCCTAAACACGCTGCAAAATGCAGTGGTGCGGAATATGATGGCGAGCCTGGAGGTTCCTACCTACCGCGTTGGTTACACCATCACCACAGACGCCCTCGACAACCTGTACAAAAAACTGAAGTCCAAGGGAGTGACGATGACGGCAATGCTTGCTAAAGCGGTTGCCATGACGCTACAAAAACACCCGCTTGTCAATGCGAGTTTTGCCGATAAGGGCATTCAATACCACAGCAGCATTAACGTTTCGGTTGCTGTGGCAATGCCGGATGGCGGTTTGATTACGCCAGTGTTGCAAAAGGCTGACCAGGTGGACATCTACTCTCTTTCTCGTACCTGGAAAGATTTGGTAGAACGCTCTCGCACCAAGCAACTACAACCGGATGAGTACAGCTCTGGCACCTTTACCCTCTCCAATTTGGGGATGTATGGCGTTGACCGCTTTGATGCTATTCTGCCTCCCGGACAAGGCTCGATTCTGGCAATTGGGGCATCTCGTCCGCAAGTTGTGGCAACACCTGACGGCATGATGGGTGTGAAGCGGCAGATGCAGGTGAATATTACTTGCGACCACCGGATCATCTACGGTGCGGATGCGGCGGCGTTTCTACAAGACTTAGCGAAGTTGATTGAAACGGATGTGCAGTCGTTGACGATGTAGGGACGTGTAAGCACACTTTTTTCGGTCTTATGCACAAAAGACCTCATCTCTCAGCCCCCTTACCTGTCTAGGAAGGGGGTGTAATTTTTTGATCAAGATTATTGACAAATGAGGCGCGATGTAATGTGCAAAAACTGGAGAAAGGCGATCGCAACTAAGCCCGCTCCTACTCCACAGAAAAGGCGGAATCAGTGATTTTTCGGAAGGCGGAAGTGTTTTTGCCGGGTAGCTTGTTTAGGATGTGGCTAATCTATCCATTGCTTTGTTTGTGTCCCGCCATTTAGAACGACTATTGCAAATTGATGCCAGACTGCGAACCGAACAACGGCAAACGGTTCCCAGTCTGGCAGAAGCGCTCGAAGTCAGCGATCGCACTATTCGCAGTGACTTAGCTTTCTTGCGCGATCGCTTTAATGCACCGTTGGAGTTTAGCCGCAAGCAGGGTCATTATTACACCGATCCACAGTGGCGTTTGCCAAGTATTTCCCTGTCTCAAGGAGAGCTATTTGCTTTGACCTTGGGAGCCAGGATGCTAGAAGCTTATGCGGGTTCTACCTATGCTGAGGAGTTGCGCTCTTCCATCCTGCGATTGACTGAGCGATTGCCAGAGCAGACTTGGGTGGACTTGCAACAAATCGCTGACGAGCGAATTATTTTTAGAGCGGGGGCAGAAACTTATTTTGACCCAGAGATTTGGAGCCAGCTAGTAGAAGCGAGCCGTACCTCACGGCAGGTGTGGATGCGCTATTTCACAGCCAGTCGCAATACTGAATCGGAACGGGTATTAGACCCTTATCTGCTCCATATTTATCGCGGGACAAATCCCTATTTGATTGGGTTTTGCCACAAACGTCAAGATATTCGTTGGTTTCGGGTAGACCGGATTCAAGAGTTACAGGTACTAGAGGAAAAGTTTATCCGAGACCCAAACTTTAATGCTAAGGAGCATTTGGACAAAATTTTTCAGCATGAAGTAGGAGGCATTCCTGTTCCTGTAGCCATCTGGTTTGATGCACCAACAGCTCCCTATGTCCGAGAACGTCGCTGGCATCCCACTCAAGAAATTCAGGAACATCCAGATGGTTCGCTGACATTGCGCTTGGTAGTGGGAGGACTCAATGACTTGAAACGCTGGGTTTTGGGATATGGGAAGGGGGCTGTGGTTAAGGAACCGCCAGAGTTAGTGGAGATGATGCGAGAAGAAGTTGAGGGAATGAATCGTCATTACTGGTATTCGGAAGACGTTCAACAATGTCACTCGGTAGAACCCTAAGTTGTCTATTAGAGATTAGCCAATGCATAACATTATTAATTTGTCGTTTCCGGTCATGGGAACAGAGTTATCATCTGACCACAACTATCGGCTGTATGCCGCAATTTCCAAGCAATTCCCCGAACTGCATAAACTAGATGGACTTGCCATCAATACGATTCCAGGCATTCCAGATAAACAGGGCAAAATTCGTCTTACTCGCAGTTCAAGACTACTGTTGAGACTGCCTGTTGAAGCGATCGCTCAAGTTTACCCATTGGCAGGTCAAACTCTAGATGTTGGTGGTTATGCCATCCAACTGGGGAATCCTGAACTACAGACACTGAAACCAGCAGATTCTCTTAATGCTAGGCTCGTGACCATTAAGGGCTACACCGAACCTGCACCATTTTTGGAAGCGGCTCAAAGACAATTACAAGCACTGGATATCAACGCCAATATCGGCATTCCTGCCAATGATAAAGGGGAACCCAAGCGCCTGACCCTCAAAATTACCAAACCTAAGAGGAGTTACACGGTTGTTGGTTTCAGTGTAGTCGTTTCCGATCTGACTCCTGACGATTCAATTAAGCTACAAATTCATGGTTTAGGTGGCAAGCGTCGCATCGGCTGCGGGGTGTTCTGTCTTCCTATTTCAGTCCAGTGTTATGGAAGGAGCGATCGCCATGCCGCAACAGCTATGGGCTAAAAGTCCTAGACCGGATGGAAAAAAGCTGACCCTAGAGCAACACTTACTAGATACAGAGAAAGCTGCACTCTTCATCTTTAAGGATCGGATACTGCAAAACTGGTGTCGTTTTTTCAAGGTATGTGATGCCAATAAATTCCTCAGACACCTTCAAATTGCAGCTCTTTTTCACGATATTGGTAAGGCAAATGCTGAGTTTTACGCGGCTGTTACAGGAAGTCGAGAAACCCAGACGCTACGCCATGAATGGTTTAGCGCTCTAATTCTTCACCTCAAGAGTGTTAGGGCATGGCTAGAGCCAAGTGGATTAGATCTAGAAGCGATCGCGGCGGCGGTACTGTGTCACCATCTCAAAGCCAGTTACAAGGACTGGGCAAAGCCTCGCACACAGGTTAAGCAGGTTGAATTGTATCTGAATTACCCGGAAGTTAACGCAATTTTGTGGCGAATTGCTGAGATTGCTGGTGTTGAAGGGTTGCCAGAATTACCTAAAAAATGGATAGCAGAAGATAACTTTTGGGAACAAGTCTATCTGGAAGCTAACCAAATTGGTCGCCAATTCTCTCGTCAAGTTAAGCGAGATGATGAACGTCGCTCCCTTATGTTAGCAGTCAAAGCAGGCGTAATTGCGGCTGATTCAGCAGCATCTGGTTTATTTCGTGAGGGGTATTCTATCCAGCAATGGATTGATGACACTCTTCACAGACCTCCTATCACTCCAGAAGAGATAGAAACTGAGATTTTACAGCCTCGTTATCGCCAAATCTCTTCAAAATCAGGACAAGAATTTAAGCTAAAGAATTTTCAAAGAAAAGCTCAAGATTTAGGCGATCGCGTTTTACTACTTAGCGGTTGTGGCACTGGCAAAACAATCTTTGCGTACAAATGGGAGCAGTCAGCGCTGACTCGTTACGAAGTTGGACACATTATTTTCCTTTATCCAACTCGTGGTACAGCCACTGAAGGATTTAAAGATTATGTCTCCTGGGCACCGGAATCTGACGCCAGCCTTCTTACGGGTACAGCTTCCTACGAGCTAATGGAGATGGCAAAAAACCCTGGTGATTCTAGCGAAGGGAAAGATTTCACAACAGAAGAACGGCTCTTTGCGTTGGGATTTTGGGGGAAGCGATTCTTTTCAGCTACAGTAGATCAATTTCTCTCATTCCTTACTCACAGTTATAGCGGTTTGTGTCTGTTACCAGTATTAGCTGATTCTGTGGTGGTGATTGATGAGATTCACAGTTTCTCGCGTGGAATGTTCGATAACTTAATCAGTTTTCTCGAACATTTCGATATTCCTGTACTGTGCATGACTGCCACATTGCCTAAGACACGGCGGTTAGAGTTGGAACGAGTGGGGCTAAAGGTATTCTCAACGGTTGCAGATGAGGAACTCGAAAAGGTTGAAAAACAACCCCGATATAACGTCCAAGCGACAGACTTTGACACAGCCTATCATCAAGCGATTGAAGCCTATCAAAAAGGTGATCGCGTCTTGTGGGTGGTCAATACTGTGGATCGATGTCGTGATATAGCTGCCAATTTAGAGAATACTCTGGGCGTTGAAGTACTGACCTATCACAGTCGGTTTCGACTCAAAGATAGGCAAAAGCGACATAAAGAAACAGTTGACGCCTTCGCTTATCAGAAGGATGATCGACAACCCGCGATCTCTGTAACAACTCAAGTCTGCGAGATGTCGTTAGATTTGGATGCTGATGTCCTTATTAGCGAACTTGCACCAATTTATGCACTCGTTCAACGGTTTGGTCGTTCTAACCGTCACTTATCCCGTGGTTCAGACTTTCTATCTCAGATATTTGTTTACGAACCACCCAAAGTATTACCTTATAAACCCAAAGAACTGGACAAGGCGTGTGAGTTTTTAGCTGAGGTATCCGGTGCAGTTAGCCAGTGGCAATTAGCAGAAAAACTAGAGCATCACTCTCTAGATGAGCGCTTTGCGGATGGCAGTAGCCGTTTTGTTGAGGGGGGTTACTGGGCTACTTCTGAACCTTTTCGGGATACAGATGATTATTCAGTAGATGCGTTGCTAGATACTGACTTGAACGCTGTCAAGGAATTAGTTAATAAACGAGAACCCTATGACGGGTATGTAGTACCAGTACCAAAGCGACTGCTAACTACCACAGAAGGTCGTCCAGCTTGGATGCCACGTTACTTGGAAATTGCCGACCATCACAAGTATTGTCCCAGAAGGGGGTTTGGAGAGTGAATGAGTTAAAACTAACCTACCATTTAGCTGAACTGCCCTCTGCTCAACATCGCGCAGGTTTGGCTGGTTTAGTACTAATGGTGCAATATCTAGATCAGCAACCTTGGTTTAAAGAGCGCAAGGATGCGGTTGCTAATTTCACTAATTTAAATGAGTTCAGTGCGACGCTAAAACTAAACTTGGAAGGACTTAAGGCACTTTTTGACTTAACTTATGCAGCCTTTACAGAGGAGCGTTCAACCGATAAAAAAATCAAGAAATTTGACCGTATAGAAGAGGTTAAAACAACCGATCTTAAAGGAAACACTAAGTTAATCAACCGCTACTACTATTCTGTTACCGTACCTTATGGTGCATTTTTACCTGACTGGGATAAATCTAGCGATGACCCGGATAACGGGCTTTGGGTGAAGTTGTGGCGAGATATGCTTTGGCAAATTATTCGGGGAGTTCCTGCTACTCGCAACCCCTTCAACAATCGCCTGAATGGATCATACTCCAAGGATGCTGAAGGCGTTTGGAAAGAACTAAAACATCCAGAAAAGAGTACAGGACAGTCAGGAAATTATTACCTAGGCGCGATGGCATCAAATCCGGAAAATGTTCCCACTAAAGACATAGTAATCTATCAGTTTTTGCTACATTTTTGGCCTTTTGTTGCTCAAGTTTACCGCCCAGCAACCTTTGATAAAGATGGTCGTCGCGAGTTAGGGGGCTATGTGCTGGCAATTCCTGATGTCGCTAATTTGATTGATTTTTGTGATGAATTCCCGAATGTCCTAGAAGAAAGGGAATCACTTAAATCAGGTTATCTCCCCCGTGAGGCAATCATTGACTTGACAGAAGAAGGGGCATTAGATCTACTGCGATTATTACGCGATCGCATCGCTCGAAAAACGGGTTCTCAAACCCTTGTAGATTTAATTTTGGGAGTTGAATTAATTCACGCCGAAAAGGTGGGGAACAGTGGGGTCAAAATTCGCTCCATCAGTCAAGTTGAACCTGTAGACACTCAAATAGACAAATACACCCAAATAAAAAAGGCTTACTGGTGTCCTTGGTTCCGTAAACAGCGCTTGCTCAATCTGCTACAAGAAAACCCTTGGTGGTATGACTTTGATGCTTTACTCAGTCGAATTCCACGTAAATGGCTGGAGGACTCCCGTTTCAGTCATGATACCCGCGAACTATTTCATATTGAAGGAGAAATTAACGTGAAAGCTGATGTTCGCTCAAATGCTCAAATTGTTTATCAAGTTTGTCAGCACTATGTATTGAGCAAATTAGAGTCTAAATATGGACTGAAATGGGATGAGTGTAAGGGAAATTCTAAAAAGGAAAATGGCTACAACGAAAAAAAAGGGAAAATTGCTAATGAAGCATTTCTTGCCGTGCGATCGCGTACAGAATCTAAAGTCTTTGTCGATTACTTTGTCTCTACCCTTTATCCCTTTGTCCGAAAAGACGAATTTGTTGATTTTGCGGATGCTCTATTCAATAAATCGGATGAAATTCGTGCTTTGACTCTGTTAGCACTCTCTAGCCAGTTCCCTTCTAAAAAGAAGTCAGAGAGTGAAAATTCTGAAGCTGAAGTGGCTTAAAAATTAGGCTTGTCCTTTGATTGCCGTTAGGCGAGTTGTCTTTCCAGAAATTATCATGAACAAACTTAATCTATTCGCAACCGTTCTGACCTATCCTGCTCCTTCTGGAAACTATCGCGGTGAGTCGGAAGAAAACCGCACTGTTCTGCAAAAAATCGTTAAGGATGGGCAAAAGTATGCCATTGTTAGCCCTGAATCAATTCGCAATGCTCTACGCGAAATACTGATTTTAATGGGGTTGCCACATAATCGCACCCGTCTCCACAACCAAGAACAGCTTGCTGTGGAGTTCAAAGAATATCCGAATGCTAGTAAGTATGCTGATGATTATTTATTTGGCTTCATGGTCGCTAAACCGGAAGAAGCGAAAAAACATAAAGATTTACCGCCCAAACGAGATAGCATCTTTCGTTGCAATATGGCGGTTGCGCTGAGTCCTTATAAATACGATGCGGTGTTTCATCAGTCTCCGCTTAATGCAGGTGCAAGTCCTTGGAAAAATTCTAGTACATCTGCCCTACTGTATCGGGAAGTAACCCATACTGCGTTTCAGTATCCTTTTGCTTTGTCTGGGCGTGATTGCCTTGATCAACCAGATTGGACTAAGGCTTTGCTGAAAGCGATCGCTCAACTCAATAGTGTTGCTGGCGGTCATGCACGGGCTTATTATGAGTTTGCCCCTCGTTCAGTTGTGGTGAGACTTACCCCTAAGTTAGTGGCTGGATACAATACCTATGGCTTTAATGAGGTGGGTGAGTTTCCAGAGTTAAGCCGTTTGGGTAAGGCTGATGATTCTGATTGCGATCTGCCAGGAAATGAGTTTTGGGTTGGCGGTGAAATAGTCCGTACTATGGATGGAGATGAAAAAACTCGTCTAGATGATGCTGGAGTTCATCTTTATGCCAACCCTGAACAATTATTTGATGCTCTAGCGGAGGAATTTTTGGGAGGTGGCGAACGTGTATCTGCGGCTTAAAGCTCCCTTCGCAACGTTCCGTCCCTTTCAATCGGGGGCATACCGTTCTACAACACCAGTGCCTTCACTATCAACGGTGTACGGATTGCTTCTTAATCTAGCAGGTATCGAACAGCGTGCTCCATTTACTGCACCTGTTACTCTGATTCGGGAAGATTTACCCGCAATGGCAGTGGCGATTGGCATTCCTGAAGGCGCAGCGCCCAAAACAGCGATGCTTTCCCAGCAGCTACATCAATATTTAGTAGGAAGTTCAGACAAGGAACTTTCTCAAAAGACTCACGGTGCTAAACCTTGGATTGCACCAGTACGTCGTGAGGTTCTAGTCGATCTTGACCTAGTGGTGGGTATTCAGGCTGAACAATGGTTATGCGATCGCATCATTGCCGGACTCAATGGTGAGCTAGATGAACCGCGTTATGGACTACCATTTGCGGGTGACAATAACTTCCTGTTTGACTCAATCGAGCTGATTAGTAGTCCCCCGATGGCAAGGTGGTACAGTCCTTTACAAAATAGTACCCGTCCCAGCAGAGGTGTTTGTCGGCTGACAACTTGGATCGATCGGGCGGATAACAGTAAAACGCAAACTGCTGTATTTGCTCCCAGTAATTTTGTTCTCAATCCTCCTGAGTCAGCTTGGGTAAACCTTCCTAGTCAGGCAAATTAGGTTTGAGTAATTCTCCCCAAATGTCCCCATGCTAGAGTCAAAAACCTACTTAACCATTGAAGAGTTTCTGGTACTTCCAGAGGGAGATATTACCTATGAATTTATTGACGGTCAAGCTGTCCCCAAAATGTCTCCTAAACTTTTCCATTCTCTGATGCAATTAGCCCTAGTGAACCTGCTCAAAGAATGGCATCAAAATAGAGGCATTGCCTGTCAAGAATGGGCAGTTATTCTCAAGCGCCAGGGTAAAGATTGGGTGCCTGTACCGGATGTGACCTATATTTCGTTTGAACGCTTGGGTGAAGATTGGTTGCAAGATCGAGCCTGTCCCATTGCACCGGAACTGATAGTGGAAATCATCTCACCTGGGCAATCTTTTGGGGATTTAGCCGAAAAAGCAGTCGATTATCTGCAAGCCGGGGTATTAAGGGTGTGGGTCGTTGATGTTCACGCTAGGACAATTACAGTATTTTATCCCGATGCCCCACCTCAGACGAAACGAGGGGATGCAACGTTAACGGATACCCTTTTAGAAGGACTCCAACTTACTCCTCAAAATGTTTTCCAACAAGCAGGACTACCTGAGTAACCTGCCAGTTTTTTACCTCAGATGCCGTCAGGTGTTAATCCCATCCCACCTAATGAGCATTTGCTATGCAAACTTTAAACTCCGAAATTACCCAACAAGACACGATCCGCGTTTCTGCCCTCCACGCCCTCGCCTACTGCCCGCGCCTGTTCTACCTTGAAGAAGTGGAAGAACTCTACACCCAAGACGCTGCCGTCTTTGCGGGACGACGGCTGCACGCGGAACTGGAAAAACAGGAGGATGAGGACTGGGAAGAGTTATTTCTCAAAAGCGAAGAATTAGGATTGCGGGGTCGGGTGGACGCCTTGCGGACTCGTGACGGGAAAACGATTCCCTACGAACACAAACGCGGTCGCTGTCACCGAGACGAGAAGAAGCAACCCCAAGCTTGGGAAAGCGATAAGCTGCAAATCCTCGCCTATGCCTGCCTGATTGAGTCTGCCTTGGGTATCCCGATTGAGGAAGGCAGAATCCGCTACCATGCCGATAATGTGCTGGTTCGCGTCCCCCTTGATGAGGCGGGGCGGGCAGCGGTTCGCGAGGCAATTCAGCAGGCGCTCAAGCTTCGACAATCACCTCACCGTCCCCCTGTCACGGATAACGAGCGACTCTGCACCCGTTGCTCCCTTGCCCCAGTCTGCCTTCCAGAAGAAGCGCGACTCGCCCACAACCGGGAGTGGCAACCGCTGCGGCTATTTCCCAAGGACGATGAACGTCAGATTGTTCATGTCTTGGAACCGGGAACGGTTGTCGGTCGCACTGGAGAGCAACTCAAACTGACGCGTCGCGGTCAACCTGTTGAAACCCTTCCCGTTCGTCAGGTGGGACAGCTAGTGCTTCACAGTTTCTCCCAAATCTCCACCCAAGCCTTACACTTTTGTGCGGGACAGGAAATCGGGGTGCATTTTATCTCCGGCGGCGGGCGATATATCGGCAGCTTTGATACGCGGCAAGGAAGTATTCAACGCCGTATCCGTCAGTATGGGGCGTTGTGCAATGCTGAGACTTGCCTGACTCTAGCGCGGAAGTTGGTGATGTGTCGCGCTCAAGGACAGCGGAAGTTCTTGATGCGCGGGCAGCGGGGGAGGAAAGATGTGGAGGGGTTGCGAAAAGCAATAGCCCAAATGAAAGCTGTCCTTAAACAGGTTCCCAAAGCCCAATCTCTAGACTCCCTGTTGGGGCTAGAAGGCAATTTGGCAGCTTTGTATTTTGGCGCACTACCTGCTTTAGTCTCGGATAGCGTTGCTTCGGAGTTGCACTTTGGGGGTCGGAATCGTCGCCCCCCCAAAGATCGCTTCAATTCGCTGATCGGTTTCGGCTACGCTTTGCTGCTCAAAGATGTGATGAATGCCATTTTGACGGTGGGGCTAGAACCTGCTTTAGGTTTTTACCATCAGCCGCGCTCCCAGACACCACCCCTGGCACTAGATCTGATGGAAATTTTCAGGGTGCCGTTGGTGGATATGCCCGTGATGGCTTCTATCAACAAGAATCAGTGGGACGCAAAAGCGGACTTTGACATTCGGGGAGGGCAGGTTTGGTTAAGCGACGCGGGACGGCGAAAGCTGGTGAGTGTGTACGAACGTCGCAAGGAGGAAAGCTGGAAGCATCCCGTTACAGGTTATTCCCTTACCTATCGCCGTCTATTGGAGTTGGAAGTGCGCCTGCTGGAAAAGGAATGGTCGGGCGAAGGTGGTTTGTTTGGTCAGCTAGTCGTGCGGTGAGGTGTGACTGTGGCAGAAGCAAAAAACTGGTATTTGATTTGCTACGATATTCGCTGCCCTAAGCGCTGGCGCAAGGCTTACAAGCTACTCCAAGGATATGGAGAACGGATGCAATACTCTATTTTTCGCTGTTGGCTTAGTCAGCGGGAGCGGGAGAAGTTGCGCTGGGAGTTGGAGAAGGTGTTGGTAGCTGAAGACAGCTTGCTGTTGATTCGTCTTTCCCATCAATGCGTCGGCGGAATTAGAGCCTACAATCGTCCAGAGTCTTGGCCTGTGGAGGAGGCGGGGTATCGAGTTATCTGATGCAAGGATCTGTGAGTGTGAAGCTGTTCCAGTTGGTAGGAGGGTGAGAAACTTTGACGGCAACAGGGTTATAGGGTTTTTAGGAGTTCTGAGGATGCTTGCATTAAGCGCTTGTTCTACTCTCTATAGGGCTTTTAGCCGTTGGGGAGTTACGGTGAAATAAGTTTTTTGGAGGAGGTTGGTGTCTAAGGTTAGGTCTGTGCTAAGGTACTTGCAAAAGCTCTTAGGAACTCTTTCACCGCAAGGATTTCAGCCGTCGCTGTGTTTCTACCTTTGATGCCGCAAGGCGTTGAGCACATAAAGAACGGAAACTGCGCTCTGCCCTAGGAGGTGTGTTTCTACCTTTGATGCCGCAAGGCGTTGAGCACAAACAAATCCTAGACAAGTGAAACCGGGCAGACCTGGTGTTTCTACCTTTGATGCCGCAAGGCGTTGAGCACGGAACGGAAGCCTCCTTTATCCAGTGAGATTTACGTGTTTCTACCTTTGATGCCGCAAGGCGTTGAGCACACGGTAGAAGGGCGGCGCTTAACATCAATTTTATTGAGTGTTTCTACCTTTGATGCCGCAAGGCGTTGAGCACATGCCCGTGTGGTAGCCAATTAGTCTTAGATACCAGGTGTTTCTACCTTTGATGCCGCAAGGCGTTGAGCACGGGAATGGAATGCCAGCGGCGATACCTGCTTCCTTGGTGTTTCTACCTTTGATGCCGCAAGGCGTTGAGCACTTAGCGTCTGTTTGCCTGTTAAAGAGGAACTGAGGAGTGTTTCTACCTTTGATGCCGCAAGGCGTTGAGCACGAAGTTTGCTTTATCCAGTAAGCTTTACCGGATTGTGTTTCTACCTTTGATGCCGCAAGGCGTTGAGCACAGGAAATTGCTACAGCGCTTCTGTATCTTGGCTATCCGGTGTTTCTACCTTTGATGCCGCAAGGCGTTGAGCACTTCAAGGTAATCGCTGAGGTAGTCGAAGCCCAGGAAGTGTTTCTACCTTTGATGCCGCAAGGCGTTGAGCACATACAATAGAGAGGAGAAGCAACCAAGGCTAAACAGTGTTTCTACCTTTGATGCCGCAAGGCGTTGAGCACCTAGCTCCTCTATTTGGGTCAATTGCTGGGGGATCTTGTGTTTCTACCTTTGATGCCGCAAGGCGTTGAGCACATAGCCGCTGGAGAACTTTAAATGATACTAGTAAATGTGTTTCTACCTTTGATGCCGCAAGGCGTTGAGCACTAGCGGTAGGCAGTCCGATTTGTCCCCCTGATTGGGTGTTTCTACCTTTGATGCCGCAAGGCGTTGAGCACTACCCTTCGGCTTTCGCGTACACGGCGGACATTCCCGTGTTTCTACCTTTGATGCCGCAAGGCGTTGAGCACAATTTCCCAACCGTGGATAAAGTGATTGCTGCTCTGTGTTTCTACCTTTGATGCCGCAAGGCGTTGAGCACATGTAGATGGGGACTATAAAGACGGATCTAAATTCGTGTTTCTACCTTTGATGCCGCAAGGCGTTGAGCACATTCATTTGACAGTTTGACCCGGTTGGCAGCCGCGTGTTTCTACCTTTGATGCCGCAAGGCGTTGAGCACTGAACAGAAAAAAAGCGATCACTGAGATGCGATCGCGTGTTTCTACCTTTGATGCCGCAAGGCGTTGAGCACGAGATGGAGTATAGCTACGGTAAGAGAAGGGGTCGTGTTTCTACCTTTGATGCCGCAAGGCGTTGAGCACCTCCAAAGCAGACACCCAGTTAGTCAGTCCTATGGGTGTTTCTACCTTTGATGCCGCAAGGCGTTGAGCACAATCCAAAGCTAGGATTTGCTTGAAAACCTATGCTGGTGTTTCTACCTTTGATGCCGCAAGGCGTTGAGCACCTAATTGCTCTAATAGATTGCTCTACAGCGATAGCAGGTGTTTCTACCTTTGATGCCGCAAGGCGTTGAGCACGAAAGTAAATATGTTCAATTCGATCCGGTTACTCGGTGTTTCTACCTTTGATGCCGCAAGGCGTTGAGCACAAGACACTGGAAATATGGTTGTGATGCGGTTATTCCTCGTGTTTCTACCTTTGATGCCGCAAGGCGTTGAGCACACTTAGATAAGTTAACGGGCGGCATTCCTAGGGATGTGTTTCTACCTTTGATGCCGCAAGGCGTTGAGCACTTGATTCATTGTGGATTAGATGTGTTTTGTTTGTGGTGTTTCTACCTTTGATGCCGCAAGGCGTTGAGCACATACAAATAATCCCTAAAGGGGATTAAATGCTTGATAGTGTTTCTACCTTTGATGCCGCAAGGCGTTGAGCACATCAAGCGCATCACCAGCAACCCGACAGTGGCAACATGTGTTTCTACCTTTGATGCCGCAAGGCGTTGAGCACGCGGCAGCGCAGAAAGTGATAATGCTAGGTTCAGGTGTTTCTACCTTTGATGCCGCAAGGCGTTGAGCACATTCTCCAAGAGCATGGGTAAAGAGCGATCGCTTGTGTTTCTACCTTTGATGCCGCAAGGCGTTGAGCACATCGCGGCGATGGCCCCGACCGCTCAAGGGCAACGGTGTTTCTACCTTTGATGCCGCAAGGCGTTGAGCACGGCATGAGTGCAAGCTTCTACTGTGTAACGCTTATCGTGTTTCTACCTTTGATGCCGCAAGGCGTTGAGCACCTCAATCCGAGTCACTAAGCTCAGATACTGCATAAAAGTGTTTCTACCTTTGATGCCGCAAGGCGTTGAGCACGCAAGACTGCATAAATAATCCTGGCAAATGGAAAGGTGTTTCTACCTTTGATGCCGCAAGGCGTTGAGCACGGATTAGAATCTGCCGTCGCCGCCGTGCCTGCTCTGTGTTTCTACCTTTGATGCCGCAAGGCGTTGAGCACGAGAAAGCGCCCGATCAAATGTTTCGGGCGCGATGTGTTTCTACCTTTGATGCCGCAAGGCGTTGAGCACCTGAGATAGAATAATCCCCCCCCCAATCAGGTATGTGGTGTTTCTACCTTTGATGCCGCAAGGCGTTGAGCACGATTTATCGAATCAGGAATATCAAGAGCTAATAATCGTGTTTCTACCTTTGATGCCGCAAGGCGTTGAGCACACTTGAAAGATGTGCCTAGAGAGATATTTGAAGAACTTGTGTTTCTACCTTTGATGCCGCAAGGCGTTGAGCACATGGAATTTGCTGAGGCGATCGCAAAGTATGGGGCAGTGTTTCTACCTTTGATGCCGCAAGGCGTTGAGCACGCCCCCAACCTTGCCGCCGTCCTGGTGCGATCGCGTGTTTCTACCTTTGATGCCGCAAGGCGTTGAGCACATCCAGAGATGCTGTACTCATTTTTTACTTGGTAGATGTGTTTCTACCTTTGATGCCGCAAGGCGTTGAGCACTTGAAGAAGTAAGGAAACCTCACCGCGAGATTCTCCTGTGTTTCTACCTTTGATGCCGCAAGGCGTTGAGCACTCCCGTAAGGGGGAAATTTGTCCAAAATTTCCAACACGTGTTTCTACCTTTGATGCCGCAAGGCGTTGAGCACCCATTACGAGGCATAGACTTCATCTCTTCATCCTTACGGTGTTTCTACCTTTGATGCCGCAAGGCGTTGAGCACAGGAAAGGTCAAAATCTCTACAGCTTTAGAATACTGTGTTTCTACCTTTGATGCCGTAAGGCGTTGAGCACTTAGATAGGCACTCTTTTTAAGTAATCCACACGCCTTGTTTCTACCAAGAGGTTTTAGCGGGAATCAAATTAATTGATCTAAACTCCAAAGAGTGAGTACTAAACAAAACGCTAATCGCCTTCGGACAATTAGCAATTTTCAATTGTTATGCAAATTACTTCATCAGTGCTATCAGCTTGGCAGCAACTGAGAAATCACGAGATTACCTGCGAAGAGGCACTGCACCTCTTAATCGATGACCAAGGTAACGTCAATCGGGAACGTTTAGATAGGGACGTGGCTTACCGATTCTTTCGCCACTTCCCCGATAGAAATACCTTGCCGCCTGTGATTCCCTTGTTGCTTTGGCGGGGTTGCTACTACTTGGGAAGTCCGGTGAGTTTGTCTGGCGCAGTGCTTCAGGAATTAAGCGATCGCACTCTTACCGAAATCAAATTTATTCCGATCGCCAACAAAAGCTACCGCATCTGGTTCCACTCGGAAAACCTCGACCCCAACCGCATTAGCTCTGTTCCTCTGGTTAATCCCCTGACTGGCGAACAGGAAAAAGAAAATATTAGCGAAACAACAGAAATCTACCTCTCCAAGGCGGTTGACCAAATTGGTCGCATCAGAACCTTGATATCTGGAGCCTTACGCAACCGTGCCAGCGACATCCACTTAGAACCCCTACCAGACGGCTTGCGGGTACGCTATCGCATTGATGGCGTGCTGCGAGACATTACTCGACTCTCCCCCGATGTCAGCCGCAAGGTGATTGTCGCCTTGAAAGTGATGTCGGAGATGGATATTGCCGAAAGCCGCCGTCCCCAGGATGGACGCATTGGGGAAAAGTACGTCGGTGCGGAAGAAGCCGAACTAGGGATGGACATGCGCGTCAGTACGCTTCCCTGTGTTGGTGGGGAAAAAGCAGTGATTCGCTTACTCCCCCAGCAGAATCCATTTAAAGAAATTGAAGACTTAGGCTTTTCCCGCAAGACGCTAGAAACCTATACCACCTGGTTGCAGCAACCTCAAGGGATGATTATCCTTACCGGGCCAACCGGGAGTGGTAAAACTAGTACGCTCTATACCAGCTTGCAGTACGTCGCGACGGAACACGTTAACGTCGTGACGGTGGAAGACCCCGTGGAGTATGTCTTAGCGGGCATTACCCAAACCCAGGTACGCGAACGGGCTGGGATGACCTTTGCTGCCGGGTTACGCTCGATTTTGCGCCAAGATCCAGACATTATTATGGTGGGGGAAATCCGCGATCGCGAAACGGCGGAGACAGCAGTACGAGCCGCACTAACAGGGCATTTAGTCTTTACCACTCTGCACACCAATGATGCTCCCGGTGCCATTCCCCGGATGAAAGATATTGGCCCTGACCCTGGTTTAATTAGCGACGCTTTGCTAGGTATTGTCGCCCAGCGTTTGGTGCGGCGAGTCTGTCCTCATTGTGCTGCACCCCATCAGCCTACAGCCGCCGAGTTGCGAGTGCTGGGATTAGAGGAGGAACAAGCCAATGTCTTGCAATGGCGTAAAGGTCGCGGCTGCGATAAGTGCTTTAATTCTGGGTATCTAGGACGAGAAGCGATCGTCGAGTTGCTGGATATCGATGACCAAGTACGGGAAATTATCTACGACGGCACAATCACGCAGTTGCACCGCTATCTTCGAGAGAGTCACTTTGCTTCCTTTGGGGTGGCGGCAAGATACAAAGTGACAACCGGGGTGACAACAGTAGAGGAAGTGTTGCGAGTACTACCCCGGAGTGCATTTTATCGTCCAGCGATCGCCTCACAGTCATAACTAAGCATGATTAAGAGCTAACCCCCGATAGAGGCAGAGTGACACGCGATCGCTCTACTGTCGATTGAGCCTTTTCTCTGTCCCCTATGTCTAAAACACTCCACAATGGCGATCGCCGCAAAGAAATTCTTCGGGGTGTCCTTGCCGTGTCTATGATTATCGTTGGCATCACCCATTTTCTCAGACCAGAGCAGTATGCTCGCATGGTGCCACCACCCTTTCCACCATTGGTATCTGTCTACCTTAGCGGGTTCTTTGAGATTCTAGGCGGTATTGGTTTAGCCATTCCCTTAGTTAGTGTAGCGGCAGCGTGGGGACTAATTTCCCTATTTATTGCCGTATTTCCTGCCAACATCTATATGACTTTGCACAACATTAAGATTGAGGGAATTCCTCACAGTCAAATACTTTATTTAGCAAGATTACCCTTTCAAGCCGTATTGATTGCTTGGGCATATTGGTACACTCGCCGACCAGATACACAATCAGCAGCCTCGGAAATCGCCGGAAGTAATACCAATTTCATAAAATAGCGCTACAAATCGACCCCCTAACCCCCCTTATTAAGGGGGGAAATCACATAGTATCTGCAACAAACATTCAGAAATTTGGTATAAGTAGGCGGAAATAAATCCAACGTTGTGTTGCCATATAAGAATTTTAAAATGGGTTCGTATTCAGGAATCTAGCCCTTTGCTTGAGGAATTTAATCCTAAATAAAAACCTTCAATGATTTACCTGTCCTACTTAAGAACAATGGCACTAATTTAAAAAAAATCATCACAACCGATCAAACCTTGTGCAGGGGGTCTGGGGGAGGCACTCATCCCAAGAGTGGGGGGATTGGGGGGAAGCCCCCCCAAGCTGGGTTTTTCTCAAGAACAACTACTTACCGCTTAAGCCAGTACCACTCGACTTAAGAAGCAGAATCTTCGATTCATTGCTGAACTAACTGCGCCAAACTGATTCCAATAGAAAAAGGCATCCAGTGAGGATGCCCCTTTATGCTTAAAATTGCTGACGACTAATTACGCGCCCACAGCTTCCTTGGCAGCGTACATTACCTCAAGAGTAATTTCACTCAGACCGCGATCGCGAGCAAATTTCTCAGTATTGCGTTTCACCTTACCGCGAACAAAACCAGGAACTTTGTTCAGCTCAGTTTGGGCTTCCTTGTTCCAGTTCAGGTCAGAATCAGCAGACATACCTTTGTGAATAACTTCCTTGGTATCGTGTCCGCCGAAGATTTCTAAGAGGTGGTCTTCCATTCCGAGGGTGAAAGAGTTGTATACCAAGTCAGCCAACTGGTTGGTGCCTTCGTAACCCAGGAAAGGCTTGTAACCGATGGGGAAGTCTTGGATGTGGATAGGAGCAGCAATCACACCGCAGGGGATGCTCAGGCGCTTACCAACGTGGCGTTCCATTTGGGTGCCGAAGATAGCAGAGGGTTCAATACGAGCGATCGCATCGGCAATTGCTCCGTTATCATCGCTAATCAAAACTTCATCGCAGTATTCGCTAACTTGATCCTTAAACCAGTCAGCATCGTACTTACAGTAAGTGCCAGCCAGAACAACGTGAATGCCCATCTCCCGCGCCAGAACCTTCGTCATCGCAGCCGCGTGGGTATTGTCGCCAAAGACAACAGCTTTCTTTCCGGTCAAATTCTGGCAGTCAATGGAACGCGAAAACCAAGCCGCTTGAGAGACGTACAGGGTTTGGTTGTCGATGAACTCTTCGTAGTTAACATCAGCACCTTGATCATTGAGAATTTGCTGAATCTTGTGGATGCAACGTGCCGTTTCCACCACACCCATCGGCGTGATCTCCACATAGGGCATGTCAAACTCTTTCTCCAGATACCGCGCTGCCATTAAGCCAATTTCGCGATAGGGTACGAGGTTAAACCAAGCGCGAGGCAGATTCTTTAGGTTGTGAACTGAAGCCCCTTCGGGAATCACTTCGTTGACTTCGATTCCCAAATCCGCCATCAGCCGTTTCAACTCGATGCAATCGTGGTGATTGTGGAAACCGAGGGAAGTGATGCCGAGGATGTTAACAGAGGGCTTTTCGGTTTTGCCTTCTGGCAGATCCCCTTTCTTTTGCGCCTTAGCGATGTAGTACTGGATGATTTGTTCGAGGGTGCGGTCTGCGGCTTGCAGTTCGTTGACGCGGTAATGGTTCACATCTGCCAGCATCACGTCTGCTTTGGCTTCTATCTGCGCCCGCTCTACAAAGTTAGCTAGGTCTTCTTGCAGAATACTGGAGGTGCAGGTTGGGGTGAGCATGATCAGGTCAGGAGTTTCCTCAACATCCTTGCGTGTGATGTTGTCAACGACCTTCTCTTGGGAGCCACGCGCTAAAACATTACGGTCAACGGAACTGATCGTCACAGGGGTAAAGTTGCGATCGCGCTCCAGCATTGAACGCATGACGTTGAAGTAGTCATCGCCAATCGGCGCGTGCATAATGGCATGAACGTTTTTAAAAGAACTGGAAACCCGCAGTGTGCCAATGTGAGCGGGGCCTGCATACATCCAGTAAGCTAATTTCATACAATGTTCTCCCTATATCTCTGGCTGGAGCAGTAAATTAAGTATTGGATTGCCTCTGATCTTCTCAGAAGTAGAGGCAAGTACTAACGGCAGCACAGGGCGTTCATTAGCCGCTACCAATCGCTGAAAACTGCTTTCTGATAGGAACACAGAATTTTATAGAGGCGATCGCGCCCGGTCTAAACTGCAACTATTCTTAATCTTTAGTTACATTTTGTTGGCACTCTTCAACCCTAGGTGCTTAGGGGACTCTCGCTGGGTTTGACACTCCCCGACATGAAGGTACGGGGATGCTTTAATCTACGAGCCAACTTGGCTTTTGCAGAATTGCTCCCAACCACAGTTGGCATTTTTCGCGATCAATTCCAGGCTTTTGCGGGTTGTAGCGGGTGATTTCTCGTTAAAATAAATTCATAAAGTTAAGTTAAGTTACCCGCATCATGGCAAATTCTCAAGAACGCAAACAGCAAATCATGGATCACGTCAAAAGAACGACACAACTTCCTCAACAGTTGGCTTTGACAAATACCAATTCAGATGCCAAGAAGCAGCAAATCATAGATCATGTCAAAAGGACACGCGGTTAAAAACCGAGTTGCTGTATTTGGTGGGAGTTAGGGAGTCAAGTGTTGCTTCGGCAATCCCATGACAAGGCGGTAATGGGCTTCGATTTGGCTCACTGTCTGAGACTGGCGGCGATCAATCCATTGACTGCGAGCAAATAATTCCTTTTGCAATTCATCCACGTCAATCGTTGTCACCTTGCCATCTGCCACTATACGCTTACCGTCTACCCAGACGCTATCTACTGCATTGGTAGGACGCCCCAACACTAGTAAGCCAATGGGATCGGTGCGAGGTAGCAAAGAGAGATTGGTGAGGTCATAAAGTACCAAATCTGCTTTTTTCCCCACCGTCAGCGAACCGAGTTCATCCGCTAGATTCAATCCCCTCGCCCCACCCAAAGATGCCATCTCCACCGACTGACGGGGTGTAATCCAGTGGTGATAGTCTGAGTCTGTGATGTTGTGTAAAATCGAACCGATCTTAATCGCTTCTAGCAAGTCTTGAGAGTCGTTACTCGATGCCCCATCACAGCCGAAGCTAACATTCACTCCGGCTTGCAGGTACTTTAAAATAGGGGCAATGCCACTGCCTAAGCGCAAATTACTCAGGGGATTGTGAACGACGGTTGACTGCGTTTCGGCAAGGATGGCAATATCGTCATCATTGAGCCAAACGCAATGGGCAAGGGATGTGCGAGGGCTGAGATAACCGATGCGCTTCAGGTGTTCGACAGCACTACAGCCGTATTTTTCCTGGGCTAACAGCTTTTGGGCGGCGGTTTCTAATAGGTGGGAGTGACGACAGAGTTGGGCGCGATCGCTCAATTCAATGCAGCCCTCAAATAAAGCATCAGAACACAGTTGAATCCCTGTTGGTGCAAGGAGAATATTCACACCCTCTTCCGGTTTATGAAACGTCTCCACCACCTTTGCCATCAACGCCAGCGTCGCTTCTGTAGAACGGAGATAGGTTTCGTGTTCCCGATTCGCCTCTCCATCCGGAATCCCCGCCGTTAGGGATTCATCTTGAATCAAGGGAGCAATAAACGCCCGGATGCCGATTTTCTGATAAGCCCGTACCGCTGCGGCGACGGTTTCTATTTCTTTACCGGGGATCAATACTAGGTGATCCACAACGCTCGTACCGCCAGATAGTAACGTCTCTACGGCGGTGCCTAAGGCACTCAGGTAGACTTGTTCCGGTTCTAAGGGCGCAAAGTCGTAGAGTTCCGCAAGCCAAAGTTCTAGAGGAACTGGAGGAATTGCCCCCCGTTGCCACATTTCAGAAGAGTGGGTGTGGGCGTTAACAAAGCCGGGGAGTAAAAGTTTGTTTTTGCCATCAACTGCCGTGCCGATGACTTCTAAATGGGGAGCGATCGCTTCAATGATAGATGTAGGGCGATCGCCTTCTGAGGAACCCTCTACAAGTTGCACGTCAACCGTTGCGTAACCTTGTTCGACGGGAATTAAAACATCTTTAATTGTAAAATTCACAACTTAAACCTGAATTTATATTTTTCTACCGCTGATATTACTCGTCCTCCCCTTACCCCACAACTGATTACTCTGCCCACGAACACAAAAAAACTGCATCTGGACTTAGCAAAAGCCGCGATCTAGTAATTGATAAATGACTTCTGTATCTTCAAATAACTTTACATCTTCATGAAATCTTCATGAATCCTTCATGAAGTTTCTCTTTTTTTATGTAAACATACTGAAATGTTCACCTCGATTGAAATTGATTCACGAATTGTCTCAGTAATACTGAAGGTGGCTAGAACTGCCAAATAAGTTGCGATCGTCGTTACGAGGCTCGCTCCGAAGGACGATACAAACCTGTATAGACTGCTCGGCAAATGAAATCTTTGCCAACCGTATCTGTTGTTAAGGGAAGATAAAGCAAAGGTAGAACAATCAAAAGCGTTTTCATGAAGATGCGTTTTTATGAAGGTGTTGCAATACTTTCGATTGATTTCTATTCCTCCAGAATGATCAAAGGAAAACAACAAGATTTTAAGATGCAAGGTTACGGGTTTTAGTTGTTTAGAGCTAGGATGTTTGGATGAAGATCGCATTAGTCCACGACTATTTGACGCAAAAAGGTGGGGCAGAGCGCGTATTTGAACTCCTCTGTAAATACTTTCCCACAGCAGATATATTTACATCTTTATATGATCCAGAACACACGATTGATCTCAAAGAACGTCTAGTCAACACAACATTTCTTCAGAATATTCCAGGAGCAAAGAAGCATTTTCGACTATTGGCTCCCTTGTATTTCCCAGCCTTTCGAACTTTAGATCTGCAAGATTACGATCTGATTATTAGTAGTAGTAGCAGCTTCGCTAAGGTAGTGCGAAAAAAACCAGGAGCCCAGCATATTTGTTTCTGCCACAACGTCACTCGTTTTTTGTGGGATACAGAAACTTACCTCCAGAATTACGGACACTATAAGTCCTTTTATCCTGCTCTGAAAATACTATTTCAAGGCATGAGAAATATAGATTTAATGTATGCCAATGAGCCTGATATTTATATTGCCAATTCAACTACTGTAGCCCATCGCATACAAGATTTTTATGGGAGAGCGGCATATGTCGTTAACTACCCAATTGATACTAGTAAATTTGCTTTTTCAGACCGCAAAGATGATTTTTACTTAGTATCGTCGCGCTTGCTCAGCTATAAGCGAATTGATGTGATTGTTGAAGCATTTAATAGGCTGGGATGGCCGCTACGGGTAATAGGCGATGGTCCAGAGCGAAAGCGTCTAGAAGCTAAAGCTTTGGAAAACGTTCAATTTTTAGGATATCGAAGCGATGAGGAGCGTTGTCAGTTAATGGCAAGAGCTCGCTCTGTAATCGTTGCTGGTCTAGAAGATTACGGTCTAGTGCCAATAGAAGCCAATGCCAGTGGAACACCAGTTATTGCTTACGGTGCTGGGGGTGTATTAGATACCCAGATCCCTGGGAAAACGGGAATATTTTTTAACCAGCAGACACCGGAAGCCCTGCAAGATGCCCTGCTCAAAGCAAATAAAATTTCCTGGAACTACAGAAAAATACACAACCATGTTCTAAGCAATTTCACTGAGGACGTGTTCTTCAATAAAGTGGAGCAAATGCTAGAGAAGGTTGCTAGCATAAAGCCTGAAAGCTGGACAAATTCGACTATTCAAGTTTAACGGTATAGCAGTGACACCAAGTAATCCTCAGGGAACGGACACTGATTTTGGATATGGGCAATTATTTGCCATCTTGCTGCGTCGGCGCTTTTGGCTGCTAGGTGTATTTTGTGGAGTGTTGGCGATCGCCACCCCCATGGCTTTGACCAAAGAACCCACCTATAAAAGTTCTATGCAGTTGTTGATAGAACCTTATTTTGAACAAAAAAACTCAGGTGCCGGCCAAGCAGACGCTCAATTTACTGACTCGAATCTTCAAGTAGACTATGCTACTCAGTTAAACCTGATGCGTAGTACCCAACTGCTTCAAGAAGCCGTGGATTTACTTAAGCCTGAGTATCCGACGATTGGGGTAGACGAAATTAGAAACTCATTAACCTTAACCCGCCTACAGGGAGAGAGTGCTAAGAGTAAGACTGAAACTAAACTCGTTCAAGCAGATTACACTAGCGACGATCCGCTAAAAGCCCAAGAAGTACTAGAAGCGATTAAAAAAGTTTATCAGGATTTCAACCTTACTCAACAGAAACAGCGCTTAAACGATGGTTTGGCGTTTATCAACGATCAAGTGCCTGCGGCTGAAAAGAGCGTGCTTGAGGCAGAGAAATCGCTAGAGCAGTTTCGTCAAAAGCAGGGACTAATCGATCCAGCGCAACAGGCAGCAACTGTAACTGAATCTCTAACCAACATTGAGCAAGAACGACAGGCAATCCGCGCCCAGTACCAAGAAACCCAGTCTCGCTATATTACTTTGCAACAGAACCTGGCTCGTTCTCCCCAAGAAGCACTCACCGCCTCCCGCCTGAGCCAGTCGTCACGCTACCAAACATTGCTCAACGAACTTCAAAAAACAGAACTGGCGCTAACAGAGCGACGAGTGAGATTTACAGATACTGACCCCAGCGTGCAGAAGTTAATTGAACAACGTCAGCGTCAGCAATCTCTCTTGCAGGAAGAAGCCCAAAGGGCATTAGGAAGAGCGCCGAGTCAAGCCGACCTTGCTCCAGACACTCTAATGAGCGAGGGACAACTTGGTAATACAGATTTGGGGCTTTCTAGCCAGCTAGTGGAGGCTCGAACTACTCTCGAAGCTCTAAAGGCTCGTGATTCTAGTCTGGCTAAAACTCAACAGCAACTCCGTGCAGAGTTAAATCGATTTCCGATGCTGATGGCAGAGTACCAGCGCTTGCAGCCAGAGGTGCAACTTAAACGCGATACGCTGCAAAAACTGCTTGAGGCAAGACAGGAGTTAGGTATAGAACTTGCCAGAGGAGGATTTAACTGGCAAGTTGTAGAGGCACCCCAACCCGGTTGGCAAACGGGCCCCGATACAAAGCAAGACCTGATGTTAGCTGTAGTAGTGGGGTTATTCTTGGGAGGGATCGCAGCCTTTGGGCGCGAAGCCCTAGATGATGCGGTTCATACCTCGGATCAGTTGGAGCGGCAGGTGGCTCTCCCCTTGTTAGGAATCATTCCAGAAGTGCCAGCACCTGGAACTAACGGACTGCCGATTAACCTACCGTTTCGCAAATCAGAAATAGCTCCTTCGATCCTGCAAATGGTTTCTTGGGTTCCCTTCCGAGAATCCCTGGATCTAATTTACAAGCACATCCAACTGCTCAATTCTGCTTCGGCACTCAGGTCGCTAGTTGTCACCTCGGCGCTACCTGGTGAGGGAAAGTCAATCTTAGTGCTGGGGCTAGCGTTCAGTGCTGCCCGTTTGCACCAACGGGTACTGCTAATCGATGCCGATCTGCGCCGTCCGACGCTACACCAAAAGCTCAACCTGTCTAATGAGCAAGGGTTGTCAACTTTACTGGCTAGCAATATGACGGTGGCAAAACCCCAGCACGTCTCTTTATCCGGTTCAGGTATTGATGTTTTAACAGCGGGACCAACACCACCCGACCCAGTACAACTATTGAGTTCCCAACGAATGAAGGAGCTAATGGAAAGGTTTCAAGAGACCTACGATCTGGTATTAGTGGATACTCCTCCCATTCTCGGCATGGTGGATGCTATCCAGATTGCCTCCTTTTGCAGTGGAGTAGTGATGGTTGGACGCATTGACCGAGTCACACAATCGGAACTCACTGAGGCGACAACAATACTGAGCCACTTAAATGCGCTCGGGGTTGTAGCTAACGGAGCTAGCAGTTCTACAAATCGCTATCTCGCTTATGCCGAACAAAACAGCCGCTCGTTGTTTCAACTGAATTAATTTTTTAGTCTCTTGCCAAGTCACTTACTATCAACAACAAGGGTTTATTTATTCCTATCTATTGAACCCTCCCTTCCTGTCTAAAAATAGCTATGCCCTTAAAATTGTCCGCACCAATCCGAAGTTTCCTGAAAGCTACCGATGTTTGGCGAAAAAACGCATTCATTTTGCGAGAATTCAAAAATTTTCGCAAAATAGCAATTCTCGCTTTAGTATTTACCCTTTTTTCGGCAGTTTTTGAGGGATTTGGTGTCGGCTTTATTTTGTCATTTCTACAAAATTTTACCAGCCCCGATGCTGAACCTATTAAAACAGGTTTCAACTGGTTTGATGTTTTTATCTTAGGGGTAAATGCACCTGTTATCGAGCGTCTATATCGGATATCTGCTTTAATTTTACTGATAACTTGGCTGCGTTGTTGGTTTACCTATCTAGGAGAAATTTATACTAAAACGGCTCAAATTAAGCTAGTTGATGGACTGCGAAAACAACTTTTTGAGCAGCTTCAAGCGTTGAGTTTGCGTTACTTTTCTAAGACGCGTTCTGGCGAACTGATTAATAGCTTGACCACAGAAATTGAGCAAATTAAGCAAGCTTTTGAAGTTCTTGCTTTTTTTATTGCCAAAGGTTCTACTCTTTTAGCCTACGTTGTTTCACTACTGTTACTCTCTTGGCAGCTAACCATTGTTTCATTGATGCTGTTTAGTTTGCTAGCAGTAGGAGTCTCAACGCTGATTGCTACGGTTAGAGAGGCTAGTTTTGAACGTTCAAAAGCTAATGGAATGTTTGTTGGAACTGCAGTGGAATTTATCAATGGAATTCGTACTGTTCAGGCCTTCGGAACCCAAGATTTTGAACGCCGACGCTTTTATGAGGCGAGTTCTCAAATCGTAAATACAGTAACAAAAATTGTCAAAGCTAGCGCATTAGTTGTTCCGCTTTCAGAGGGGATATCGATTACGATTCTCATGGGAATGCTAGTTCTAGCTTTTACTATTTTTATTCCCAGCGGTCAGATGCAACCCGCTGCCTTATTGACATTTTTATTCGTCTTATTTCGCTTGATGCCCATTGTGCGTCAATTTAATGGTGCGAGAGTAAGGATGGGTGACTTTCATGGTTCAGTAAATAATATTAGAGAACTGCTGAAAAGGGATAATAAGCCATATTTGAAGAATGGTAAAATTCCGTTTTCGGGATTGCAGCGCTCTATTGAGTTTGTGTCTGTAGATTTTGGTTATGATGCTGAGCATCTGGTGCTACATGACGTTAATTTAGCCATTGAACAAGGAAAAACAACTGCATTGGTTGGTTCCTCTGGTGCGGGTAAAACAACGCTGGCTGATCTTATTCCCCGCTTTTACGATTTAGTAGGTGGGAAGATTTTGATCGATGGTGTTGATTTGCAGGACTTTGAGATTAATTCAGTCCGCCGCCAGATGGCGATCGTCAGTCAGGATACCTTTATTTTCAACACCTCTGTTCGCAACAATATTGCTTACGGCACACAGGAGGCAGATGATGCAGCAATTCGGGAGGTAGCGCGATTAGCGAATGCGCTGGAGTTTATTGAAGAGATGCCTGAAGGCTTTGATACCTTACTGGGAGATCGGGGAACTAGGTTATCAGGGGGACAGCGGCAGCGAATTGCGATCGCTCGCGCTTTGCTTCGCAATCCTGAGATTTTAATTCTTGATGAAGCGACAAGTGCGCTGGATTCTATCTCTGAACGATTGATTCAAGAGTCGTTAGAAAAGCTGACTGTAGGACGGACGGTAATTGCGATCGCGCACCGTTTATCTACGATCGTGCGAGCAGATAAGGTAGTAGTACTCGAACAAGGAAGAATTGTAGAACAAGGAACCTATCAAGAGTTGCTAGAGCGGCGCGGGAAGCTTTGGAAATATCATCAGATGCAGCACGAATCTGGTCTAGTAAGCTAAGTCTAGAATACGATATGGAAAGATTGAAAGCCGCAACAGATAGAGATTTCTTTTTCTCAGTAGCAATAAGTGGTGCGAAGTTTGTGTATCAGCCTGGCTGTGACTCGATCTATAGAAGGTATGGTAACGTCACAGCTTCTACATCCAATAAAACGCTTTGGCGAGATTATCACTTTTTGGTAATGGAAAAGGCAGAAGCTAAACTAACACAGTTAGATAAACTTCCAAATAGCTATCGACAGGCATTAGCTGATTCCTATTTTGGAAAAATTAGAGCGGCGCGTGCTGACATTGATTATTCACAATATTTATGGGTATTGAATAAAATTATTTCTCTATGTCCTAATTTTCGGGGTGAGAGTCAAGCGGCAGGATACAATCTCATCCAAAAAACTCTGGGTTTTAAAAATGCGGAGATAGGTTTGAGATTTTTGAAGCAGCTAACAAATAACAGGAAAACGGAAATTCAGAGTAGTTGAAGTTAGGCTTACTAAAAGCTCTCTCCCCTCAACGTAGTCTACACATTTGCTCAAAATGAATAAAATTCTCTATTTAATTGCTTCTCATACTAACCCTGAACAAGTGGTCAGGTTGGTAAAAACAATCAAAATTGGAAGTCTTGATTCTCAAATTTTAATTCATCATGATTACTCCAGTTCCTACCTGAACATTGCTGATTTTGAAGGCTTGAGCAATGTTCGCGTTATAGAAAATTATGTTCCAGTTACGTGGGGGGATTTTTCTCAAGTAGAAATGGAGCTTAACTGCATCAACTGGTTAATGACTCATTCTATTGAATTTGACTGGTTAGTATTTCTTTCTGGTCAAGACTATCCAATTAAACCATTGGCTGAAATCGAGCAGTTTCTTGAGAAAACCCGGTATGACGGATTTATGGAGTATTTTTCAGCTAAAGAACCGCCAAAAGAACCGACAGAATATGGTTTGAGGTGGAATAAAAATACTGGAGTAGGGCGATTTTTTTTTCATTACTACAAATTGCCTTCACCCAAAATTATCAAGAGCTTAATATTTAGGATAGGTCGCATTATTAATGGGCGACAGCCACTAATTACTATGATTGCTGATAGAAATGGTGCTCGCTTAGGAGTCCGCTGTTTTTCGACCCCTTTTACGTCAGAATTTCAGTGCTATGCAGGATCTCAGTGGTACACCTTATCCTATCGCTGCATTCAATACATCCATGATTTTGTTCAACATCATCCAGGTTTTGTGAAACATTACCAAAATACTATTATTCCCGATGAATCTTTTTTTCAAACTATTTTAATTAATAATATTAAACTAAAAATTCTTAATAATAATAAGCGCTACATCCCCTGGACAAATACCTCCCCGATTGTTTTAGGGATTCAAGATTTTGACAGCCTCATTACATCCGATAAGCACTTTGCCCGTAAATTTGATGTCAATGTAGACGCACAGGTGTTAAAGCGACTAGATCGGTATCTCTCAACTAATCAAGAGCAGCTCTGTAGCGGTTCTTGGTCACAGGAGGCAAAAACCTAAAGCTGAAGGGCTTGAAAAACTGGATGACCGCATATTTTTTATGTGAAAACTTCTAGATATCCCCATGATGATCATTACCGTTGTTATTTCTACATATCGCCGTTAAGCACTACCTCTGTACGAAGTTTCATACCGCTTTAATTAGAATAAACTTTAACCAAAATACATCAACTTTATTTAACTCTGTGTAAATTTTTAAAATATTATTGCTAATCTTCATCACCCACTTAAGCTAATGATTTCACCTCAACCTTTAGTTAGTGTTATAGTTAACAACTATAACTATGATTGTTACTTACCAGAGGCGATAGATAGCGCCATAAATCAGACCTATCCTCGTACTGAGATAATCGTCGTAGATGATGGTTCTACTGATAAATCGCAGCAAATAATTACAAGTTATCAAGATAAAGTTATTCCTATTTTTAAAGAGAATGGTGGACAAGCCTCAGCCTTCAATGCTGGATTTGCCGTCAGTCAAGGAGAGATAATTTGCCTCTTAGATTCTGATGATGTATGGTTGCCACAAAAAGTTGAGCAAGTAGTTGAAGCGGCTCTTGCCTATCCTCAGGCAGCGGTTATTTATCACCGAGTGCAAAACATTAACCAAATTGGTCTACCAACTGGCAAACCATGGCCGCCTTATAAAGTTATTAAAAAGAACATTGCTAGTCAGGTAGCAAAGACTGGAGGCTGGTGGCCCTTTCCCCCATCAACGGGATTAAGTTTTACCCGGAGATTTCTCTCCCAAATTATGCCTATTCCCGCAACAGAGTATCGACTATGTGCTGATACTTATCTTGCCGATCTAGCTCCATTTTTTGGTGAAGTAATTGGGATAGAACTTGCTCTATCCCAATACCGAATTCATAACGCTAACAACTGGAGTAATTCTTTGAACAAGCAGCTACGAGATTTACAGTTTCACGAACTGCGAGTAAAAATATTAAATCAAATTCTCAAGAAATCAGGAATTAATGTGGAAGTAAATTTAGCAGAACACTTGCCCTATCAGCGTCTGAAATATAAGACTGGGGAAGAAAAAATACCGTTTAAACTTAGCAAGCTAGCCTGGAAAAACCCCTGGGAATTCAGACCAACTTCTAGGTTAAAAGCCGTTTATCAACTTTGGAGCGAGCTGCCAAAAATCTGGAAGTTAAACCCAAAAGATTAGGAAAAAGTTTCTTTGCTTGTTACAGCTACAAAAAATAATTCGTCAATCAAGCTATGAGACTGAAAAAAACACGGCAATGACAACTTGAACTAAGGAGGTTTTGATAATGGACGCTGATGTAGAAATATCTAAAGAGCCTGCTAATTTGGTCAGTCTATGCATCTGCACGATGAATAGACCGGATGACTTAAATCGTTGTTTGGAAAGCATCTTTCAAAGTACCCAGAAGCCAGATGAAGTGATTGTCAGCGATGATAGTCCTGACCCTTCTTTAACAAAAGAAATTGTAATCAAGTATCCAGGCGTTATATATCAACAAGGTCCGCGTCGCGGACTTGGTCCCAATCGTAATGCTTGCATCCGCCGTGCCACGGGTAGTTATCTTATCTTCATTGATGATGATGTGCGGGTGCCACCAGAATTTTTTACGGTAGCACGAGAATTAATCGACTCTTGTGAGCCAGACACTATCATTACAGGCTGTGAGATGAATCATGGAGGAGGAGGGCGTTGGAAAGGAGAGGTGCGAAAGGTTGCTCCCCATAACGCTGATTTTTGGGGAATACAACGGGTGCCTGTAGACAAAGAGTATCGAGCAATTGTCATCAACTCAACCCTATTTCCCAGAAATTTGTTCGAGCAAGCACGGTTCGATGAGCAATTACGCTATGGCTCTGATGAAATAGACATAGCCCGACATGCTACTTCTCTCGATTACCAAATAATTTATCAAGACAATTTGTATGTCAACCACTATCCTTCTTTAACGAATCGGGAACAGTATAAGAGCTTTGTACATGCCTCTAGGCTGTATGCAACGACAAAGGCTTACTGGCAGTATGAACATTCAATTCCTAAAACACTAGCTTACATACTGTTAGCCCCACTACAACTTGCGGGAAGCGGCGCTAAAAAAGGAGACTTACGTGCTGTTTGGGGAGCTGTTCAAGCTACCGCACTCGCCTATCGTTACCTGTTCACTGCCCTCAAGTCTCAATATTAGAGCGGGTGCTCACCTGAAAGAGCTTTAGCCGTTGAACACTTCTACTATTCGGTACACAGAGCAATCGATGATGACCATTACTGTTATTGTCCCAACTTATCGCCGACCGGAAGACTTAAAACGCTGTTTAGAAGCGCTGAAAAAGCAAACTCTATTTCCTCGTGAAGTATTAGTAGTCGTTCGTGATACTGATACTGAAACTTGGTCGTTTCTGGAGGTGTTTAATCCTGACCATTTACCAGTGCGGATTGTGAAGATCGCTGTTCCAGGACAAGTGGCGGCACTGAATGCAGGTCTTGATGCGGCACAAGGAGATATTATTGCGATTACCGATGATGATGCAGCACCACATCCTGAATGGTTAGCCCGTATTGAGACTCACTTTCTGTCAGATGACCGTATCGGCGGTATCGGTGGACGAGATTGGGTGTACCAGGGAACATCCTTGCTGGATGGTGCTTGTGAGGTGGTAGGCAGAGTCCAGTGGTTTGGACGGGTAGTTGGCAACCATCACCTAGGTATAGGTAAGCTCCGTGAGGTAGAGCTTCTCAAAGGTGCAAATATGAGCTACCGACGGACTGCCATTGCTAACTTACACTTTGATGAGCGTCTCCGGGGTACAGGAGCTCAGGTACACAATGACTTAGCATTTAGCCTAGCGGTGAAGCGGTCAGGGTGGAAGCTGATTTACGATCCAGCGATCGCAGTGGATCATTATCCGGCACAGCGCTTTGATGAAGATCAACGAGGCAAATTTGATCGCATTGTCCAGATCAATCGAGTACATAATGAAACTCTCCCTTTGCTAGAGTACTTGCCACCTGTACGACGGGCTGCATTTCTCTTGTGGGGAATATTAATCGGAACGCGAACTCAACGCGGTTTCGTACAGTGCTTGCGATTTCTGCCTAGCGAAGGCGTCTTGGCAGTGCAAAAATGGCTGGCATCTATGCAGGGGCGATGGCAGGGTTGGCAGACTTGGAGAAAGTGCTTGCGTAAAGCCCCGGCGCAAGCATCGCTAGAACCGAGTTGCAATAACTGATAGTCATCAGGAGCAGGTTTACCCATGAAGCTAGGCATCGTCACACACCGCGTCATCAAAGGTGATGGTCAAGGCAGAGTCAATTACGAAGTTACCTGGGAGGCTATCCGTCGTGGTCATCACGTCAGTTTATTAGCAACTCAGGTAGACCCAGAACTGCAACAAAACGACCAGGTGAGCTGGATTCATATCCCAGTTAAAGGAATGCCAATGGCATTTTTTCGTAATATAGTTTTCTCTTGGCGTAGTGCTGATTGGTTACGTAAACACCGCTGGCAGCTTGACTTAGTAAAGGTGAACGGGGCAATTACCAGCGCTCCGGGAGATATTAACGCGGTTCATTTTGTCCACAGTTCGTGGTTGCGATCGCCTGTTCATACTTGGCAGCAACGCCGAGATTTGTACGGTCTGTATCAGTGGCTTTACACGGCTTTGAATGCTAATTGGGAAAAAAAAGCCTTCCGTCAGGCTAAAAGAGTCGTGGCAGTTTCTCAGAAGGTTGCAAAGGATTTAATAGAAATTGGTGTTTCGCCAGAGTGTATTGAGGTCATCGTCAATGGTGTTGATTTGCAAGAGTTTTATCCTGGTGATGCCGACCGCAGCAGATTAGGTTTACCTGAAGGTGTAACTATCGCACTTTTTGTGGGGGACATTCAGACACCTCGTAAGAACTTAGACACAGTGCTACATGCCCTAGTTCAAGTTCCTCAGTTACACCTAGCCGTGGTGGGTACTACCGAAGGAAGCCCCTATCTTCAGCTAGCTGCAAAGCTAGGATTGAAAGAACGAGTGCATTTTCTGGGATACCGACGTGATGTGTCAGAAGTCATGCGAGGAGTGGATTTCTTTGTCTTTCCGTCGCGTTACGAGACGTTTGGCTTAGTTGTGCTGGAAGCGATGGCAACGGGTTTACCCGTGATTACGGCGAGTACAACGGCTGCGGTCGAAATAGTTACATCAGAATCTGGGATAGTCTTACCCGATCCAGATGACACTCAGGCTTTAGTACAGGCGTTAAGTATGCTAACAAGCGACGCTTGCCTCAGGAGTCAAATGGGTCAAGCGGCAATAGCGATCGCACAACACCATAGCTGGAGTAGAACGGCGCAGAACTATGTGAACTTATTTGAGAAGCTGAGTGAGTCAGTAAGGAGCGTACAAGAAATAGGCAGCGGAGGGTAGAAAAGTTGAATGGGTAAGCAACCGTCAGTTTCCAACATTTCTCAACAAACGGGCTTTCAACTGCAACCTAAACAGGCTTGGGCAGCAATACTAGGGCTAGTCTTATTCACAACGGTTGGTATTGTAGCAGGGGCAGGCAAAATCCTGAACTTCCTTTGTCCAATGGGTGCATTGGCTGTCGGTGCGCTCCTCTACTTCCGTTATCCCGTTCTTTATGTCAGTTTTAGTTGGTGGCTTTGGTTTCTTTCACCACTGATCCGACGTTTAGCTGATTTTCGCAGCAGCTATACAGAATCTAGCCCCATGCTTTTGGCACCTTATTTAGTTGCAGGGCTTACGGTGATTACGCTTTGGAAGCATCTGTCAACTGCCCATCGACAAGGGGGATTGCCCTTCGTTCTGTCTTTCTTAGGTGTCATTTATGGTCTGTTGATTGGACTCGTCACTAGCAAACCTGTTGCCCTCGCAGAACCCTTTTTAGCCTGGTTAATTCCCGTAACCTTTGGTTTCCACTTGTTCATGAATTGGCGAGAGTATCCCAGCTACCGCCAAAACATCCAGCGCACTTTTCTTTGGGGCGTCCTGATTATGGGAATCTATGGCATCGTACAGTTTGTCTCTTTACCTGAATGGGATCGGTTATGGCTTGATAATTCAGGACTGGCTTCTGCTGGAACGTCTGAGAACGGCGAAGTGCGTGTGTGGAGCACCATGAATTCAGGTGAACCCTTTGCAGCCTATATGGCTGGAGGGCTATTGCTGCTATTTAGTTGCCAAAGCCCCTTACTTTTACCTGCCTCAGTATCGGGCTTTTTATCTTTTTTCCTATCTACAGTACGTTCAGCCTGGCTGGGCTGGTTTGCAGGAGCGATCGCTCTTGCAGCTTTCCTTAAGCAAAGTCTCCAGATTCGCTTAATTGCAGTCGTTGCGATTATCGCGTTATGCGTTATTCCCTTAACAACAATGGAGCCATTCTCCGAAAAGATCAGTAATCGCATTGAAAGTTTATCCAACATTGAGGAGGATCGTAGTGCGACTGTCAGACGAGATATGTATGACTCACTATTGGGTGTTGCACTAAGCAAGTTTGTAGGAGATGGTTTAGGAAATGGAGTGGGAGATAGTGGTTTCTTGTCAATGTTCTTCCAAATCGGTTGGTTTGGAGTCATTTTCTATATGGGCGGAATGATTCTGCTAGTTCTAAGACTATTTCAAGGTTCGGAAGGGAGCTTCGATCTCTTTGCTGCCGCTGCCCGCGCAATTGTTGTAAGTTGCCTAGTCAGATTACCCGTAAATGGTGTGATCGGTGGGGGTAGCGGTGTCTTGCTTTGGGGATTTATCGGTATAGGAATAGCTGCTAACAAATATTACAAGCATCAACGTCTAGCTAACCGGAGTTAACTTTTACCTTAGAACCTTTCCAACGTTTGAATAATTGGTTTAAGAGTTTGAGAAAAATGCCATGCAACATAAACCACGAGTCTTATTTATTGTTCGTTTTCTTTGGGGTGATGAAGGTATTTCTGTCGGCTTGGTGAGACTAGCCAAAGGACTAATGAAGCAAGGCTGGGAAGTGGCGCTCGCCTCAGCGATGGAGGAAAAGACACAAGCTGATGGAGAAATTACTCGTGGCCCAGAATGGTTTGAATCTTATGGAATTAAACACTTTTTTGTCCCATTTCCTAACTTCCGCACCTTTAAGGGGAAGAACCCTAGTGGTGCTGTTCAAGCCTTACTCAAGTTGAATGCAGCCGTTGAACAGTTCAAGCCAGACGTGATTAATGTACATTCGCTTTCCATGTGTCCCTATGCTCATGCCATGCGACTTTTCTACAAAATCCCGTTTGTCTCAACGGCTAGAATTGAGCCTGTGTCTAGTCGTCGCAGTGTTCAAATTGGAGCCTTTGTCAATCAATATTTTGGTACATTTCTTGGCGATCGCTTTATTGCAATTAGCACAGAGGTCAAAGACGTATACGAACACACATTGAAGGTGCCAAAAGAGAATATCAGGCTAATCTGTCATGGTGTAGACAATGACCACTTTCGACCTCCTTCTGGGCAAGAGCGACTTGAAGCACGCGAGGCTTTTGAACTAGCCCCTAAGTCTCAGGTTGTCTGTCTGATTGGTCGCTTAGATCCAGTTAAGGGACATGATGTACTCTACCGTGCCCTGGCGATCCTTAAATCTGGAGGCATCAAGGTAACAGCGCTTTGTGCAGGAACAGGAGGAAAGTGGAAAGATGAGATTCAAACTTTGGCAACTGAACTTGGTGTTGACGATTGTGTGCGTTTTTTAGGCTTCACCGATACACGCCAAGTCCTCTGGGCATCAGATGTTCTCATTCTACCTAGTCGGCGCGAAGGCTTTGGCTGGGTGATTCCAGAGGCCATGTTGTGTGGTGTTGTTCCCCTCCGAACCCCATCAGCAGGTGCAATCGATCAGATAGAAGATGGCTTGAATGGTTTTATTTTTCCCTTTGACGATGCCGCAGCTCTAGCATTGCGCTTAAAACAGCTTTTTGAAAATGAAGCGCTTAGGGGGCAAATGTCAGGGGCGGCTCTTGAGTCTGCTCGACAGAAATTTACAGCAGACAGGATGATAAAAGACACAATTGCTGTCTACGAAGAAGTGATTAATAAAGGTAGTGTGTAACTGGCACAACCACAAAATAGCAATAGACTCTATGTAGCTCCAACAATTACTTGTTTAACTTAACTTCTAAGCATCTCAAATTACTCAACAATATGACGACAAAGAATACTAATACTTCCGTAAGTTTATTCGTTCATTCCCTTCATGGTGGTGGTGCCGAACGAGTAATGCTCAACCTGGCACAGGGTTTTGCTGAGAAAGGTTTAAAAGTTGACCTGGTACTTACAAAGGCGGTTGGAGCTTATCTAACAAAAATACCTCCGGGAGTGCGAGTAGTAGACCTGGGAGCGAAAAAACTGGTATTTATGTCTAAATTGCTTGCCCTGCGGCGTTACCTAAGGCAAGAGCAACCGAAAGTCTTGATTTCTGCGGTAGACCATATAAACGCAGCCGGATGGGTACAACGTCTGACTGGAGTTCCCACAAAGGTCATAGTCAGCGTACATAATACTCTTTCTGTTAAATTGGGTAATCAGCCTGGGGTACTTGGAAAGCTTAAGCTACAACTGTTGCAGTTGTGTTACCGTCAGGCAGATGGAATTGTAGCGGTATCACGAGGCGTAGCTGAGGATCTAGCTCGCGTAACCAAGTTGCCTTTGCGAGACATTCGAGTTATTTACAACCCGGTGGTCATGCCAAACTTATTGGAAAAGGCACAAGAGCCAGTAGACCACCCGTGGTTTGCTCCAGGAGAACCTCCTGTAATCTTGGGGGTAGGACGGCTTGCTACACCGAAGGATTTCCCGACTCTGATCCGGGCTTTCAACATATTGCGGCAGCACCATAACGTTCGACTGATGATCGTCGGTGAGGGAGAAAATCGCTCAGAATTGGAGGCTTTGGTACGCGAACTCAACTTAGAGAGTGAGGTTGCCCTCCCTGGATTTACAGACAATCCTTATGCCTACATGGCTAAGGCAGCAGTGTTTGTCTTATCTTCAGCTTGGGAAGGATTACCTACGGTACTGATAGAGGCAATTGCTGTGGGAACTCCAGTCGTGTCTACTAATTGTCCGAGTGGGCCTATGGAGATTTTAGAAGATGGCAAGTATGGTCGATTAGTGCCTGTAGGAGATGTTGAGGCTCTAGCGAATGCGATCCAAGCCACACTGAGTAATCCCATAGCTCCAGAAATATTGCAACAGCGCGCTAGAGCATTTTCAGCAGAAAGAGCGATCGAACAATATCTAGAAGTTTTGCAGGTAGCGCTCAAGATGTAATGATGAGCAGAGTTTGCTTCTTTTCAAAGTCATTAGATAACCATGGCTGGAGCCGCAAGTTTATAATCGTTTGCGATCGCTTCATCGTCCTCAGCTAAGCCTGCAGCACAATTTTGCCTTAACCATAGCAAAGATGAACGGGTAAAACTCCTGTAATATTTCATGGCAGTGGATATCAAGGGATTTAACTCAGACCTAGATAGCATCGCCAAATATGAGGACAAATCAGTGACAGATCAGGGTGTGATTCAGCCGCAACGGGTTCAGGATAGCCGAGACAGTTATCAAAACACGAGCTTCAAGATGGCGATCGCTCTATGCATTGGAGTGGGGCTAATTTACCTAGCTTTTCTAAAACCGGGCATCTGGGGTATCGATGGAAACGACATGGTGTCTGTTGCCAAGTCTTTAGTTACAGAGCAAAATTTTACTGTCCCACCAGAGTACGGAGGTGTAACAGGTCATACTGGGCAGCATTATTCGAGACGATATCCCTTACTTCCTATCCTGGCTACCCCTTTTGTTGCCGTTGGTCTTGCTCTGAGTCATTGGTTTAACTTACCAGAACACTTTGCGGCGGCTACCTGTGCTTTAGTATTATCCATCTTACTGACAGCCGCCACGACGGCTTTAGTCGCCCTATTAGCTCTGCGTCTGGGCAGTACGTCACAAGGTGCCTACATAGCCGCATTAAGTTTTGCCTTCGGTACGATAGCGCTGGTATATGGTCATACCTTCTTTGCCGAACCCCTGCTTGCTTTTCTTACCGTTGCCAGCATCTACCTTGCCCTAGGGCGAACTAGGCAAGAGCTTGCTGGTGCCAGCATCTTAGCTGGGTTGGCAGCCATCGCTAAACCAACTGGGATTGTAGTTGGACCTATCCTATCCCTTTACTTTCTAGCCAAGAGGCGTCCGCTTCGCCTTATCTTAGGCCCGATACTCGCTCCCACCGTAGCAGCTCTGCTCTACCTCTTTTACAACTACATAAGATTCGGTAATGTACTAACCACGGGGCAGCCGTTATCTAACTTCACCACTTCAGGAGCGCTCGAACGCTTCTTGGGTTTGCTGTTCAGTCCTGGCGTTGGGGGAGGTTTAATCTGGTACTGCCCGCCAGTGCTCTTAGCAATTATCGGATTGCGTCAGGCTCTAAAATCAAGAACCTTAGAGGCACTGGTAATTGTGGGAGTATTTTTAGGTTACTTGCTGCTCCACTCTTTTTGGCTCTGCTGCGGTTGGGATTGGGGGCCTCGATTTCTAGTGCCTGCGCTGCCAGGACTGATGGCGTTGACAGGACTTGTTGGGAAATCGTGGTGGAAGTGGTTAATTGCCCTAACGATAGTGGGGTTCCTCATCAACGCGCCCACTCTGGTCTCGTTTTATCAGCGCTACTATTTCGAGGTAGTTACTGCTGGGGATGGTCAGCATAACATCTGGTTTTGGGGAAACTTCACCGACGCACCGCTGTTTCATGCTTGGGGCGCTGCTTATCGGCAGGTTAATGATGCTTTGGCAGTTGATATCAGAGATTTAGTCAGGGAAGCTAGCGCCTCAACAGCGTCAAGTGAGGAAGCGATGCCAGAACTACTGCGGATTGTAGCCGTGTGGTGGTGGGTCTTGCCTGCTGTGGGTATACCCATGTGGGTTGGAGTCATAGTCTCGGCTCTTTTAGTCAGCGCTGGGGTGTGGGTGCTACGAAAGATTTGGCGGCATCTCCCCGTGGAACGAGAACTCTCCTGCGAAAGAGTAGCCAAAAGCAGAATCTTGCTAAAGTAGCCTGTAATTTATTAATGCCTAGAAGAGAACTCAGTGGGGAATTCCATGAATCAATCTGTTGCAACCTCTTCCTATATTGTTTGCGTTGGTAATAGTTGGTTTCCCACAATGCCTGGTGGACTCAATCGCTACGTCTACGAACTCACTCATCATTTAGTAGCAGGACAAGAGCAAGTTGAATTGTGCGGAGTTGGACTACCCCAAACGTCAGCAACTTCTGGTTTAAAACTGACTAATTTAGCTGAGGTTGATAGTCCGATCTGGAAGCGTCTTTGGTCAACTCGCACTAATTTTTTGCATAGAGAAGCAACTAAACCAGATGCGGTCAACTTGCATTTCGCTTTGTATAGTTTGCCTATATTGGCAAGTTTGCCAGAAGACGTACCGATTACTTTCACATTCCACGGGCCTTGGGCATTAGAAAGCGAGCGGGAGGGGGCTAAAAAACTGGGTGTATTTGTCAAGCGATGGATGGAACAAAGAGTCTATGATCGTTGCGATCGCTTCATTGTTCTCAGTAAAGCCTTTGGCACAATTCTGCATCAACAGTATCAAATTCCTTGGAGCAAAATTCACGTCATTCCCGGTGGTGTCGATACAAGCCGATTTCAACCTAACCTATCTCGTCAACAGGCACGGGAGCAACTCAACTGGCATCAGGATCGAACGATCCTATTTACCCCTCGTCGCCTCGTCCATCGCATGGGTATCGATATCCTACTGACGGCTCTAGCTAAAATCAAGTCAAGGATTCCTGATGTTTGGCTAGCCGTTGCTGGCAAAGGCCCGCTACGGGATTCCCTAGAACAGCAAGTGACAGCATTAGGACTCAATGAGCAGGTTAAATTCCTCGGTTTTTTACCCGATGACCAGTTACCTATAGCTTACCAAGCCGCTGATTTAACAGTAGTTCCCAGTCAATCTTTAGAAGGATTTGGATTAATTTTACTCGAATCTTTAGCTTGTGGAACGCCAGTTTTATCGACTCCGGTAGGAGGGATGCCAGAAATTTTAGCTCCCTTTGCGCCCTACTTGCTTACTGATTCTATAAGTGAGGAGGCGATCGCTACACGATTAACCGAATTACTTACCCAAAAAATATCAATGCCTTCTAGAAGTGACTGTCACGAATATGCCTCTACTAACTTTAATTGGCATAAAATCGCGCAGCAAGTGCGGCAAGTTCTTTTGACTTGAAAAATATCGGCATGAAAATCCTGTTCTTAGACCAAAGCGGTAAGTTAGGGGGGGCGGAAATATCTTTAACAGACGTTGCCAAACCCTATCGAGATCATTGTCTGGTTGGTTTGTTTGCCGATGGTGCTTTTAAAGACCTATTAGAACAACAGCAAATCCCCGTACAAGTGCTGACTACCGAGCAAATCAACGTTCGCAAAGAGAGCGGAATCATACAGAGTTTAAGCAGCGTAGGTTCCCTGGCTCCTTTAATTGCTAAAGTAGCAAAACTAGCCCGTGACTACGATCTAATCTACGCCAACACCCAAAAAGCTTTAGTTGTTGGTGCGATCGCTAGTTTTCTCAGCCGCTGTCCTTTGGTTTATCACCTGCGTGACATTCTCTCACCCGACCATTTCAGCCGCACTAACCGTCAGATTATTGTTACTTTAGCTAATAACTTTGCTTCATTAGTCATTGCTAATTCTCAAGCGACTCGTACTGCTTTTGTTGAAGCGGGAGGACGACATGAGATTGCAGAAGTTGTCTACAACGGCTTTGACCCAAAATTATATCAAAACAATGATTTCAACCGCCAACAAGTAAGACAAGAATTAGGAATTAATGGGCAATTTTTAGTCGGTCACTTTAGCCGCCTATCTCCCTGGAAAGGGCAGCATATTTTGCTCGAAGCACTGGCTTTGTGTCCTGATGAGGTAACAGCAGTTTTTGTTGGCGATGCACTATTTGGCGAACAAGACTATGTCCAGCAGTTACATCAAAAAGTAGCAGAACTCAAACTTGAGGAGCGGGTACGGTTTTTAGGATTTCGTGGGGATATTGTGCGGCTGATGGCAGCTTGCGATTTAATCGCTCATACTTCAACTGCTCCCGAACCCTTTGGGCGAGTGATTGTCGAAGCCATGCTTTGTAGATGCCCCGTCGTTGCGGCGGCGGCTGGAGGAGTGGTGGAATTAGTCGATATCGGTAAAACTGGATGGCTATTGTCTCCTGGAGATTCTCAGCAACTTGCTCAAATTATCACTACCTGCCGCAATCAGCCACAGCAGGCAGCAATGATTGCCGATCAAGCTGAGATTCAAGCAATTCAACGCTTTGAACTCACTGCTATCAACCAGCAGATTTCTCAGCTACTCCACCGAATTTTAGAACCGTCCAAAATTAAACGCTAATGTTAAAGGTTCAAAAAGAAACGGCATCAATGCTTACCCGTGATGGGATGCGGTTAGATGCGGATATTTATCGCCCGGAGGGAGAGGGAGAGTTTCCGGTGTTGCTGATGCGGCAACCCTATAGAAGAGCGATCGCCTCTACCGTCGTTTACGCTCATCCCACCTGGTATGCTGCCCAAGGATACATCGTCGTCATCCAGGATGTCCGGGGACGAGGCACCTCAGAAGGCGAGTTTGAACTGTTCGCCCATGAAGTTGAAGACGGAGTTGATGCCGTTAACTGGGCAGCGAGTTTACCCGGTAGCACGGGTAGTGTCGGCATGTATGGCTTTTCCTACCAGGGAATGACTCAGCTTTATGCCGCCGTGCAGCGCCCTTTTGCCCTCAAAACTATTTGTCCGGCGATGATTGGCTACGACTTGTACAGCGACTGGGCGTATGAAGGGGGAGCCTTTTGCCTGCAAGCCAATCTCGCCTGGGCAATTCAACTCGCTACAGAAACCGCCCGCTTACGGGGAGATGAGCCAGCCTATCAAGCCTTATATGCCGCCGCGCAGAACCTACCCTTATCTGACTCCATTCCAGCACGCCCTACCATCCTCAAGGACTTAGCGCCGGATTCCTTTTACCATACCTGGTTAGATCATCCCCGACCAGGGGAATATTGGGAAAAACTTTCCCCGAAGCATTTGCTACAAAATGTTGACCTCCCCATGCTCCACATTGGCGGTTGGTTCGACACCTTCCTGCGCGGCACTCTCCACCTATATCAAGAGATGGCAGCTCGCAGTACCTGCCCCCAACATCTCGTTATTGGCCCTTGGGCGCACCTCCTCTGGGGGCAAAAGGTGGGGGCAGTGGATTACGGAGAAGAGGCGGTAATTCCCGTAGATCGGCTGCAAATTCGCTGGTTTGACCAGTTCCTCAAGGGCATAGATAGCGGATTGGAGAAGGAACCTCCCGTTTCTTTGTTTGAGATGGGGAGCAATGAATGGCGCTTCCTGGAGGCATTGCCGAACAAGCCCAAATCCTATTTTCTCGCCAGTACGGGGTTAGCTAGCTTTAACGAAGGTGCATTAGTTGCCACGCCTGCTGAGGCTTGTCTGGATGATGTGTTTGTACACGATCCCTGGCGTCCCGTTCCTGCTTTGGGAGGTCATGCAGTAGCTCCGGCGGGTTCTTTTGAACGTTCCCACCTCGACAGCCGCACGGATGTTCTCACCTACACTACTGCTCCTTTGATGGCAGACTTGCACTTAAGCGGGGAGGTAACGGCAGAAATCTACTGTACTGCTGATGCAGCTAGTTTTGACCTCTGTGCCGTGCTATCGGAGGTTCATCTCGATGGCAGCGTCTACAATCTCACTCAAGGCTACCTGCGGGTGGAATCCCAGCCAGAAACGACTCCCTTACGCGTATCTTTGCAAGCTACCTGTACCCGTATCCATCAAGGTCATTCTCTGCGCCTTAGCCTCAGTGCTGCCTGCTTTCCTGCCTATCCCGTTAACTCCGGTACGGGCTTACCTCCGGGAGAAAGCCGCTTGATGGAGGCTGAGGTGATTACGATTGGTGTAAGTTGCGGTGGCGATCGCTCTTCACGAATATTGCTACCTGTAGCGTAATTTTGGAGGTGGGCGATCGAGAGCAGCGGAATGATTTTCTAGGGCGACGAAAGTATGATGCTGTTGCGGAATTAAAGAATGGGATTCCTGGCGATCGCACTGGTGAATAGCCTATATTTCCACAATAATGATGTTTTTTTTAGCTTACGAAGTCAAAGGACGGGTACAGCTAAATCCCGTTTGTTACTGGCATAGTGTTTGTAGATGATTTCAGCGCTATTGCCTACCCATCGCGCTACATCCTTAGCATCCAGTCCTTTTTCCAGACATAGAGTTATGAAAGTATGGCGGGTAGAGTAAGGGGTTCTATAGGGAATGTCTAGTTTCTGTAGAACCGACTTCCAAGCACGGTTGCAGAAGTTGTGAACATCTATCAAACCGCCGTTGGGACTGGGAAAGACCAAATAACTTGGCTGACAATCTTCAGGTTTAATTGACTGTAGTAATTCTTGCAATTGAGCATTTACTGGAAAAGTGCGTTTTTGTTGAGTCTTCAAACCTTTTTTAATCTTGATGCCATCAACAGATATCGTTGCCGCTTGGCAAAAAGTAATATTACGAAAATCTGATGATATATCTTGCCACCGTAGAGCAACCGCTTCACTAGGACGACAACCAGTCAGGAAGTAAAACCTTACAAGAGGAGCATAGTAGCTGTAGTAACGGTTATTTTCAAAGGCAGAAATGATTAAATCTTTTTCATCTGCTGAAAAGGCATCCTGTCTACTTCCTTCTGTATTCCGTTGCAGCTTAATATCGCTTGCCATTGCCCTAAAAGGGTTGCTTTTGATGTGCTTCGATCTCATACCCCAGTTACAGCAGGCTGAAAGCTGTACTAGGTAGCGCTTGGCTGCATTAGGAGAATAGTTAGCTATTAGGTAATCTCTGATGCCTATTGCCTGCTCTAGGGACTGATCGGGAAGCTTCTGAATCATGTTCCTAGTCTTCTTATAATCCTTTGCCAAGGTAGATTGGGAAACTTGTGGCTTTTTGTACGTTTCGTACATGTCCCACAACTGACTCAAGTTAAGTTCAGGTTTTGGTTTGATTGTCTCAACAACCGTTAGGTGTGACTTGGGTTTGTACTTAGCTAGGGCAAAGTCAAAGTTATCAGAGATGATGTCCAGTTCAATCTGATGTGCTTTAGCTTCCGCTACTTTACGGTTATCCAGTGTGTCAGGTAAGCCGAGACTGAAGTATTTTTGCTTACCGCCATAAATTTGCCGAGGTAGTCGTAACCGCAACCTGCCTTGGAACGATTCAATCCCTACACTGCCCTTACTGCTCTTCTGAGGTGTTCCCATAGTTTTGACTATGAAGCTTGTGTATTCATAGTCAAAGCATAGTCAAAACATCGTCAGTTGTATAGAGGAGTTGCCTCGTCAAAATTTCTCTTAATCACGCTGCGTTCCTTACAGCACATGAATTAGAGATTAAGCAATAAAAAATGCCAGGACGGAGATTTGAACTCCGGACACGAGGATTTTCAGTCCTCTGCTCTACCAACTGAGCTATCCCGGCGAGCGCGTTTTGGCGCTTAACTAAGGTAACAAACTTATAGGTTCTTTGCAAGTACCTTTTACTGATTTTTTTTGCCGTCGTGTCAGAAGGGGGGAAATTGCTCCACTATCATCTGAGCACCTGTTCAGTTATCATAGTGAATATAGGCAACTGAGAATGTTAATCATTTCCATCCGTTAATATTAAAGTGCCAAGTTTTACCTCGCACTCTAGGAGTCAGATGTCACCTCAACCTTCAACTGAGGGGGCTGTAGTCAGTCTTCAGGCACGCCAAGGTGCTCATTGCACAGCACCCTGCCCAATGGAGATTGAGGAAGTTTCTCAGCTCCAATACAAAATCCTCAGCACAGAGAAAGCCCAGCGCATGGCGGAATTCTTCAGCTTGCTAGGAGATGCCAATCGCCTGCGGATTGTCTCGCTTTTGGCAGTACAGGAACTATGTGTCTGTGACTTAGCAGCAGCGCTAGATATGAGCGAATCTGCTGTATCTCACCAGTTACGGTCTTTGCGCTCAATGCGCCTCGTTCGCTATCACAAGGAGGGGCGCAAAGTTTTCTACCGCCTCCAGGATAATCACGTTCTTGACCTTTATTATTCGGTGGCAGAACACCTGGATGAGCCGACTGAGTAGGGAGCGTTGAAGAGTAAAGGCGCGATCGCAAAAAAAACCAGCAGCTCTAACTACTGGTTTAGTGAAATCTAATTGTCGTCGTTCTACTCAAGGAAACCCCAGCCGCACGTTCCCATTCGGCAGCAGGTGCAATTTCTTAATAAAGATTGTAACAGTAAACACCGATTTTTTAAAAAAATTAACAATTTGCTGATTACAAATCTACCGTTGGATAGTGACTTCCTGTTTGAGGACGCCCCCAGATGATGCGTTCTTGCTTGTAGATTGCCATACCAGGTTTTGCACCTTTGGGCTTATAGACGTGTTTCGGTTCAGTGTAAACCACTGGCACCTGGTCACTTTGACGCGCTCGGCTGTAGTGAGCCGCTAAATCAGCAGCAAACTGTAAATCAGCCTCGTCGGCGACGGCTCCTGGCTCTAAACGCAAAAGAACGTGACTCCCGGCAATTTCTTGGGTGTGAAACCACAGGTCGTAATCTCCAGCCGTGCGGAAGGTGAGCTGGTCATTTTGCCGATTATTACGCCCGATCAAGACTTCAAATCCACTAGGGGCTTGATACTTGTAAGGTTCGGAACCCTCAGAGACATCGCGGCTGCGCTGTTCCGGGGCATCTAAATATTTCTGCTGGATCAGCTCCTCGCGGATTTCTTGCAGCGTTTGCAAATCGTCTGGGGTGTTATAGGTATCAAGCTGGTTGAGCGAGGCTTCAACTTGTTCTAGATAGTTAATTTCCTCCTGCACCTCTTGCAGCAACGGCTCTACGGCGTTGCGGGCACGTTTGAGCTTTTGGTGGCGTTTGTAGAGTGCTTGAGCGTTTTGAACTGCATTCTTTTCTGGATTTAGGGAAATCTGCACAGGCTTGCCTGTTTCAAAATCGGAAAGTTCAATCACCTGCATTCCCGGTTGCCAAGCTTGGAGGTGCGCCATCAGTAAGTCAGCTTGTTGCCGATGTAAATCCGCCTCGTCAGATTGCTGCAAGCGCTCTTCAAAGGTTGAGGCTTTGAGACGCAGTTTGGTGAGAAGGTTGGTAATTTTCTGACTGAGCTGATGGTGCAGCCGCTTAAATTCTTGTTGGTTAAGTTGGTCGGTGTAGTAGCGATTGAGCAGGGTGTGGATAGTTTGGGCAGGCTTGACTATGCCCCAACCGACAACGGTGTACCCGTCTTCTGTCCAACCTGGCGTGAAATTCTCGGTTTTCAACAATTGCAGCCACTCTTGCCAGCGCTGAAATAACCGTTGCCAATCGGAGGCGTTTAAGGTTTCGGTGGAACAGTTGGGGTCTAAGTTGGCAGCTTGTGCCATGGAGCTAGCAATGGCAGGACTTAAGCCGCGATAAGCTTTGAGTAACTGACGCGACAGACGCCCTGGGACAAGGCTGACTCGCTCTTGCCAGCGCTCTGGGGATTCATCGGCGCGGGGGAAGGTGCCAGTAAGGGCGGGGGGAACTTCGTAGGGTTGCCCAGTTTGTACGGGGCGGATGCTGGATTGCTGGGCACTGACTTGATGAGCAGTGGTAACAATTAGATGGTCGGCATCGGTGAGGATGACGTTGCTGTATTTGCCCATGATTTCGGTGTAGAGGTGCCACTGGATCGGGTCACCGGGGCGTCGGGCAAATTGCAAATCGAGGACTCGCTCCCACGGCGCGATCGCTTCTATGGCAACGAGTGCCCAACCACTGAGTTGATGGCGGAGTTGGTCGCTAAAGGTAAAGGTATCGGGGATACGGGGTGGTGGATCGCCAAGATGCAGGCGGGCGGCTTGGGGATGCCAGGAAATCGTCAGCCAACCCCGTTGTTTGAGGGTTCGTAGTGCAAGGGCAATAGTATAGCGATCGCGCTGATAAACCTGTTCGACGCGTGCCGGAATCCAGTCAGCCCTTAGCTGACAACAAGCAGCCGTAATTGTCGTGAAATCAACAGATTGCATAGAAAGCGCGGTTTCTACAATTATTTCGTTCTGCCTTCATCCTCTCACAGTCAACCCGACTGAGGATTTTCAACATAGATCTGAGCTTAACTAACTCGATACAATCGCCCATCCCGTAACTGCACGACTGGCTGATTCGCCATCCGGATTAGCCCGGCGTCATGAGTGGTGACAATCACCGTTACCCCCATCCCGTTAAGTTTTTGGAGAATACTCAAGACTTGCCGGGAATTATCAAAATCAAGGTTGCCTGTAGGTTCATCAGCTAGCAATACGGGAGGAGTGCCAATGATGGCACGGGCGAGGCTGACTCGCTGCTGTTCTCCCCCAGAGAGTTCTTCAGGAAAGCAGTCCGCTTTGTGCTGCAAACCAACGAGCTTTAGGGTGGGGAGAATGCGTCGCTGAATGTCTTTGCGGGTGTAGCCCTGCGCCCAGAGAACGAAGGCGATATTTTCTGTAACCGTGCGGCGGGGAATCAGTTTATAGTCTTGAAAAACAACTCCGATACGGCGGCGCAGTAACGACAGGCGATCGCCTCTCAATTTCCCCACATTAGATCCATCAACAATCACCTCTCCCTGCGTCGGACGTTCTGCCCCATACAGCAACTTCAGCAACGTTGACTTCCCTGCACCCGACGGGCCCGTCACAAACAAAAAGCCCCCCCGCCGCACCGTCAGATTGACCTTATCCAGCCCCCAACTGCCATTGGGATAGGTTTTCGTTACACCTTGCAACTGCACCATCACCGACGGCTCATCAGTGACGGTATTCGGAGCAACTGGCTGGTGAGTTTTACTGGAACCAGAATGACCAAAGACTGCGGTCATAGAAACACGATCAAAAAGGATTGGTGAATTTTGACATCCTCCACGACCATAATCAAGGTGTGGAGTCCCAAAAATCACTATATTGTGGCGGAAGTCTTCCCGTCGAAATGATCAATCACGCCAAGCGCTGCGCTAAGGCTTTGAGGGCAAACTGGGGCAACACTAGCATCCGACGCCAGCGCCAGGGTTCTTGGTAGAGCCGATAGAGCCATTCCAAATGATTATCCCGCAACCAGCTTGGCGCACGGGTTTTAATCCCCCCCCAGATATCAAAGCTACCACCAACCCCAATCCAAACGGAATTAGGGCAAAGGTGACGATTTTCGGCAATCCATAACTCCTGACGCGGAACACCTAAACCCACCAAAATAATCTGGGGTTGTTTATCCTGGAGAGTCGTTTTAAGTTCTTGGGTTTCGACATCATTGATATAACCATGTTGCACGCCAGCGATCGCTAATTCCGGCAATCTGCTCTGCCATACGTTCACCGCCGCTTGCGCCACACCTGGGGCACCTCCATAGAAAAAGACTGGACAAGCTCCCCACTGTCCCGCCTGCCGTAATAAAGATTCTGCCAGCTCGATTCCTGGACAACGCTGCTGTCGCTTCCCCTGAAGCCACAAGTAAAATATCACCCCAGCCCCATCTGGAATCACCAATTCTGCTCGCTGGATAATACTGGCAAGACTGTTGTTGCGTTCTGCCTGCATTGCCATCTCTGCATTCAGCGTCACCACATGACTACCAAGCCTCTGTTGTACGCGAGTGCCTAACCAATGCCCATAATCATTTAATAAGTGAACTGGTAGCCCCAGCACAGGAAATTTTTCGGGTGCCTCCAACATAGCCTAGGTCTTTCTTCTCCGATCGTACTATTACTATGAAGGCTATCCGATCCGGACGCTGAAAGCTAGCTGATGATAATTATTCATTCATCGTCTTATAAGTAGCCACCGCAGAAGGCGAAATCCGATTGAGGTAGCGGAAAATCCAATATTTAATCACAGAATCTAAAATCACTGGGAAAGTGGCAATAAAAAGGAAAATAAAATCTTTACTTTCTGGAAGCCCTAAATGTCTAGCAAGCCCTGCTAGAATGACTTCCCAGCCGTGGGGAGAGTGAAATCCCACGAACATATCAGTAAACAAAATAATCAAAAAAGCCTTAGCACTATCACTCAGACCATATACAACGTCATCAATAAATGATTTTAAAATGGCAATTTCTTTTTTGCTATTAACAATAACTAAACAAAAAGTAATAGTTGCTAATAAATCAGCAAAAATATTTTTTATAGCATTGAAGCTTCTATTTCGATACTCTTCTGCTAATTCTAAAGCTTCTTCCTGAAGTTGTGCCTCTATCTCTTCTTGATTGAGTCTAGGGGCAAAACCAAGCAAGGTACGGAACTTTAGCTGTTGTTCAAAGCGTTCTAATTCGACAAAGGCTTCTTCTTCTAAATCCTGATTTAGGAAGAGAACTGTTTCTTCTTGATTCCGAAAATGATTAACAATTGGACTAACTACGAAGGTTTTGGCAATTTGCTGCGTTAAAATAGGGACAATAATTAAAGTTAAAATGAATTTAACCGAAATCACTGTTTTGGTTTGAGAACTGCGGAAATTTTGAACAACTTCTGCTTCTGCATTAGGGTTAAGGTCTCTTTGCAGTCGATTAACCGTTCTCAAAATCGATCTGGGCAAAACCCCGGTCTTACTGGCAAATGTTTCAGCCTTAGGCCCCACATCTTTAGCGAAAGTACCTGAAGTTTGTTGAATTTTACTAGTGGTGGGAACTCGCTTAGGGAGATTCCTAGGAACTTCTTGATTAAAATCTTCTTTTGGTTTAGGAACTTCGACTAAAGCTGAAGATTGAGTAATCAGAGAATTTTTATTTTCATACTTAGCGATAGTTTCATCAATAAAATTTAGTTTTTCAATAATAATTGACGATTTTTCGTCAAGCTCCATTGCGTAAAAATTAGCCAAGGATTCAGCAGAATTTGCGCGATTGTTTTTAAATCTTTTAGGTTCAACACGGTTGACCATAGAGCGGCTCATGTTGAATTCTCTCAATCGCGACTTGACAATTTTTAAATATTTTTTTAGCTCAGATTCAAAATAAGAAAAAGCGCTATCCCCATAGTTAGCAGATTCAGCGGTAATTTTTTTGCCATTAAAATGTTCGTCTTCAATGGCTTTAATCATCAGCGCCGCTTGGTATGCCTGATCTAAAGCCCTCTCCGGCGTATCTGAGAACCATCGACTAGCATTACGTAAGATCGCGTTTAAGTTCATCAAAACACTGAATTGAATAACACGAAGTATGCCGGGTATTCTTTGACAGGAGAAACTGCCAGAATAGTTAAAACCACTGTACGTGGTATATTAACAAATTACCTCCCGAAAATTCGTGTTGAGTTCATCAATTTGGATTACTGGGCCAACTCGCAGTGGCAAGACGACTCACCTTGTCCAGGAGTTTTGCCGATGGGTTGATAAAAGAGTGGGTACGCAAGGACGTTCCGGTTCAGCGTCGAGTTGGAACCACCGTCACTCGCAGATGGCGTCAGCCGTTTTGGTATTTGCGGCAAACGATGACAACCGTCGCGAACTGGCGGATCGCTTAGCGATCGCAGTCCAAGGGCGCTACCCTGTTCTATCCAAGACGCCTCTAGGTTTTTTTCAAGATGAGGTGATCCTATTTTGGCCGTTATTGATTCAGCGACTGGATCTGCGGGCACAGTTTCCCCTGCGGCTACGCCCGGAAACTGAACAGGAATTGGCGACACAGTTATGGCGTCCGGAGTTGGATAGCGATCGCCTACAGTTTGCCGGAGTCAGCGAGTATCGATTAGTACGACGCATCCTAGACTTATTGCAGTTAGCCGCCGTCAGTGGCATTCCTGTAGAAGATCTTCCCAGCATCCTGGAAGAAGGAATGAGCGAACAGGAGGGAACGCCCGAACAGTGGGCGCTGATGGGGGAAATGCTGCTGAAATGGCGGAAATGGTGTCTAGAGAGAGGATTTCTCACCTACGGGATTATTTGCGATCTCTATTGGCGGGAACTACTTGCTGACTCTACTTATTTAGAGCGTTGGCGATCGCGTTATCAAGCGGTGTTTGCCGATGATGTTGATGATTATCCGGCTATTGCCAAGGATTTATTCGACCATCTGCTTGACCGCGATATCGTTGGCGTGTTTACCTATAATTCCGATGGCAAGGTGAGATTGGGGCTAAATGCTGACCCTGGCTACCTAGAAAAGTTAGCCTCCCGCTGTCACGTCGAAACCTTATCAGGGTCGCGCTTTGGAAGCTTGGCACACACCGTGAAAGATGCGGTGATAGAATCAATCGGCGACGCACCCTTGTTTCTCACAGGCTTACCCGCCACAGTGCAGTCACTCCAAACCACCTCACGAGCTGAACTGTTGCGGCAAACGGCTGAAGTGTTGGCCAGCTTGGTGAAATCAGGGAAGGCTCGTCCAGGGGAAATTGCGGTGATTGCGCCCGGTTTAGATGCGATCGCTCGTTACACCCTCACGGAAATTTTGACGAACCAGGGCATCCCTGTAGAACCCCTCAACGACCAGCGCCCCTTAATTAGCTCTCCCCTGATTCGTGCCCTGCTGACCCTTTTGGCTTTAGTTTATCCAGGTTTGGGACGCTTAGTAGACCGGGATGCCATAGCAGAGATGCTGGTTGTTCTCAGTTCAAAACCCAGCAGCGGTTCTCAGCCAAAGCTGGAGCCTGCCATCGATCCTGTACGGGCGGGTTTACTTGCCGATTATTGCTACTCCCCTAGTCCCGAACAGCCTCGCTTGCTGTCTGTAGAATCTTTTCCCCGCTGGGATAGATTAGGACATCGCGCCACTACTGCTTATTTGGAGATTGTGCAGTGGTTGGAGATACAGCGACAGCAACAAGAACAACGACTTATTTTAAATGCGATCGCTCTTCTCGACCGCGCCATTCAACGCTTTTTGGGCAACGCCATCAGTCTTCCCTACGACCAACTTTCCGCCTTGCGGGAACTGATGGAAACTGCCCAACACTACTGGGAAGTCGATGGACGCCTGCAAAAAAGCGCCCAAAATACCAGTCTCGACCATTCCACTGTTGCTCAATTTATTCAATTGCTGCGTCGCGGTACCGTCACCGCCAACCCCTACCCTGTACGCCGCTTCGCCGCCAACACTAACGATGCCATTACCTTAGCCACGATCTTCCAGTACCGCGCCAGCCGTCGCTCTCACCACTACCATTTCTGGCTAGACGCCGGATCTCCTCTGTGGTCAAGTGGTGGTGCGGCTATCCTGTTTGGGGCACCTTTATTTCTCAAAGAATGGTCAGGACGCCCTTGGACAGAAGAAGATAAATTTCAAGCGGATGAGGAACGATTGCGGCGGATTCTGCGAGATTTAATTGGTCGAGTCAGCGAGCAGATTTACCTGTGTCACAGCGAGTTAGCGGTAAACGGACAGGAACAAACGGGCCCATTGTTAACCTTGGTGAATACAGCCATGCCTTTGACGAGCGGTTTTGTCTCTGTTTGATGTTCGCTTTGCTCAAGTTAGTTGGCAATTCTCTGGACACTTAACTCGAATAATGGCTGAGTCTTTAGATTGCGCCTTCACCGACAACCTATTTAGACTTCATCTCCTAGATCGTCTAGGTCATCTACATTTCTTGGATGAAATCTTCGATAGGGCGAGTTTGACCGCGCTCTAGTTCCTCGAAGCCTTGCTGAATACCTGCAATTGTTTCCAACTGCTCGATTAGTTGGCGTACTTTGGTGGGATCGATTTTGGCAGGATCGAGAAAGGTGATGAGAACTTGGGTGCGATCGCCCTTTGGGCGGTGGCGAAGCCAATCGCTTACATCCTGCGGCAGTTCGACCAGTTCAATTTGTCCGTTCTGATAAATCCCTTCGACAGTTTTTAGCATCGGTAGCAATAGGGTTGATAGTTCTCTCAATTCTACTGATTCTCCCCTACGCTATCTGTTGCAATCGCCCCATCGATAACCTCTTTCCCCGCATCTTCGTTGACAATCTAAAGCGGTGCGATCGCAAGTTTGTCGCCTAGGTAGAGTGAAGCGCGAAACCTACGTTGTTTTTATTTTGGAGAACTGTGGATGATGGAATTTGTGCCTTAACCTGTGCTATGAGCAGAGAGCGATCGCCAGATGATTTAACGTTCCTGTTGAGCGGCTGCAGGTAGCCTTTAACTCAGCCCCAGCGGCTTGCAACCGTCCGCTGCAACGCGATTGTTATACTGCTGCTAAGAACCAGAAGATACTAAGGACAAGCAGTGGAATGATTAAATCAAGTACTAACATGAGCAATGCTAATGGGGCCTGCTTGTCTGTATTTTGCCTAACCTGATCAACGAAAAAGTGTTATGGAATATGAACAAATTAAGCGTGAATTAGAAACCTCTGCCACTTTAAAGCTTTTACGCAGCCGAAATGCTGCCTTAGTTTTAAGTTTTTTACATAAGCAGTTTAAGGTAATTCAACAGGTTTCTGTTGCCCAACTAGAGTTAGAAGAAAAGTTAGGTGACTATGTGGAATTTTTGCAAGACATTTATCCTGATCTCTGTCCCCGATCGCCTAAAGAGTATCTCAGCGAATGGTGTGATGATCAGCTTTTGAGAAAAACCTTTGATAATAGTGATGATCCGGTATTTACCCTAACTCCTGCGGCGGAAAAAGCGATCACTTGGTTGGAAGATCTGCAACAACGCGATGAGTTTGTGGGTACGGAATCTCGCTTTCTGCAAATTTTCTCATTGCTCAAAGAGATTCAAGATCGTAGTACAACTGATGTAGAGACGCGGATTGCTCAGTTAGAACAAGATCGTGATCGTATCCAGCTAGAAATTGACCACATTCGTCAAACAGGCGTAGTCGAACGATACAGCCAGACGCGGCTGCAAGAACGATTCCTTTTAGCCAATCAAGTGACTCGTCAACTAATTGCTGATTTTAGAGATGTTGAACAAAACTTTCGTAAGCTGACTCGGACTGTCCAGGAAGCGCAGCTTCAGCAAGATACTCGTAAAGGGGCAGTGGTTAGCCGAGTATTGGATGCAGATCAAGAGTTGAAGGATTCTGACCAGGGACGTAGTTTCTATACTTTCTGGAATTTTCTCATGTCAACTAGTAAACGACAGGAGCTGAAATCCTTGATTCAAAACGTTTATCAGCTAGATGAATTGCAACCATTAACCCACGAGTATGAGTTCCTCCGTCGCATCGAGCGCAGTTTACTGAATGCTGGGGAATACATTGTGCAATCCAATCATCGGCTTACCGAAAAACTGCGTCAGATGTTGGATGAGCGCAATCTTAGGGAAAATCGACGAGTCGCGGAACTGATTACCGATGTGCAACGCCTTGCCCGAAAAGTGGCGAATGACATGCCAACAGAGCCAGATTTTTGGGTCTTAGAAGGTGAACCTGCTGTTAATCTAGTGATGGAACGTCCCTTGCATCCGTTGGTAGAGTCGGAAACACCAACATTCTCACTAGATTTCACTAACTTACCAGAAGTCATGCTGGATGAAGAAATTGCTGAACTTTACCAGCAGTTTTATGTGGATGAAGATTTGTTAGTACAGCGCATTGCTCACGCACTGGAACACTGCTCAACTATCTCGCTAACAGACTTGATTCAACTTTACCCAGTGACGCAAGGATTGCCCGAAATGGTTGCTTACCTGGCGATCGCCACTCTATCTAATCGCCATTTCATCAATACTAGTACAATTGATTCAATCACAATTCCTAGCCTAGAGCCAGAAACACAGCTTCGGCTAACTGTGCCACAGATTATTTTTCGCCGCTGACTGCCCAAATAATGCAACCTCAGCCACCCCAATTCTATGCGCCCGTGATTCTCAAACTCCTGCAAGGGGTAGTTTACAGTGATGACCCACATTGGGATCGGTTGCAAAGCTACCTAACTCCGATTAAGGAATATTTTGCCAAGATTGGCTTACGAGTCCAAAATTACGAAACAGAAGGATTTGCTTACCTAGAGCAACCCGACCCCAATCCCGACGAGCGCAGTGAACCCCTACCCCGCCTAACTGTTCGTCGCCAATTGAGCTTTCGAGTTACTGTTTTATGTGTTTTACTGCGGGAGCAATTGCGACAGTTTGATGCCAGCGATGCAACTGGGCGGCTTGTGTTAAGTATTGAAAAAATTCGGGATTTGCTACAACTTTATCTGCCAGAAGGGAACAATGAGGAAAGATTTCGGCGTGAGGTAGATGGGTTAGTGAAACAAGCGACAGAACTCGGATTTCTCAAACGTCTATCTGGACAAGATGAAAATTACGAAGTTCGTCCCATCCTCAAAGCTAAAATTGATGCCGACATGCTTGAACTCTTAAGGCAAAAGCTAGAAGTTTATGCAAATGCTCCTGGATCTAGAACAGACTGATGATTCCCATAAAGCCTTGGCAGGCTTTCGTCTGCAACGGTTTGAAGTCCTGAACTGGGGGACATTTGACCAACACCCTTGGGTGCTAGATTTGCAAGGAGGGATTGCCTTGCTCACTGGGGCAAACGGTTCAGGCAAATCGACTCTGGTCGATGCCTTATTGACGTTACTGGTTCCAAATAAACGCCGTAACTACAACCAGGCTTCCAGCGCAACGGGTAAGAGAGAACGGGATGAGAAAAGCTATGTGCAGGGAGCCTATGGTCGCACCCGTGCGGAAGAATCCTATGGCTCAAAACCCAAGTTACTCCGAGAAAAAGGGAAGCTTTCAGTTTTGCTAGCGTATTTTAGCGATCGCATCAGCAAACAAGAGGTCACGCTGGCACAGGTGTTGTGGATGGAAGATGGCTCTGTTCGGAAGTTCTTTGTGATTGCCGATGCGGAATTGACCATCGCTACACATTTTGCCCAATGCAGTCGGATTTCAGACTTAAAGAAACAATTGAAAGCGATTGGGGCTGAGACGTTTGAAGAATTTGTTAAATACAGCCAGCAACTTCGTAAACGCCTTGGTCTGCAATCTGAAAAAGCACTAGATTTGTTTAATCAAACTGTCAGCATTAAAGAGATTGGGGGATTGAACGACTTTGTTCGCAACCACATGTTGGAAAAAACAGATGTGCAAACCAAGATTCACGAGTTGCAAGAAAGTTATGAGAACTTAACTATTTCACACACTGCCATTCAAAAAGCTCGCAAACAGTTAGAGGCACTGTTACCACTCACTGAACAAGCAGAAAAATATACAAAATTAAAAAATGAGGTAGCCAACCTACAGCAGCTTCAATCTATTGTTCCTGCATTTTTTGCCAGTAAGAAGCTCAATCTATTAATGCAAGAGTTACAAGCGATTGAAGAGCAGCTTACTCATGCCCAACATCAGCGTGGTGAAAGCGATCGCCAACTCACAAATCTACGTCAACAAGAGAAGGATCTAGACTTTTCTATCAAACAAGATAGTGTAGGTCAAAGACGACAAGAACTGAAACGAGAAATTGAACAACATCAGAAAGAAGTAAATATCAAGAAAAAACAGGCAGACGAGTATAATCACCTCGCTCAACGCTTAGACCTTCCACAGTATAGCGATAGCAATACTTTCTACACGGCTAGAACAAAAGGAGAAGCCCTGAAGCAAGAAATTATTGTTGCCTTACTAACTTTAGAAACGCAACGAGATGAACAAAAGCTGCTGTATGCCGATCTGCAAAAGCAACAGACTAAATTGAAGGACGAGTTAAAATCCCTTCGCAGTCGCAAGAGCCAAATTCCTAAAACTAATCTCGATATTCGCGATCGCCTTGTCAATGACCTAAATCTGGATGACAGCGATCTTCCTTTTATTGGAGAGCTTTTACAGGTTCGCCCAGAGGTACAGGAATGGGAGGGGGCGATCGAGCGACTGCTGCGAGGTTTTGGATTATGCATTCTTGTTCCTGATGCCCATTTTGAGGCTGTCAATGCTTATGTCAACCGGACTAATTTGCGAGGACGGTTGATTTATTATCCCGTTAGCCCGATCGCTCCCAATCCAACACAACGCCCCCTCGATCCCCAACAAGTTCCCTATAAGTTGGAAATCAAACAAGAAAATGAGACATTCTCACAATGGGTGCGAGATCAACTAGTACGCCAGTTTAGCTACGTTTGTTGCAATGCAGTTGACCAGTTCCAGCATGAAACTCGCGCTATTACTCCCAAGGGCTTAATAAAACATGGTGGAGAACGGCACGAGAAGGACGATCGCTCTCAAATTAGCGATCGCAGCAGTTACATTCTGGGTTGGAATAATGCCAGCAAAATCAAAGCTTTAGAGGCAGACTTAAAACAAATTAATCAGCAACTCGCACAAATTGACAAACGAGTGCAGTCACTAGAGCAACAGCGCGAACAACGGTCGCAACAAAAATCCTGGTTACAAGATTTGATGAAGTTTGCTGATTTCTCTGAGATTGATTGGCGAACAATAGAACGCGATCGCATCGAACTCCAGAAACAACGGCAGCAGTTAGAAGCCAGTTCCGATCGACTTAAGCAACTTGAAATCCAGCTTAAGGCAACCCAGACAGAAATTACTCAGGCAGATCAACAACGAGAACGCTTGATTCGAGAAATTCAAACCCTTGAAGATCGCCAACGTGACGCTAGAAGAGAGCAGAGTGACTGTGAAATGAAGTTGCGCTCGGTTGCAGATTCGGAAGTTGAAGCCTTTGAAAAGTGCATGGCAGCCAAGCTCAGGCAATATTCAATGACATTAGAAACGATCGTTCAAGATGAAGAAAACCTGCGCGATTACTTGCAAGAACGGCTCCGCCAACACGAACGACAGCAAGATGACTCTCGAAGCTCGCTTAATATGCGGATGCTAAATTTTAAGAATGCTTTTCCTGAAACCGTGTCAGAGTTAGGAACTTCGCTGGATTACTTGGATGAATACCTGAAGCTAAAGGCACAAATCGAGCAAGATGATTTGCCTCGACATGAACAACGATTTAAGCAATTAATGAATGAAAAAGTGATAATTGCCATTTCAATGTTTAAGAGTTCTTTAGAGAAGCAGGAAGAAGAAATCCAGCAAGCAATTGACGACCTCAATGACTCTCTACGACAAATTGATTACACAGATTCTACCTATATTAAATTGTGCTGCGATACGACCCGTAGCTCTGACGTTCGAGGCTTTAAGGAAGATTTGAAAGCCTGTCTCGGTGATGTTGCTCGTCAAACTGCCGAAGATAACGAAGAACGATTTAAAAGTATTCAAACCCGTCTAATTGAACGCTTCAAATCTGAAGAAAGATGGACTGGCTTAGTCACTGATGTTCGTAATTGGCTAGATTTTTCAGTAAGTGAAAGATACCGATCGGATAACACGGAAAAAGAACACCATACAGACTCTTCTGGAAAGTCAGGCGGGCAAAAAGTTAAATTGGCTTACACTATTCTAGCATCGGCGATCGCTTATCAATTCGGGTTAAATCAAGACACAATAAAACATAAATCTTTTCGATTTGTTGTCATTGATGAAGCATTTAGCAAGTCAGATGATGGCAATGCACGTTACGCAATGGAACTCTTCAAAAATCTAAATCTTCAACTCCTAGTTGTTACTCCAAAAGACAAAATAAATGTAATTGAGCCTTATATTTCTAGCCTTCATTTTGTCTCTAATGTATCAGAAGGAAACTACTCTCGAACTAATTCGATATCGATTGAAGAACATCGTCAAAAACGTCAAACTTTTCTCCAAAAAAATAGTGATTGATCCTGCTAAAATCAGACAAAAATCCGAACAACGTTATCCTTTATTTTTAACTTCAATCATTATAGAAAATAGCTTCTTTCCTATAGAATTTTCAGTAGGTTTTCTTCCAAAAGACTACCTTGCTCTACGCGAAGTAGTTACTCAGTTAATCCAAAAATCAAAACATAATTTAGGGTATGGTTACACCCTAGAATTGGAAACTAGAAGAACACAGAAATATGGACAGCAATCTTTACCTAAACGTATTAGCATTGAGACAGAGCAGGATTATTTGAAACTGATTAAGAAGGAAAAAGAAGTTTCACAATTTAAGGCAGACATAGACCTGATTCAGCTAGAAATTCCTGAACTAAATGATTGGCTTTCCCGAAACCCTTTAAAAGTTATTGAGTATAGCGATCGCTGGAATGACTTACTCAAAGTCTGCCAATACTTTCAACATAACCCCAAACCTAATCTCTATATTCGAGAACTACCCATTCAGGTTCATACAAAATTTATTGAACAAAATAAAGGTATTTTACGGAGCATTCTAGAGGATATTTTACCCGTTAACAAACTTGCGTTTTTAGAAGGCGAGAAAGAAAATACCTTTGAAAAGCGATTTTCTCTAAAGTATCGCGAGCCTCTCATTCGTCTTAGAATTTTAGATCAAATTTTAAAAATCAAATATGGCTTTCCTTTTTCTGATGTCAGTGTTCCCCTTTCTGAGTTTAGACAACTGAATTTAGAAACACACCGCTGCTTTATCACTGAAAATCTAATGAATTTTCTGACTCTACCCCTTTTAAAAGACAGCTTTGCACTGTTTGGTAGTGGCTATGCTATTCAAACCCTAAAATCTGCTAATTGGCTATCATTCTGCCCTATCTTCTATTGGGGGGATTTAGATATCGATGGATTTAAAATACTTTCTCAACTGCGATCTTATTTCCCTCAAACAATATCTATTATGATGGATTCAAAAACATTTGAAACCTTTCACGAATTTTCGGTTACTGTTGCAGAAGCGATTGCTGAAACCTTACCTCATCTGACCCCCGAAGAAGAAACTCTATATGCTCATCTTGCACTTCATCGAAAACGCCTGGAACAGGAGCGCATTAGTCAAGATTATGCTAATCGGCTTCTACAGAATTTGGTGCAGCAAAGCCCCTGAGTAAATGTACGAGCGCGATCGCTACAATCACCCGCTAGAACCAATTACCTCACGGAATGAAAAGACGACTAACTCCGAGATAGTTTTCAATAGACAACACAATGTCAGCTAGACGGGCACTACACTGCTCCCGATACTCTCGCTCAACCAGTCTATCCAGATTTCCAATCGTAATCACGGGCACAGATGTAGAGGTGCCTTCTTCGCGGATTGTTTGTTCTAGTGAATCCTCACCTTTTGCGTTTCGGTTTGCGGTCAAAAGAAGCATCTGATTGGATTGCGCGAACCGCCAAATTATTCGATCATTGCTGTCAGCAGCCAGTCCCGCCTCTTTCAGCGTCACAAAACGAATTGAGAGAAGGTCAAGCCAACCGTTAGCGGCTAAAGTCCCTTGAAACAAAACGACATAACCTGTCAAATTGTAATCAACCAGAACAATCATGCAGTCAGTCCAAGCTGCGCTTTCCAGGCTTGGAGTTTAGCATAAATCTCTTCCTGTCCTGGTTTTGGAGGTATTTTGGCAATTTCAGCCAAACGTTCCTGATTTTTGTCTTCCCAGTATTCCCGTATCTCTTGGGTTGCTTGTAAGACAGTTTGATATTCTGCTTCTACATCAGTACGGTTGGAATCAATGTAGGAGAGTGCTGCATTGAGTTGTTCTTCTGTCAAAGGGAGCCAGTTCAGAATGAGCTTGGGTGTCCATCCTGCTGCAAGATGATCCATAACATCGTAGAGGGTGATGCGGGTGCCTGTGATCGTGAGTCCTCGCTCTGTACGAATAATAAATGACTGCTTATTAGTTCCTAGAGTCATGTTCATCCCTTACTAAAATCTACTTTTATGATACTTTGCAGAAAAAGCAGGGTGAGCAATGCCCACTCCACGAAACTCAGTTCTCGCTACAGCCTCAAGGAAATAAGCGATCGCACTCAAGAAAAAAGTCTCTCAACAGATACCTGAACATCGGGAAATGCTAACGGTACAATCGCACCTTCACGAAGAACTTGTTGTGTAACGTACCGACCATTCTGAGGCGATCGCAAGACAATTATTCGCTTAGCAGATAAATCCAAAATCCAATACTCTTGAATTTCAGCCGTAGCGTAGATAGAGGTTTTGAGATCTAAGTCTTTTTTCAGGCTGGTCTTAGCAACCTCTACTACCCAAAAGATATCACCAGGTTCAGGATGGCGATCGTTGTATGCAGACTCCGGCAATCTAACAATTGCAATATCCGGTTCTGGTTCAGAGTCAGGTAGTGCAATCGGACCATTGAAACGCACATCGGCTTTACCTGCTAGCAACTCCTCCAGGTATTTCGCCCCTCGCCTTGCCGTATTGTAGTCAATCGGCGTTTCGGGACTCATTTCAACAATTTCACCCGCTAGCAATTCCACACGGCGATCGCGCAAAATTCCCGCTTCGATCATGCGATGATAGTCATCCACAGACCATTTGGCTAGCGTCTTCATCGCTCCAATCACTCATTCCGTTTGTAGACTTGACTCAATTCTATATTCCTTTAGCTGGAGCGAATGCCTACGGCACGATACGCGATCGCACTATCCTCTTCAAATTCCACTCTCCCAAATCTGAAGTAGTACGAGAAGCGATCGCCTTCTACCCAGCAGACAGTTCCTTTGTTTCATCCTTATCGTCAAGTTTGGGAAGAGCATTTTACCTGGAGTTAGGAGGGTACAGAGTTAGTCGGGTTGACACCTATTGGTCGAGCAACAATTGCTGCTCTAAAGATGAATCGTCCCCAGTTGATTCGCGTGCGTCGGATGTGGGTGAAGGTAGGGGAACATCCGCCAAAATTTGAGTGAGCGAAGAAGTGCTATGTCGAAAAGGGATTGCGATCGCGCCCTTCCCATAATCACCCCCCTACACCTTATTCCTTCCCTGCCGATGTAATGCCGCGCTTGGTCAGATTCTCTTCGAGATTCCTGATAAACTCCAAGTCCTCTTCAGGTAGAGGCTGACTTCCACTCTCTTTTATGTCCCCACCTATAGAAGGCTTCTCAAGGAAGGTGAACGCCTGCCGGAACTGATGCGGACTTGCCTCAATAGGTGCGTCAAAGTGGCAGGGAATAATCCGCTGAAACTTCCATAAAGCCACCTTGTCTGCCCAGTCGAGGACTTCTCTCGGTGCTTGGTTGAAAATGAACGTCTGTAGAATTGGTGCCACAAATAGACGACCGCCGCCTCGTAGTGCCTTGAATGACTGCCTCCAGTCGCTCTTCCATCGGAACGGAAACCAACCGAAATACGCCTTTTTTGAGCGATCCGGTGCTTTGAGGGCGTCGCGAAATCCTTGCCCCAGTCCAATCGTCTCTAAGGTGCTGGGACTGAAATACAAAGCAAACAATGAAATGCGCTGCCATCCCTTGCGGCGGTTCGCCTCACTGTCTTTAACCACCTCAAGCCCATTATCCCTAGCGTGAAATAGCAAGGGGTACGGGTTAAGCTGGACAATTTCTGGGGGCAACTCCTGCACAGAAAGCACAGAGTCTGTGACTAGTAGAGTGCGCGATCGCTTGTGAAATAAAGCAACTTCTTCAAACGACCCCCGTCCCAGATCAATACTCAGTACTTCGTAGTCAAACTCATCGGCAAACGGGGCATCACCGCTAGCCTCAGGGAGTACATGAGTGCGTTTAGTGGGGAAGCCAAGCCAAGCCAGCGGCAAATTCAGCGGGAAACTCCACTGATTCGCCGTCACGAAAACCTGCGCTTGAGGAAAACATCTAGCAAACGGGCCCACAAAAACCTTATGTTCTAAGCCAGAAGCAGTGGGTAAGATGATGTACTTCACCTCACCGTATTTAGCCTCTAACTCCTTAACCAGCCGGATACACTCTCTTGTTGGTGCGACTGGGGCATAAACAAGCAGACCCCCCTTTTCCAGCTTAACCACACTCATCCGAATCGGTACAACGGTGTAGAGGATGCCCTGCATCTGGTCAAAAGTCCAGATGGTGTCCTTAACTACTTCTTTGCGGAGTGTCCGCCGCCTACCGTAGGGGTAGAGTGGCACAGCCAGCCAGAACCGCCATGACCAGTCCCCAGGATTGAGACTCTCACTACCTTGTTGCCCTTGCTCAAGCGATACGCTCAACATTTGCCTTTGATGTAGTTCTCGATAACCGACTAGTTATCTAAATTCTAGACTTCCATCACAATTGGAGGTTAGGCAACCTTCAACTCATTTTCAACGCTGATGTCCGCTTGCTCCCAACTTTTGCCAAGCCAACTTTGCCGCACCAACCATCCCCGCTTGATTGCCGAGTTCCGCCGTCAGTAGCTGTAAATCCTCGCGGGAACTAGGCAGCACCCGCCGCTCAATTTCTGCCCACGCAGCGGGAAAGAAAAATTCTGCACTGGCACTTACCCCACCGCCAATCACCACCACTTCCGGCGTGAGGACATAAATTAGGCTTGCCAACCCTGCCCCTAAGTTGCGCCCGTAGCTTTCCCAAAAGGCGATCGCTTCTGGTTTCCCCTCCCTCGCCATCGCCCCTAATTCTGCGGGTTCTTTGCCTGTGCTGCGGCGAATCGCTTGAATCGAAAGATACTGCTCTAGAGAACCTTGATTACCACTATTACAGGGTGGCCCATCTGGGTTAAGGGTAATTAACCCCAACTCCCCCGCCGCTCCTCTAGCACCCACAAAAAGCTGGTTATCTAAAATAATTGCGCCCCCAACTCCCGTACCGAGGGTAAGCAAAATCAAATTGCGAAATTTTTGACCTGCTCCTAACCAAGCTTCTCCTAAACCCGCACAATTAGCATCGTTTGCCAATATGGTTGGGCAACCCAGCCGAGCTTCCAACCAATCAGCTAAGGGCACATCCTTCCACCCTGCCAGATTAATTGCCACTCTGGTAATTCTCCCCTCAGCATCAGCCGGGCCAGGAGTCCCAATCCCAATCGCCATGGCGGGTTGTGTAGCCGTATTGAGAGACGCGATCGCCTCTACCATCACTTCTACCACCGCTTCTGGAGTCGCAGGTTGAGGCGTCGGTATCGTCAAGGACTGCAAGCAAGCACCATCCTCAGCAAACCGCCCCAGCTTAATTGCTGTTCCCCCTAAATCAACACCAATGACGGTTCGTGGGTTGTCTAATGTTGCAAGAACGTTTGGGTCAATGCCCATTGGCTACCAACTATAAGCAAGGTCGGATTTATTTTACAGGGATTGCCCTCTTCCGGTGTCAATTTCCCTAAATCCGTTGTACATTCGCAAAACTCAACCAGAGGCTAAAACTAGAATGGTAGAAGGCAATTTTTGCTGCCTGGAGTGTCTACCACCTATTTTTCACTTGAATGGATGTAGAAACGTTACTACAACATCTAGACCTCGGAGAAGACCAAGACATTGAGTTCAAGTCTGCCGATGGTGGATTACCAAAAGATTTGTGGGAAACAGTATCCGCCTTTGCCAATACAGACGGAGGCTATATTGTTCTCGGTGTAAGTGAGAGTAAGGGCAGGCTTGTAATTTCTGGGGTACGCAACCCCAATGGCGCACAGAAAAACTTCTGGGATATTCATAATAATCCACAAAAGCTCAATGCCCCAATCTGTTCCAACTCTAATGTGCAAGTTTTAAAGGTTGATGGACACAGCCTAATCACTATTTGGGTACCCAGAGCTGCACGTACCCAGCGACCTGTGTATATCAACAATAACCCCATGACTGGCACCTACAAGCGTAATTATGAGGGAGATTACCGCTGCACTCAAGAGGAAGTGTGGCAGATGCTACGGGATGCCAGTAAGGATGCTCAAGACTTTCAGATTTTAGAAGGGTTTGACCTTACTGACCTCGACCAAGAAACATTGAAATCATTTCGCCAACGGTTTAGTTCTAGGGAACCCGATCATCCTTGGCTGGCACTAGACGATCGCAATCTGCTCTGTCAGCTAGGTGGTTGGCGTCGCGATCGCACTACAGGGAAAGAAGGGCTAACACTAGCTGGTTTACTGATGTTTGGTCGTGAGCGCAGTATCCAAGATTTCCTGCCTCACTACCAGATTGATTACCAGGAGCGGCTTTCTGACGACCCAGAGACACGGTGGACTTATCGCCTGACGCTCGATGGAAGATGGGAACCAAATCTGTTTAACTTTTACTATCGGGTATATGGTCGCTTAGTAAATGACTTAGATGTCCCATTTCAACTTGACAAAGACGCTGTGCGCCGGGGTGAAACCCATGTGCATGAGGCACTGCGAGAAGCTTTAGTCAATACTCTCATCCATGCCGACCATCAATCTACACGCCCTATCGTAGTTATTAAAATCTCAGACCGTTTTTTATTCTCTAATCCCGGTCGTTTGAGAATCCTTCTTCAGCGTCTTTATGAAGGTGGTGTTAGCGATGCTCGTAACCCCAACCTACAAAAAATGTTTCAAATGCTGGGCTTAGGAGAGAAGGCAGGCTCTGGCTTCGAGAAAATTCTCCGTGCTTGGAGAGAACAGCAATGGTTGATTCCCCTTGTTTCAGAAAAACTAGACCTAGAAGTGACATCCGTTGACCTGCCAATGCTCAGTTTAATTCCTGAAGATGTTGAAAGGGAATTAAAGGAAATTGTGGGGGATGATTATTTTAACTTGACAGAGATAGACCGAATCGTCCTAGTGCTAGCCCACCGCTCTGGCGAGATTAATAACATGGGTGTTCAGCGTTACACACAAGAGCACCCCAGAGAAATTGGTGAATGTCTTAAGCGCTTAGTGAATAAGGGCTGGCTTGAACAATTTGGTCGTGGTCGTGGCACCCACTATACTCTCCCAAACCAGCGTCAATCTGATTTGCTTTCACTGTTCCCAAGCTCCGAACATTACGAGTTAAGCTCCGAACATTACGAGCCAAGCTCCGAACATTACGAGCCAAACTCCGAACACTACAAACGTTTGCAAGAGATTGCCACTCCTGTCCGTGAGAAAGGTCGCGTAAACAAGAGCTTAGTAGAGAAAGTCATTCTACAACTCTGCTCCGAACATTACCTATCACTCCGAACATTAGCTGACCTATTGGAACGCAAACCAGACAGCATCCGGAATCACTATGTAAAGTTCTTGCTCTTACAGGATTTACTGGAACTTAAATATCCTGACCAACCGAATCATCCTGATCAGGCATATAGAACCAATTCACTTCCAGATGAAAGACTTGAGTGAGTTTTGGACACTTAGCGAATACCCAAACTTAGTAAGTTTGGTGCACTTAGCGCGATCGCTTCTGCTGCCCTCTCCGCTTCAAATCCTCAGCCGATTGCGAATTACGACACCAATCCGTTAATAGCGACAATAATTTGGCGAACGTACAAATTTATTTAATGGAGATTAGCGGACTCGAACCGCTGACATCCTGCTTGCAAAGCAGGCGCTCTACCAACTGAGCTAAACCCCCGAAACCTGTCGGTTTTTGAACCCACGATCCCTATTATACCTTTTCCACTGACTTTGGCAAGAAATATCTAGAAAAAACCTGAGAATCGATAAAGTAGATCTAGTACAAACGGAAGGGAATACTGCAAAAACTGTTTGCAGGCGAGCATGAACCAGGTTGTTGCTACATTTTATAAATTTGTCAAACTGCCGGATTTTGCCGAGAAGAAAGAACTCCTGCTGTCTTACTGCCAACAGCAGGGCATCAAAGGGACAATCCTGCTGGCGGAAGAAGGCATTAATGGCACGATCGCGGGTTCTCGTTTAGCAATTGATGCCACCCTCGCCTTTCTGCGTGCTGATCCTCATTTAGCAGACTTAGAAGCGAAGGAGTCTTACACCACGGCTCCTCCCTTTGAGCGACTGAAAGTCCGGTTAAAGAAGGAAATTGTCAGTCTCGGCGTCTCAGAAGCTGACCCAACCCAACAAGTAGGAACATATGTCAGTCCGCAAGAGTGGAACGACCTGATTGACGATCCTGAGGTAGTCGTGGTTGATACCCGCAACGACTATGAGGTGAAGATTGGCACATTTAAGCGGGCAAAAAACCCGCAAACTGAATCCTTTAGAGAATTTCCTGACTACGTTCAAAATCATCTCGACCCGACGCAACATCAAAAGGTTGCCCTCTTTTGTACGGGAGGAATTCGTTGTGAAAAAGCCACCTCCTATCTACTTAGTCAGGGGTTTGAAGAGGTGTATCACCTCAAAGGCGGAATTCTCAAATACTTAGAAACAATCCCCGCCGCAGAAAGCCTCTGGGAAGGGGAATGCTTTGTCTTTGATGAGCGCGTTGCTGTTCAGCAAGGTTTGGCAGAAGGAACATACCAACAGTGTCTCAGTTGCGGACATCCGATTTCTGAGGCTGATCAGGCTTCGCCGAAGTACGAGGAGGGGATTTCTTGCCCTGATTGTTTTGACAGCCTCACGCCGGAAAAGAAAGCGCGTCAGGAAGAGAGACAGCGGCAGAGGAGGCGGGGGAGCGGGGGAGCGGGGGAGCAGGGGAGCGGGGGAGCAGGGGAGCAGGGGAGCAGGGGAGCAGGGGAGCAGGGGAGCGGGGGAGCAGGGGAGCAGGGGAGATGAGGGGGAGAAAAATTAATAACGGCTAGCTATTAGCCATACAGAGTTTGATTTATTCTCGCTTACTTACGGCGTTCTGGCTGAGATCGGGTTTTGTATTTGCTTGAGTACCTTTTCTCTCGACCATCATCACGGGAATGGCACTGCTTTCCAAAACCGCTTGCGAAACCGACCCCACCAGCACATTTTCCCGTTGATGACCACGTTTACCGATGACGACATCAGTGACTCGACGAGCCTCCGCCACACGGACAATCTCCTCTGGTACAGTGCCCGATCGCCTCATGAATTCGTAGCGAATATCAGATAGGAACAGCTGTGTCTGTTCCCGTAATTCCTTGACGGCTTGCTCGTCTCCCACATTGTCTATATGTAAAACAAGAATCTCACCATGACTGCGTCGAGCTAGGTCAGCCGCTTTGGTCAAGACATCAGCGGCTAGTGGTGAGGTATCCACCGCTGCTAAAAATACAGGACGGCCTGTAACCGCTACTTTGGTGGGGTCTACCTCTCCCTTTTCTAGCAGTTTGGGCGCAAAGACGATAGTTGCCCAGGCTCCAAGGGGAGCTGTGGTGAGAATGGAGAGTGCAGCGATCGCTAAAATAATCTCCCCTCCTGCAATCCCTGCTGCCAGAGGTAATGCACCGATCGCCGCCTGCACCGTTGCTTTCGCCATATTTCCCGGTAGCAAAAACACCTTTTCCTTCCCAGTCCAATTGCTGCCCACAGTCGAGAGATACCAGCCGATCCCCCGTCCCACCACTAACCCAATCACCAGCAGCAGCAGACCGGGTAACAGTACATCCCCTAACACCTGAAGCTGAATGCTTGCACCCAGCAAGACAAACAAGACAATCTCTGCTACCGCCCACAGGACATCAAACCCACCCCGAATCAATCGAGCCAGTGGAGGATCAAACTCAATTAAAAAAAATCCCATTGCCATCACGGCTAGATAGCCGGAGTAATAGGGAAACACACCTGTAAACACAACCAGAAATAGCGCCACACTGGCGGCAATGATCATGTCTTGAACGGCATTGCGCGTCCAGTTTTGCTTGACTAACAGCAACACCAGTAATTTCGCAGCTAGAAAGCCAGCCGCCAATCCCAAACCAATTTCCAGCACCACCTGAAAGGGTAGGAGCTGCAAGGGAGATAGGCTCAGTCCACCGGGTAATTTGACTAACTCTGCACCACCTTGCCCTAGGAAGTTGAGCAGCAGAGCAAATACTAACAGCAGCAAGACATCTGACAAAGCACTCCCTGTCAAAATTGCATCGGGAATGCCTTTTGTCACGCCCCATCCGAGACTTTTGAGCCGCAACATTGCCGGAACAATTACCGCTGGTGATTCTGCCCCAACTACACAGCCCAGTAATAGACCAGTGAGAAAGTCAAAGTTGAACATGAACATGGAGGCGATCGCTACTACCACCGCCTCTACGGACGCGGGTAAAAATCCTAACCTCAAGGCGACGGTTCCCTGCTGTGCCAGTTTCTCCCGGTCTAGTCCCAAGCCTGCTTTCATCAAAATGATCGTGACGGCGACGATTCGCAGATCATCAGCAGCGTCTAAAACTTCAGGGGCGATCGCATTGGCAACTTGAGATCCGAGGACAATGCCGATCAAAATCATCCCAATTAGCGGTGGTGCGCCCAATCGTCGGGCAAGTTGCCCCGCAAAAAAGCCGCCCACCAAAACCCATAGCGCACTGGCTAACATATTTTTTCTCTCTCCTCGGTCAACTCGTTACGCATCCTGAGCGCCAGAGGAGTAAGAGAGTGATTAGACGAAAAACCCCCTACTCTCTGGCATACAAACCAGAACAGTAGGAGCCATCAGCCTGAATAACTAGCGCATCAGCTAGTCTCGGCGGTTAGGGTGAACTCCATCACCCGCTAAAAGCGATTTTCGGTGTGCCCTTTGGGCGATCGCGCTTCTCCGGTTTTCTTGAGAAACAAACGCTTTTGAGTAGAGTATCACATCTGAAGTGTCTACAGGAGCCTGAATTGAGCCGTCTGGAGGCGAGCCAGCGATCGCTAAGACGACCGGACATTGATCAGGTAGAGCCAGATATAACGCCTGCAAGTGAAGACAATCCTCAGGACGTAGCAGCTTATCGTTACACAGGCGGGGTAGACAAAATAGATTCCGCTGCCACCTTATACTCTTCCTGCGGTTCGCTTAAGCGCTCCAAAACCTCCACGATTTCTCGCTCAAACACCACTTGGGCGCGGTTAGTCCTACCACCGACATAGAAGTGATAGCCCTCAGGGGATGCTTCGCGATCGCCTTTTTGCAATGCCCAAATCTGAGAATGGGAAACATAGCTCATAATCACGCCCACCATCAGCAAGCCAAAACCCGTATATACAAAGGGGATGCCCGGATCGGCTTTGATTTGTAAGCCAGTGCTGCCAATAATTTCCTTGACTTTTAAGGTAATTCCGTTAATTTGGGTCTCCATACCAGGGCGAACAGTAGACACTAACTGACCTGCGGTGTCATAAATCAGCAGCGTTCCTTGCAAATCTCGCGCCAGTAGAGACACACCTGCACTTAAATCAGGTTTAGTCGGAACCCAAGTTCCCCAAAGCCGACCTTTTCCGCCAGTATCTAACTGTGCCATTGGCAGGTGGAAAATCGGGCTGTTGTTAAGTTGTATCCGCACAGCCCCTACCGCCCAATCAGTCTGGTAGAAGGTAACGCCCTGATAGCGTAGGGGTTTGTTGACGTGAATGGTTTGGCGGTCAACTTCCTGCCCATTTTGATCTAGAACCGACAAATCCGAGTAAAACTGGTCGATACCTCCACTTGGAGTGTAGTCAATCCAGAAGCGATTCACCCCGATTCCCCAATCCTTAGGAATTTGCGGTAATGCCCAAGGGCCAGCATCAATGATATTTTTGACCTGAAACGCTTTACCACTCTCAACCATTTCCTGAGCCACAAAGCCTGTCATCGCGCCCCAAATTGACCCTGCCAAAATAATCAACATGCTGGCATGAACAACAATAGGGCCAATGCGCCCAACAATTCCCTTGCGGGCGTAGAGAGTATTCCCTTCCCGAAATATCTTGTAGCGCCGTTTTTCTAGTAACTGGGCTAAAGAATCCAAAGACCCTGTCTCTAGTTCAGCACTGAGGGCAAGTTTTTGAAACTGTCGGGGTTCTTTGTAAAACTGCCAGCGACGAGCCGCTTTTAGGGCGGGAAACTGTCGGGTAAACGTACAAGCCGTGAGGCTGCTACCAAACAACACCAACAGGGCGAGAAACCACCAAGTTCGATACACATGGTCTAGCCCTAGGGTTAAAAGAACTTTCCAACTCAGGAAGCCAAATAAGGCGGGGTCTTCAGGATAATTTGCCTGGTAAAACGCCAGCGACTGACCCTGTTCAATGACGGTGCCACTAATACTAAAAAGCGCGATCGCTAGCAGCAACACAATTGCCAACCGCAAATCTGCCAGCACAGGTAAAACCTGCTGCCGGAAAAACTGTTGTGGAGCTAACGCCAAGTTAAATAATTTTGTTGAAAACGAATCTTTTAACGTCATGACTAATTAAAAACAACAATAGAACCAACAGGCGCTGCCCTCTCAACAGTTGGCGCTTGCTCATTCTCCTCCATCTAGCTAAAAAATCCTGAGAGGAAGCCGAGACAGCAGGGAAAAAACGCCAAACCCGACCAAAAGTACCCCACTCGCCGGAGTAATCCAACCAGACCAGCGGCGTAATTCTAGCAACTTCTTAATCGATGCCGTAAACGTCCCGGCTAGAATCAACGGGGCAACATAACCCGCCGTATAAGCCAGCAACATCGCACCACCTAATACTAAATCCTGCGTTCTCGACACCCATGCCAGCAAGGTTATCAATACGGGCGTACTACAAGGAGATGCCACCACTCCAAACGTCAAACCGATTAAATAAGAGCGCACACCTTCTGGCAAATCTTTAGAAATCCATTCCATTCCTCCAAAGGAAGGCAAGCGTAGGGGTAATGCTTCCAGCAAATTCAACCCCATTAAAATCGCAATCAGACTCACAACAATTGGCAAACCCACCCCAACTTGCCCATAAACTCGCCCCAAAGACGCCGCGAGGATACCTAACCCTGCCAGGGTGGTAGCAAGACCGAGAGAAAACCAAGTGGATTGCACAGCGGCTTGCAACCGTCCTTTGGCTTCGTAGCCGCCGATGTAGCCAATCGTAATTGGCAGCATAGAAAGCATACAAGGCGTCAGGCTCGTAAGCAGTCCCGCCCCAAAAATTACCGCGACACTGAGCCAACTCAGATGCGTCAGTTGCGTTGAGACGAGAGAATCAGCGAATTGCTCAAGTTCGTAAAGTCGCGTAGAAAGTGTTTCGATCATGCCGCACTAAATTTGATGAAATGCTCATCCTGCTTGCATTTTAGCTTACAGAAGGTTAGGGTGCGGGGAAGCAGGGGTGCGGGGGTGCAGGGGTGCAGGGGTGCGGGGGAGATGGGCAGCAGGGGTGCAGGGGTGCAGGGGTGCGAGGGAGAGAAAAATTGATGACGATTAGCCATTACTCCAATCGCCTATTTCATCCTTCATACTTCACCCTTTATACTTTCTTCCCACTCAGGACTCAGGACTAGACCTCTTGCAAAAATGTACCAGACCCCTCCCCAACCCTCCCCTTAGTAAGGGGAGGGGGCAAGATTTCAAGTCTCCCCCCTTAGTAAGGGGGGATTAAGGGGGGTCTATTCGACTTATGCAAGAGGTCTACTCACCGACTCAAGAGCGTGCGACAAATAACCCGGCTCCGAAGCCTGTGCTGGTGTGGTTTGGGTCAGCCAAAGAGGCGGCAAAGACAATCTCCCCCTGATCGTTGAGGTCGGGTAAGCCGATAAACACGGCATTATTGTCCGGTCGTGCTAGGCGCAACTCCCCTTTGTCGGTGGGGACAATATCTCTTGCTGTCACTACTTTATGGAGAGTGATGCCATTACCTGCCCAGATAGCTCGTAAGCCTGCGGCATCAAAGCCACGGAAAATTACCAAACCTTGATTGTTCAATCGGGGTGGGAAACGCTCGATTTGTGAGAGCTGTCCGTCCCCTTCAATGGCGATTAATTCTGTTTTGTTGCCATCAAACCGCAAAACGGCACGCTGACCGGATTTTAGGGTAGCGATGAAGGCAATTTTTCCGTTGTCGTTGAAGTCGAGGCTGTTGTCAAAGCTTTGATAGGGTGAGTCTGCGTCATGATTTTGGTTCGCCACAACCAAGCGGGAATAGCCATCGGCGTCAAAGATCCGGATTTGATCGGGTCGCTCATCCCCAATTGCTCCTGGTTTCCCTAGGCGTACTTTTGCGGCAATCTGCCCTTGATTATTAAAGGAGGGGAGAAATAGAAAGGAATAAATACTGCTGGCGTCTAAGTCCCCTGTCAAGGCAAAAATTGCGGTTGTTTCTGAGGGAGTGGTGTAGGTAGCAAAGCCGTAGGAGCCGGAAAATTTAGCCCGAAAGGCAATGATCCCCTGATCGTTAAGGGTTGCTGCCGTCCAGCCGCAGCTTCCTTGGGGTTCGCTGGTCAGTTGAGTCGTGGTATTGGTAGACACCTCGTACTGCCAGATGCCGTTACGATGCGATCGCAACTGTTCCCAAACTAAACATTCCCGGTTATTCAAGGAGACTCCGCTGAAACAAGCGCCCCTGGCTCCGGTATGGACGATCCTCCCCGTACTTGCACTTCCATACCAAATGGCTTGATTCCAAGCTCCTAATATCTTGAAGGCGACATTCCCGTAGTTATTAATTGCCGGGGAAATGTTGCCGAAGGAATACCAATCCGGCAAATTGTAAGCTTCCGTGCGATCGCATCGGGCTTGTAGCTGGAATTCGTACTGAACCGGAAGGCTTGAGTAAGTCGATTTAAACATTCATCTCCCCAGAGGTGCGCGTTGCCTCCCCTATCCCTTTAAAAATACCGAGTTTACGGCGGTTTTCCACCACTGGCGTTCCTGAATAGCCGAAACTTGTCAACGTTGTCACCTAAACAGAACCAGCCTTAACGATTTCTTTGCCTCAAGCTGTTAAGGTGCCAGTGAAACAATATTGCAACTCAAAGCTATTCCATTATTAAAAAATATCGCTACTTCAGTATTCCTATCAAACGATAGGTTTTACAGGGATCGGGATCGGGTTAGGATTAAGCGGAGATTTAGCTTCCGTGCTAGTTCATCAGCCATTAGTGAAGTGCTACGAGCGATCGCGTGGCACGGCACAAAACTCGTCAACAATTTGTTGTAGTTGCCATCAATCGAGCGGTAACAAGACAGTGCCAACTCAAAATCATGCCGAAATCGAAAACGACTGTCACAGAAATTAGCCTTAGAGACCCGCAATACTACTTTAATCGGGAACTTAGCTGGCTAGAGTTTAACAACCGAGTCTTACAAGAAGCGATCGACCCTCGGACGCCGCTGTTGGAACGTCTCAAGTTTATGAGCATTTTTAGCTCAAATTTAGATGAATTTTTTATGGTGCGTGTTGCAGGTTTGAAGCAACAGGTAGCTGCGAAGGTCAGCAAGCTGACACCGGATGGTCGTACCCCCAGTGAACAACTAAAGGCAATTTGTAAGTTGTTGCGTCCGATGGTAACGCAACAGCATCAGCATTTTGAGAAAGTCCTGCGACCCCAACTAATACGAGAAGGCATTCATCTTCTCGACTACATGGACTTGAACCAGGAACAGCGCACTTATTTGCAAAATACCTTTGAGGAGCAAATTTTTCCGGTTCTGACCCCCCTAGCGGTTGACCCGTCCCACCCCTTCCCCTACATTTCCAACCTCAGCTTAAATTTAGCCGTGGTGATCAAAGACCCAGAAACAGGAGAAGAGTTATTTGCACGGGTGAAAGTGCCGAAAGTATTGCCCCGATTTATCCCCTTACCCGAGGAGTTGCGGCAACGGCAAAAGGGTCGTCCTGCCCTCTGGACAGGTGTGCCTTTAGAACAGGTGATTGCTCATAACCTGGAGGCGTTGTTTCCAGGGATGAACATCCAAGAGTATCACCCGTTTCGTATTACCCGCAACGCTGATTTGGCAGTCGAAGAAGATGAAGCCGATGATCTGCTGTTGGCAATTGAGCAGGAGTTGCGAAAACGCCGCCTCGGAGGTTCGACTGTCCGTCTAGAAATTCACACCTCAACACCAGAGCCAGTACGGGTCACTCTGATGCGGGAGCTGGGACTAGCCCAAAAGGATATTTATGAGGTAGAAAGCCTGCTAGGGTTATCCGATTTGATGTGCTTTATGGAGTTATCGATTGCGGAACTCCAAGACCCGCCGTGGACTCCTGTGTTGCCACCGCGACTACGACATGCAGAAGCGGATGAAGAGAAAGACTTTTTTTCGGTGATTCGCAACTCGGATGTGATGCTGCACCACCCCTATCATTCCTTTTCAGGAACAGTGCAGCGCTTTATCACCACGGCGGCTCATGACCCGAATGTCTTGGCAATTAAGATGACATTGTACCGGACGTCAGGGGATTCCCCTATTCTCAGTGCCTTGATTGCAGCGGCGGAGAATGGCAAACAAGTTGCCGTACTGATGGAGTTGAAAGCGCGATTTGATGAAGAAAACAATATTACCTGGGCGCGGAAGCTAGAACGTACTGGGGTGCATGTTGTCTACGGAGTGACGGGGTTAAAGACACACACGAAGGTGGTGCTGGTGGTGCGTCGCGAAAACAATGAGATTCGGCGCTACGTCCATATCGGCACGGGAAATTATAATCCCAAGACAGCGCGGATTTACACCGATATAGGGCTTTTGAGCTGTCGTGAAGACTTAGGAGCAGATTTAACAGATTTATTTAATTTCTTAACGGGTTACTCCCGGCAACGGTCTTACCGTAAGCTGATGGTGGCACCTGTCAACTTGCGCGATCGCATGATGTTCTTGATCAATCGGGAAATTGAAAACTGCCGCTCCGGCGCAAGCGGTCGTATCGTTGCCAAAATGAATGCCTTAGTAGACCCGCAGCTTATTGCCACCCTCTACGAAGCATCTCAAGCAGGTGTCCAAATCGATTTGATTGTGCGCGGCATTTGCTGTCTGCGTCCCGGTGTTGAAGGAGTCAGCGACAACATTCGTGTCTTGAGCATTATTGGTCGATTCCTAGAACATTCACGTATTTTTTACTTTCACAACCGAGGTCAAGAGGAGGTTTATATCGGAAGTGCAGACTGGATGCCCCGGAATCTCGACCGCAGGGTAGAAGCAATTACCCCCGTAGAAGACCCAGAAATTGCTAAAGATTTGCAAGAAATTATGGGGATTATGCTAGCAGACAACCGTCAAGCTTGGGATTTGCAACCTGATGGACGCTACATTCAACGGCATCCGGCTGACGGAACCAATGCACAAAGCGCTCAACAAATTTTGATGGATACGGCATTGCAATAACGCCAAAAAAAAGTGGTGGTGGTTTACTTCCTCCTGAAGCGATCGCCAACCACTACTCCCAACTCAAACACTGAATTTGAAACTCGACAACTAGTAGAGAGGTTTTTTGTGAAGAAGGTCTTAGGAATTATTCTTGGTGGCGGCGCGGGAACTCGCCTTTATCCCCTGACAAAACTACGGGCAAAACCTGCTGTTCCCCTAGCCGGAAAGTACCGCTTAATTGATATCCCAGTCAGTAATTGCATCAATTCAGAAATTTATAAAATCTATGTCCTAACCCAATTCAACTCAGCCTCCCTCAACCGCCACATTGCCCGCGCCTATAGCTTTTCTGGCTTTACCGATGGCTTTGTGGAGGTACTCGCTGCCCAACAAACCGCCGAAAACCCCAGTTGGTTCCAAGGTACGGCTGACGCTGTGCGGCAATATCTCTGGCTATTCCAAGAGTGGGACATTGATGAGTACTTGATTCTCTCCGGCGACCACCTGTACCGGATGGACTACCGTAAGTTTGTGCAGCGCCACCGCGAAACCGGAGCAGATATCACACTATCAGTGGTTCCTATCGACGAAAAGCGGGCATCAGACTTTGGTTTGATGAAAATCGATGATACCGGACGAGTTGTCGATTTCAGCGAAAAACCCAAAGGGGACGCCCTGAAAAAGATGCAGGTTGATACAACAACCCTAGGTCTTGACGCCGAACAGGCGAAAAAAAGTCCTTACATCGCCTCCATGGGGATTTATGTCTTCAAACGCGATGTAATGATGAAGTTACTCAATCAGTTTCCCGATCAAACCGACTTTGGTAAGGAAATTCTTCCCGGTGCTGCTGACGACCATAATATCCAAGCCTACCTATTTGATGACTACTGGGAAGACATTGGAACCATTGAAGCGTTCTACAACGCTAACTTGGCACTGACACGCCAACCTCAGCCACCCTTTAGCTTCTACGACGAAAAAGCCCCGATTTATACCCGTGCTCGTTACTTACCTCCCACTAAGCTTCTAGATAGCCGGGTGACAGAATCCATCATTGGGGAAGGCTGCATCCTTAAACAATGCCGGATTACTAACTCCGTATTAGGAATCCGTTCTCGTATAGAAGCAGGCTGTACCATCGAAGATGCCCTGATTATGGGGGCTGACTTCTATGAGCCGTTTGCTGAACGCCAATCCGGTTTACAAGAAGGCGGTGTTCCACTAGGCATTGGCGAAGAAACTACCATTCGCCGCGCCATTATTGACAAAAATGCCCGTATTGGTCGCCATGTGCAAATTATTAATAAGGACAGAGTTGAGGAAGCCGAACGTGAAGACGAAGGCTTTTTCATCCGTAACGGTATTGTCGTTGTGCTGAAGAATGCCAAGATTACCGATGGCACCATCATTTAACAAGTTGCTCGATAGGAAGATGATTGGTCACATTCTGAATACAACGCAGTAGACCAAGAATAGGGAAACTAGTGTTGACGCCATGAAGCCCTGACCTTAAAGCCCTTTCTCCCTGATTGAGAGGGCTTTAGGGTGAGGGTTTTTCTTTCCTTCAAGACAATATTGAGCTGTTAGGGCATCAGTAACTCTTTTTTGTTTCATCCTCCTAAAGATAGAAGGCGATTTTATACCCTTTTTTAGGAGAAATTTGTCTGACACCGACTATAGATTCTAATGTGTAGGATTGTTGTATACATAGCTACAATTAATTCACAGATCAGTCCCCTGCTTTAGGTAGAAGTCGCAGTGGAAGAGAAAAAGTATTATTCCCTCAGAAGACTATTAAAAGTTTCAATTTTTACTTAGAATTTTATTTAATCTCAGGCATTAGTTTAATTAAAGTGATTTTCGCCCCAAAAAAGTTACAAAATTAGACTGAGCTTCTTAGGTTTTTTTAGAATGAATTAAGATGTTAATAAGACGTTAGAGATTAAGTAAGATGGAAGGCAAGGAAATTCCAAATCAAGATCTGGCAGGAGAGAATAGTTTTCAGGTAGTAGAGCGGATAGAGGAATCTCCGGCTAAAACAAGTCATGATCAGGTGACAATTGCTAATGAAGGGCTTCTGTGGACTCCGCTTTACCTAACGCTAATAGCTTGGGCTTTGCTTTTTCTTGTCCCACTCAATGTATGGAAGAGCTTACGTAGCAAACCTAATCCCCTAGAAAAGGCTTGCAAGTATCCCTGTTTAAGTTGTCGATTTTTTGAAAATAATCACTATCTTAAATGTGCTGTGCATCCCTCTAAAGTTCTCAGTACAGAAGCCAATGAGTGTCCTGATTACTGGTCGCAGAAGAGTAACAAATTTCCTTGCTAATTTTTTAAGAAGAAACCGTAAAATTTACCAATAGTATTGTCAATTTGATTGGTTTAGTTAACCTTGAGTATTGTTTGATTTCTCTAGAAAAAGAGAAATTCATTTCAAAATGAGGCGATCGCTGCAAATTCCGAAAAGTAAGAAGTAAGTAGGCAACAATAAATCAAAAATTGTGTTGTAAGGTGATTTTTTTAAATTGTTCCGTAGTCAGGGCTAAAGTCCTGACTACAAGCCTTTAATCATTTACCTTGTCTTACTTAACGCTATATCCCCGTAACAATTGCCAGTAAGCGAGAGATAAAAAGCCGATTTCGGTATCTCTTGCTATGGCAGTAAATTTTCTATAAAGAACTTATTAGAGACCTAGACAATTTAAGTCTCTAGATAGGGTATTCCTCATAAGAAGTGCATCTAAGCTGAAGTATCTTTAGTTAACAAAATGGAGAAACTATTTATGCCAGGTGGACAGGCTAGTCATAAAGGTCACTCAGCAAAACCTAATACCAACGCTAATGATAGTCTTGATATTGCTGCCGGACTTGAAATAGACCCAGAAGAAATTCTTGGTGAAGGAGAGGATGCAAGACGAGCCAGAGAAGAAAGTCCGGAGAATCGTGCGGCTACTCAGCGAGCTAGTGGGAATGCAGGAGACGAGGAATAAAAGGAGGTTACTGTAAATTCTGGTGGAAATGATGCAAAAGTCTTACCAGGATAAATACCTTTAACAGGGCGATCGCTCTATCTAAATAAGGAGTATGAGCAAGCAGGCGAAGTTCAATAATGATTGTCACGACGCTAAGGCTGCCACTTTGATTTAGTGCTACCTTTTTTGCGAACAGTTTAGTTTGCCGCTCCAAACAAAGATAACTGGGCGAGATTTTAAGAGTAGTAGCATTAAATAATTAGAGCGATCGCCAAATTTCACTAAGTATTTATCCTTACTTTTTATTCCACTACTGCAAAAAACTGATGGTACGTTAGGGAAGACAGAGTTAAGTCTGTATTCTCAGGAGAAGTTATTAATGCCAAAGCCCGCGATCGCATCGGTTAAAGTTCCCCCGATGGATGTTCATAACCAAACCTTGGTTTCCAACCTTCATCCTCCCGACTGGGTAAACCCCATACCAGCACCTCGTTATAACTTAGTAGTAATTGGCGCTGGTACAGCTGGACTGGTAACAGCAGCCGGGGCAGCACTTTTGGGTGCGAAGGTGGCTTTAATTGAAAAGCATCTCATGGGCGGCGATTGCACGAATGTCGGTTGTGTGCCTTCAAAGGCAGTGATTCGCTCGGCTCGCGCTGTGGCAGAGGTAGAGAATGCCCAGCAGTATGGTGTCTGCGTTCCGGAGGGGACAACGGTTGATTTTCCGGCGGTTATGGAACGGCTGCGACGGGTACGTGCGGATATTAGCAGTAACGACTCTGCCAAGCGCTTTACGCAGGAGTTTGGCGTCGATGTTTTTCTTGGGGAAGCGCGTTTTTCTGGTTCTGACACGGTAGAGGTGGGGAGGAAAACTCTGCGCTTTAAAAAGGCGGTAATTGCTACAGGTTCGCGAGCTGTAGAACTGCCCATTGAAGGATTAAAAGAAGTAGGATATCTCACCAACGAGACGGTATTTTCCCTCACCGAACGTCCCAAACGCCTCGCTATCATCGGCGGCGGTTACATTGGCTGCGAGTTAGCCCAGACGTTTCAGCGCCTAGGTTCCGAGGTGGTGTTGCTGCAAAAGGGTTCACGCCTACTAGAACGCGTTGATGCAGATGCGGCGGAGATTATCCAACAGACGTTGATTCGAGAAGGCGTTCGGGTCATTTTAAACGCGAAAACCCAACGCGTTGAACGCCCTGTTGCAGAAAAAGTCCTCCACTACGAAATCGATGGCAAAACTGAAACCGTGACAGTGGACGAGATTTTGGTGGCTGTAGGACGCGCCCCCAGCGTAGAAGGATTAAATCTTGACGCTGTTGGTGTTGAGTATGACAAGAAAAAGGGTATAACGATCAACGATTACCTGCAAACGACCAATCCGCGCATCTATGGGGTTGGTGATGTGGCGATGAAGCAGAAGTTTACTCACGCAGCTGATGCGGCAGCGCGAATTGTCATTCAGAATGCGCTATTCTCGGTTTTTGGAATTGGACGCAAAAAACTTAGTTCTCTCGTCATGCCGTGGTGTACTTTCACCGCTCCAGAGATTGCCCATGTGGGGATGTCTGCACAGGATGCTCAAGAGCAGGGGATGGAGATTGATACCTTCTGCTTTGAGTTAGATGAAGTGGATCGGGCAATTATAGACGGCGAGACGGAAGGATTTGCGAAGGTACATCTGAAGAAGGGAAGCGACAAGATTTTGGGAGCAACGATTGTCGCCCGTCATGCGGGGGAGATGATTAATGAAGTGACGCTGGCGATGGTTAGTAAGGTAGGATTGAGCGCGATCGCTAACACGATTCACCCTTACCCAACGCAAGCGGAAGTAATTCGCAAAGCCGCTGACGCCTACCAAAGCAAGAAGTTGTTCAATCCGTTTGTGAAGAAGCTCACCTCTACTTGGCTGGCTTGGAGGCGTTAGAGAGTGTAGTGCGTTATTAATGCACTTTGAAAGATTGGCGATCGCCTTTAGAACAGAAGCTCGTATGCACCGCCACGTTCCAGCGCCCGCTGGTAAGCCGGACGCCTATGAATGCGATTGAGAAAGTCTATAAGCTGCGGTCGGTTCGCACCTAAACCTGTCCGCGCGGCTGCCGCCTCCAGAGGGAAGCTCATCTGAACATCGGCTGCGGTGAACTCGTTGCCAGCGAACCACTGACTTTTCCCAAGCTCTGCCTCCATGTAGTTCAGGTGCCGCGCGATCTCAGGTTCAATGAACGAGCTTTTAGTGCGATTGCTGATCAACCGGGCGACAGGACGCACAAAAAAGGGCATTGGTCGCTTCTCGATTTGATCAAAGATTAGCTTCAACACCAGAGGGGGCATAGCCGAGCCTTCTGCATAGTGCAACCAATAGGTGTATCGCAGCCGCTCTGGCGTACCAACCCTGGGGGCGAGCTTTCCATCACCATAGCGCTCGACCAAGTACTCAATAATTGCGCCAGACTCTGCCAAGGTTAATGCACCATCGGTAATAACTGGCGACTTGCCGAGAGGATGCACCTTGTGCAGCGATGCTGGTGCTAGCAGGGTTTCCGGGTCACGCTCGTAGCGCTTGATTTCATATTTTAGTCCCAGTTCCTCTAGCAGCCAGAGCACGCGCTGGGAACGGGAGTTGTTCAAATGGTGGACGATGATCATCAGAGGGTTTTCTTAGTTGTATATCTAGTGTCGCATGGCGCAATACTCGCCTGTAAGATTGCTAAGGCGCGTAACGCGGCGGTAGATGGCTTTGAATTTACTACCAGGATCTTTTGCTCGTCAGTATCGACTGATTCGCTTACTGGTGCTTCACCCTTGAAGTTGTACATCATATTAAACAAAACTGCTCTTGTAGAAGGCATTATTAATGCGCCCTACAAGAGGTGCGATCGCATCTCTTTATGAAACAGTCAGGATTTCCACCCCTTCTTCTGTTACAGCAATGGTGTGTTCAAACTGAGCGGAGAGTTTTTTGTCTTTCGTAATCACAGTCCAACGGTCAGGCAAAATCCTCATGTCACAGGTTCCTTCATTTAGCATTGGTTCGACTGTGAAGACCATCCCTACACGCAATTTCAAACCGCTGCCTCGTTTACCGTAGTGAGGAATCCACGGTTCTGTATGAAACTGCCTTCCAACTCCATGCCCGACCATCTCCCGCACAACTGAGAATCCATTCGCCTCGGCATATTCCTGAATTGCCGCACCAATATCCCCAACCCTTGCTCCCGGCTTAATTTCAGCAATTCCCCGCATCATGCACTCTTGGGTTACCTCAACCAGTTTCCGGGCTGATGCTGACGGGTTGCCAACCAGGAACGTTTTAGAAGTGTCACCGTGATAGCCATCTAGAATTGGAGTCACATCGATGTTGATGATATCTCCGTCTTTAAGGATCTGTTTGGGGTTAGGAATTCCATGACAGACAACCTCGTTGACACTGGTGCAAATTGCACCCATGAAAGGGGGATAACCGGGAGGTGCGTAGCCCCGTGTGGCGCTGATTGCACCGTTAGCTTGCATCCAACGCTCTGCTTCATCATTTAACGCTTGGGTGCTGACTCCGGGTTTTACCATTGGTTCAAGATGCTTGAGTAGAGCCGCAGCGAGTTGTCCAACGCGGCGCATCTTGTCCAATTCTCTAGCAGAGAGCAAGACAATCCCCCGATGAGTTGGCGATCGCAAATTATTTCCAGTCATTGAAAGCAAGCTTTGATGGTTCATGACCAAACTCTTTCTCCCTAATGCTAAACCGTGCTAGCACAGCATAGCATAGCACGACACGGTTTAGCCCCTTGCTTGTATGCTGGGTATAGGGAAAAACAGTGGAAGCAGGCACTTAGAATGGGTGGAAAGACAGACTTAGATAGAGTGGTAGCCTATGTTCCTTCCGAGTGGAAAAAGGAACTGGAAGAATGGGCAGAGGAGGAAGAACGTTCGGTTTCCTGGATGGTTGCCAAACTAATCGATAGGGCTTTGCAAGAACGTCGAAAGCCGGAAAGTCCTTCAAAAGTCGTGAATATGCGTTGAAGATAGCGTTTTAGGATAGCACCAGTCTCTCATCACAAAAGGTTGCTCAGTGCTTGTGAGGGAAAACGCGATCGCCCTTTCAAGTCACTCGGTCATGGCTATCGCACCCTCAACAGAAACAACGAAACGAGGTAGGGAATCAGCGAGCGCTTCAATTCATCCAACGTTCCTCACTTGTCTCTAACCCTCAACAAGTCGTGTGCCAATTTCTCTTAATAATCCTGCAACCTCTTGTGGGTGTGGTTCAGGTGGATTAAGTAGTACTTGTTGCGCTATGTTTTTCCACTGGTCAACTCGTAGCTCTGTAATATAATCACTCCCTCTGAGACCCAAGAGCCATTGTGGGGAGATTGCCCTGAATTCTTCTGCAAGCGCTATGCGGATGCGTTCTTCTTCTGAAAGCACCAATTCACTCAACTGGCGCAGCAGATATCCCTTTTTTTCTGAGCGATAGAGGGCAGTCGCTAGCAAAAGAATACCCATTGCAAAAAAAGGACATTCTTCGTTATCTACGGGTAGCGATAACATCCGCCAGCACATTAGTTGTAATGCAAACTCGCAAGCCTCCTGTCCCAGATTTAATACACTTGCAATCAATTGGATAATTGTTTCTGGCTCATTATTAATGTTCGCTGTATCAATGTTTTGCGGTTCAATCGCCATTCTAAGCAAAACGGCACAGCAAAACGCTCGCATTAGATGTCCAATAGTTTTCTCTGAATCTTGTTGGAAATTCTCTGGCTTTGACCAGCTCATCAACTGTAAAACCTCTACTGCCTGATACCAAACAGGTACTAGATCCTCTCCCTTAGATGGACGAACTACCACTTCATTTGACTGCCATGGTTCGTCACGAACGCGTTTGAGTACCCGCAGATAGTTTTCAAAATCCATGCCATAGTCAGCTGCTGCTATCTTTTCAAGCATGGCATCATCAATGCGCGATCGCAGCCACACCCATAACGTATAATCCGATGGATTAAACTGATTGAGCAGTTCGTGCCACTTTGCGTGCAGCGTGACTTCAATTGTTTGCCAATTTGGGTTACGCTCCTCCTCTTCAGTTGGACACCTAACAGAATCTAGCCATTGGCGATCGCACGCCCCAAAGGCTAGAAAGTTCCGCTGTGCTTGGATTAATCCGATTCCATTAGAACTTGCGTGTTGCCAAGACCAATCAGCCAAAGAGTCTTCCCAAAAACAGATCGGGCAAATCTCATAACTACCTGGCGGCTCTTTAGTGAGGGTTTTGTAACCACAACAGAGACAAGGATATGCTTGGACAGAGTACATGGAGATGCCGATCTAGCTTTCGTAAGATATAGACTATCGCACTGAATCCCTTAACTAGACCGTAACAAGTAGCGCCGATTTAACGGCTGAATAGGTCTGGCATTGAGGGGAAAAAGTTTACTAAACTTCTCAATTTGAGCGGTCGATACTTCAACGGGTTGCTCAAGAACAATCCAACGGACAATTTCCGAGCAAGGTGGAGTCGTCAAAGAACCGAAATAACGGAATGAGTCACGTTCAACAGGCAACATTTGAGCCAGATCGATCTGTGTGCCACTAATCGACTTTTCCGGAGATTTTTGCTGAGGTATGGCTGCCCAAACTGGCATCAGGGCTTGATTCTCTGCTCCTTCTTTGAGAAGTACCCCCAAAACGGCTAACTCTCCCTTACGGTTTTGGTGAACGAAATGGGCTTCCATCGGGTAGGCTTCTCCCTCAACCGTATGCTCGCTCGGATGATGGAAGTGGAACTGGAGCAGTTCGTATTCTTCCCCGTTTATGATTAGGCGATTGCCCGGAACCGTATTTACCTGAATAGTTTGACCATTATTGATAATCTTGAGCGGAACTGAATTATAGCTAATTTCTACATCAGGAAGTTCAGCCTCGATAGCTCCTTGCAAATTGATGGGAGATTGCTGTAAACCAGCTCTACAAGCGCTGTAGGTTGAAGATAAACTACTCCAATTCTCTGGACCTTCAGCACCAATATAACCCCACTCTATTCCACCTTCTTGTGCGATCGCAGAACGTAATGAAGTAGCTCCTAAACCAAGCACAGTTCCTGCACCACTAGTTGCTAGGAGCTTAAGCATCGTTCTTCGCTGCATAACTTTCAACTTCCTATTCTGAGTTACAGTGAACTTAATCGTCACCTTAATAATTTTTTTATCTTCTCATACAGATGTAATAAATATCTAGTCTTTCTGGTTACTTTATTGTGAGTTACTTTGTAAATTATTGTGCTTACTAACGCATCCTAAACTGTTAGCACTCTCGAATTAATCCCAATCATCTACAAAACGCTGCAATCATGCTTTACTGATTAATTGTGCTGTTTTATAAATGAGTTTTACGTAAAGGCTCTTAAGGAGAGTGAATTTATTAAAGGATATCTAAAGCCCTAGATAACCCTTTCTCAACTGATTAGGCAAAAATATAGTGTTTCTGTGTGGAACCCTTTCCCAAACGTGAAAATTCATTGGTGGCGTCGGTTATTGCTCGGATTCGGCTTCGGTGGAGTGGTGCTCGTATCAGCATCGATTGGTGTGTTGTTTGCGCTTTCAGAAGCAACTGCTCCCCTACTCAAACAACCTCTGAGTGTCAGAGAAATCGAGACATTTGCTCAAGATCGCTTTATCGATCGCGATCGCCTATTCCCAGAGTTGTCTCGACCCGTTAATATCCTGGTGATGGGGATGAGCGTACTAACTTCTGATGTCCCCAACTCACCCGAAGCCTCCCAAAATTCCGGTTATCTGGCGCAGGTTAACGCCTTTAACGGTTTGTCCGATGTGATGCTGCTGTTGCGCTTTGACCCCCAAACCCAGCAGTTGACGGTTCTCTCAATTCCGCGCGATACCCGTGTGGTCACTGAGCGAGGGGCGAGCAAGATTAACGCGGCTAATGCCTCCGGTGGCCCCGCGAACAGCGCTCAAAGGGTAAGCCAGCTCCTCTCCAACATCCCGGTTGACCGCTACCTGCGGGTAAATGTTATGGGGGTGCAACGACTAATCGATGCTTTAGGAGGCGTGACGGTAGATATACCGGAAGACCTGAAGTACACTGATAAGTCCCAACATTTATACATTGACCTCAAAGCAGGAAGACAGCACTTGAATGGGGAGCAAACGCTGCAATTGCTACGCTTTCGCCAAGACAGCCAAGCAGATATTGGTCGCATTGGACGGCAACAACTAGTGATGCAGGCACTGCTAGAACAGAAGGTAAATCCGCTCTTGCTCTTGAGATTACCACAAATTCTGAATGTTGTTGAGTCACACCTAGACAGCAACTTGCAGGGAGATGAGCTGGTGGCGCTGGGTATCTTTTTGACAAATACTAACCGCGAAGAGGTAGAGTTATTCACCTTACCCGGTACAGCAACGAGGAACGGCGTCAGCTACTGGCTACCAGATGAGTACAGTATTCAGCAATTGGTAGAACAGTATTTTCTGCCAAGGTAGTAGGGAAACGCAAACCTACTAGCCAAGAGATTTTAGAAGTGTTACTAACCTAGATTTCTCAACTACATATACTTTCTGTAGTTTCCCAGCCGGAACCGAAACTTTAGCATCAGAAAAAGCCACAATCGGAGTCACAAAACTCAAGTTCTTTTGCTTCTTCACTTGCAAAGCTTGTTTCATGGCTTGATCAAGAAAATTTTTTTCGTAGGGATAACTTGTCTTTCCCATACGCCGATACAACTGTTTTCCATCTGTTGTTACTTCACCTCGATGTGACTTGACATCGATCACATAAGCTTTGTTTTGGGGAGAGATACAAACAATATCAGCATCTCCTAATCGATTACCTAAACGCATACCGTACTCAACTTGCCAGCCCCCTTGCTCTAGTTGAAATATTTCTTGAGCCGTATCTTCCTCACCTTTAGCACCTTGATCAGCATGATTGGCTCGTTTCCCTAAGAAAACACCATTTGATACCATCCCCAAAGCAACAATGACGAGAAATGCATAGAGAATGAGTGGTATTTTTAACAATAGTTGCGGCTGAGAGGGATTTAGAGAAGGAATATCTTTCAAAAAGCTCTCGAAAGCCTTGAACAAAAAAAATGGAAAGAAGACGACTAACCCTGCTGAGACAAAAGAAAGAATAGCCTTTGCTCGTCTTTTTACTGCCAGTTTACGAATATTTTGTCCAGCTTGACGGCTTGATTTTGCCATAGGTATTTATTCAAGAGTCTGATGAGGCTTTTGTAAGAATACCCAGAACTACTTTACAAATTGCTATGGCAGAACAATCAGGGCTAAAAACTATTTAGCCTGTTACTGTTTGCAGATTTCCACATTTCATCAAGCAATTTTCTTCTTAATTGACTTAATTACTAAAACAACTGATAAAAATAGAATACAGCACAATACTAATGCCAGTGTTTCTTTGATTTTTGGTGATATAAATACGATAAATTCGTGGTCTTTAATTAAAGCAGAAAAGCTTGAAACACAAAATGGCATCAGGTATAATCTGAATGTTTGCCAATTATCTTTCTTGTCAGCCTTGTTAGAAGAAACACTTAATAATAGACCTGTACCGACTACAGCACTTATACCAACTGAGTTGATCCAGATTTTAAGTGAAGGATCAAAATATAAATAAACTACTACGATGTACCAAATTAAATAGCACCAAAGAATCGCTTTATTTAATTTTATTTCATAAAAATATTTAATCGCCCCTTTATATCTAAGTGCTTGTTTCATTTTTACCTAAGCTCTGAAGGAAATTGCAAAGGGCAGTCAAATGAATTAAAGAAGTAAATAAGCGAGAATAAATTAAACTTTGTGTTGCAACGCAAAACTTTAAGGGGGTCGCAGTCAGATTTTGCGCTCTGTTTTGAGTGCTGAAGCCCTGATTACAGACCTTTAATTATTTACATGTCCTACTTAGTTAGGACGGGAGTGCCAAAGCATCTTCTGGCAAGACAAGCTGATATCCAGCATCGGACGGCGACGCGACTGAAATAAAGACTAATGGCTGATCACCAGTGTTGAATACTCCATGCACACATCCGGTATGAGCAACTACCACATCTCCTGCGATAATCGGCTGGGTACTGCCTGCTTTGTCCAAATAATATTCGCCCTTTCCGCTTAAAACAGTCCAGGTATCCTGCCCATTAGGATGGATATGTGCGGGGATTTCTTGACCTGGCTGAATGTACCAAGCGACAATAACGGCATCCTTTGATTCCGTAACAACCGACCGAATCGGCTCCCCGTCTGTTGGTTGGAAAAAATTAGAACTGTTGAATATCCTGGTCGTACTCATCTTTGTATCGCTATTGAAAATAGACTACGGAAGAATAAACAGTACCGTCCTTGAGAGCCACCTTTGAAAGTTTTCTTACAGGCAATTGTGTCACTGCTAGTTTCAAAGAATTGTCTCAGCGATAACATAACAACTTGACCCTGAGCACTAACAGATCGGGTTTCGGAACGTTGGGATATACGGTTGACTGTGTATTTTTCCCTTCCTAATGGTCAAGCTTTTGCTGAAAGCTGCGTTGATGGGAACTTGTCTACAAAACCCCACCTGCTTTCCTCGTCGCCTATACTCGATCGCAGGGATGAGATACCGAACGGGTTAGAACGATAAAGGAGATCGCACTTACTATGCCTCTAATTAAAGTCCAAACTTCGGTTGATGCTCCAGAACCAACGGCTGTTGAGGGGCTGCTGCTCCTACTTTCTGGCAAACTCTCGAAGCATCTCGGCAAATCTGAATCTTATGTGATGACGGCGTTTGAGCCTGAGGTAGCAATGACCTTTGGTAGCACTGTGGAGCCTGTATGTTATGTGGAAGTCAAAAACGTTGGCAGCATGAGTCCTGCCCAAACCCAGGCAATGAGTCAGGACTTTTGCCAGGTGATCAATGAGCATCTCGGTGTACCGATTAACCGGGTTTACATTGAGTTTGCTGATGCCAAGGGTTCTATGTGGGGTTGGAATGGCTCCACGTTTGGTTGATTGTCACATCTGCTAGTTCTGGCAGACTAAAGTCTGCATCCGCAGGCTAATTTAATTTATGTGAGATAGATGCAAGGGGTTTAATAGATAAGGGTTCTAGCTTACTCAGAAGTTAGAACCCTTATCTTTTTAAGTGATGCGGACGAAAGGACTTGAACCTTCACACCTTGCGGTACTAGAACCTAAATCTAGCGCGTCTGCCAATTCCGCCACGTCCGCGTTTGTTGCGCGATCGCTATCATAGCAAACAAAGCTGTCACTTGCGTACAGGTTTTTCAAATGTAAAGAAGCATTAAGCTTATATATGAATATCTGTTCAGGTGTTAAAGTAAATACAGAACAGATAAAGGAAGATTTTTATGACTACCGTTACCGAAATGAAATGTGCCTGTGAGTCCTGCCTGTGCGTGGTTTCCACCAATGATGCCGTGCAAAAAGACAACAAAAATTACTGCTCTGAAGCTTGTGCGAACGGTCATACCGATGGTTCAGGCTGCGGTCATACAGGTTGTGAGTGCTCCTAAGGGGCGATCGCCAAACCTAATCAACGGATTATTTCCCTCACTGCCAAAGTCTCAAGTCACGGCGGTGAGGGAAATTACTTTAAAACGTGAACGTTGTTCTGACTGTACCGATAATCACATCGCTGTTGTTGGAATCTTGAGCCGCCGCCGCTGATGTTAAAAACCCAAGAGCTATGCCAAAAATTGCTGAATAATTCAGCAGAAAAATCAAAGTCTTGATGAGCAATGCCCACCCAACAAGTTACTGTGCGGCGGCGGCTAAGAAGGGCAAAGCCACTTCAACTAACTCGGCGGAGTACTCTTCGTGCAACCCTAACGCACCAGGGAGCGATCGCCTCTCAATTCCGGGCAAATCGGCTACGGCTGTCATTTCTGAGCGCGACTTCGGGGGAGCATTTTCCCCGATGACTACCATCACGGGGACAGGGGCGGGCTGAAACCAAGCGCGAAACTCTGACGCCTCGCGAACGGGGTCGAGTGCGCCTGTAACGAAGGCAGCAGAGGCGTATCTAGCACCGGGTTGTTGCGTGGTTTCTCGCTTCTGGGTAATGAAGTCTGGGGTTAGGAGGGTATCTTCGGCGTAGACGTGACCCTTGTACATGGTGCGGAGAAATGAGGACGTTGTGTTGAGTTGGTAGAGGGTTTGACCGAGAATAGGCGATCGCACAATTCCTCTGACTGCACCAGCCACCTGCTGATTAGCCCCCATCGTTGGCAAGGGGCCGCGCCAGGTTGGTGCTGACAAGACAATCCGGCTCACGGCTTGCGGCATTTTGTGGGCTAGTTGCATGACGTACCCCGCCCCATGACCTGCCGCCATGATGGCAATCGGGCGGTGGAAGATATCGCCAACAAAATCTTCTAAAAACTGCTGGTACAACTCCCCGCGATACTCCAGAGGCGGACGATCCGATTCTCCAAAACCGGGCCAATCTAGAGCCACGACCTGAAATTGAGACGATAGGCGTTTGGCGATATCGCGCATTTCGCCTCTTGTGGAGACGCTACTCAAAGCTGGCAGTAGTAATACGGGGTTTCCTTCCCCTAGAGTTTCGTAAGCAACGGCTAACGGTTTTCCTTGCCAATTCCAAAGGTATTTTTGTACAATGCCCCCGATATTAAGCTGCGTCGGGGTGGAGTTTGTAGAAGTTGATTGAGCAATCATCTATTTTCGTTTGAATAAAAATCGTTATGCTTCTATATTCTCTCGGTCACGTCTGAAGGGAGAACCATTAGAGCCGCCTGTTGTAGATGCGATCGCTGTCTTTCAGTAATCTGCCTAACTACAGTTGCGGCTTGACTTGCTGTAAGCTAGACGCGACAAAGTTTTTGCATCTGAGTCGGATTTTTGTTGACTCAGAGCAAATCTAAATCGTATTTTAGAATGATTCTCGTTTTCAAAAACGTTTAAAGAATTTAACGCTCTTTAAACCTTAATTAATGGGTGTGAGGAAATTTAAGCATGTCTAGAACCATGAGATTTAGGCTGATTAGCCCAACTGTTTTGGGTACAACGCTCTTGTTCGGTGCCAGTGCGATCGCGACAGAAACCACCTCGATTCCCCAAGCAAATCAGCTTTCAACGGCAACAATTTCTGCTACTAATACAAGCGTTGAGGCAGTCCGATCAAATCCGATTGAGCACACTCCAGCTGTGGCACCCCTCCGGGTGGACTTAGAAAGAATGGGGGATAAGGATGGACAATTCTCCAGACTTGATATCACTGAGGTCGCACTGCCAGAAAGCCAGGATGAGCCAGTCGCGTCTAACCCCATTGAAGAGTCTGCACCCTTGACGGATGATGCCAGCGTATTAGAGCAAATCAACCGCTATAACAGTGAAGATAACGCTCTTGACCAAGTTACCAACGTCTCTCAACTACGGGATGTTTCTCCCGGAGACTGGGCGTTTGAAGCCCTGCGGGAACTCGTAGAACGCTACGGCTGTATTGTTGGTTATCCCGATGGCACCTTCCGAGGTAATCGCGCTACGACCCGGTTTGAGTTTGCGGCGGGTTTGAATGCTTGCTTAAACCAGATTGAGCGTTTGATTGCTGCTTCTACGGCTGATTTTGTTACTCGTGATGATTTAGAAACCCTGCAACGGCTGGTACAAGAGTTTGAAGTGGAGTTGGCAACTCTAGGAACTCGCGTTGATAACTTGGATGGTCGGGTGGCGTTTTTAGAAGACAATCAGTTTTCTACCACTACTAAGCTCGCAGGTGAAGTCATCTTTGGAGTGGCAAGTATCTTCACGGGAGAGAGTGCCGATGGTGGTGAGATTCAAGAAACAACAGTACTGGGCAACCGAACCCGTTTGAATTTGGAAACGAGCTTTACAGGTCAAGATTTACTCCGCACGCGACTAGCAACGGGTAACTTTCCTGAGTTTGCCGGGGTTACGGGAACGCGGGAAGGGGAGTTTGCCTTTGCCCAACCGGAAGATAATGATCTCGGTTTAGAAGTTTTGTTGTATAGCTTTCCAATTAGCGATCGCACGCAGGTTGTAGTGGCTGCCCAGGGCGGGGCTTTCGATGACTTTGCCAGCACAGTTAACTTCCTCGATGGAGACGGAGCTAGTGGTGCATTGTCTGCCTTTGGTACGCGCAACCCGATTTATTACTTAGGTGATGGTGCGGGAATTGGCATTAGAAGTGAAATCAGTGACGCTTTGGAACTTAGCTTGGGCTATTTAGCAGGTGAAGCCAACAACCCTTCCCCTGGAACAGGCTTGTTTGATGGCCCCTACAGTGCCTTAGCGCAATTGGTGATTAAGCCGACCGAACGCTTGAATCTTGGTTTAACTTACATCAACTCCTACAACGCTGATGATACGGGGACAGGGAGTAGTCGTTCCAGTTTTTCCATTTTTGATGACGCTTTCTTCCAGAGTTTGAGTTTGCCAACCCAGGACGTTCCCACCAGCAGTAATTCCTACGGCGTAGAACTCTCCTGGCAACTCAGTGACAGGTTTGTCGTCGGTGGTTGGGCAGGCTACACCACGACGCGCTTGCTCTCCACCTTGGGGGGACTAGTTAACCGGGGTGACACTAGCACCTTTAACTATGCGGTGACACTGGCATTCCCAGATTTAGGTAAAGAAGGAAATCTGGCAGGGATTGTCTTTGGGGTGGAGCCGAAACTCACTGACACTGATATCACCGTGCCAGCCTCTACTATTGCCCAGTTAGCGGCTCAAGGCGTTACCCCACCAAATATCAGTGCAAATGACGATACTTCCTTCCACATCGAAGCGTTTTACCAGTATCGGCTCACCGATAACATCTTGATTACGCCTGGGGTAATTTGGATTACCGCACCGGGGTTCAATAATCAAAACGATGACATTGTGATTGGTGCGATTCGCACAACATTTAGTTTCTAGAAACTAAATAAATAGGTGGGAATAAATCAAACTGTGTGAAGCAATGTAAGAAGATTAAAGTGTTTCGTAGTAAGGGCTTCAGCCCTCAGACCTTTAATTTTTTACGCTGATGTCTGGTGGACAGACACTGTTAATGCCCTACGAGCCTTCTGTTGAGCTGGCTTACTCTGTCTGGTTGCTGCCTGACGGATAAAGTCGAGCTGAGAGAGTAGAATCAATCTCATTACAAGTTAGCCTGCAAGGTTATCGGTGGGGGCTGTTCACCTGACTCATCTATTGAGACTCAAAGTAAAACCTACTGCAAAGTTATCTATAGAGGTCACGTAGCTTCAATAGCTGTTAATAATGAGGAGATATGGGCATTTTATGTATAGGTGAGACCTAATAAAATTCTATTAAAAATTAGTGCAATCGCCGCTCTTATTAAGGTAAGTTTCTGCAAACCAATTCACCATTTTATTGGGCATCCTAAATTAATATCTATTTAGGATAATGCTGCTTGCCTAATTGCAGAGTGGGGATTGCAGAGGACATCTGATCGTGACAACATAAAGTAATGACATTATTAACATCTATCGACCTTTTTGCTGGTGCAGGGGGACTTAGCTGCGGACTTACGGCAGAGGGATTCCAGGTGAATGCTGCGGTAGAGATTGATCCGGTATCAGCGAAAAGTTATAGCCTCAACCATCAAAGTACGAATGTCATAGTCGATGATATTCGGCGCGTAACTGATTCTCAGCTGCTTAAGCAAGCAGGACTTGCTCCTGGTGAATTGGACTTGTTAACTGGTTGCCCACCATGTCAGGCTTTTTCCACACTTCGTACGCGGCGTCGGAAGCAACAGTTAAACGATCCGAGCAAAGAACTCATTATTGAGATGCTACGACTGGTAAGATCGATACGCCCTCGCGCAGTCATCGTAGAAAATGTTCCTGGTTTAGCAGATGATCAGCACTTTACTAACTTCCGACTTGGTTTGAAAAAAGCAGGGTATCAATCTACATATGCAGTTCTCAATGCATCTGACTTTGGTGTACCACAGCGGCGTAAGCGGTTAATCCTTGTTGCATTGAAGGGGAGCGAAATTCCCTCAAGTTGGTCAAGCTATCACTGCGAACGTAGGACTGTTAGAGACGCTATCGGTCATCTTGCACCAGCGGGAATTAGTGGAGATATACTTCACGACATTCCTGAAAAGCGAACACCAGCTATGATGACGAGAATCAAAGCGACACCTAAAAATGGTGGTAGTCGCCTTGATATCTCACCCGAATTACAATGCGCCTGCCATACACGCATTGACGGGTTTAAGGATGTTTATGGTCGAATGGCATGGGATGATGTCTCACCGACTATTACTAGTGGGTGTAATAATCCGTCCAGGGGTCGGTTTCTTCATCCCGAAGAGAATAGAGCTATAACACTTCGAGAAGCTGCACTGTTACAGACATTTCCCCTAGCCTATCAGTTCTGCCTTGATCGAGGTAAAGAGCATGTTGCATCCCAAATTGGGAATGCTTTCCCCCCAGATATGATTAGACCAATTGCAAGAATCATCAGCCGTGAGTTGTCAGGATGAGTAAGAAAAAACCGGTAGATGATCTCCAAAAGAGTGTTAGGGCACTTGAAAGTAAAACCTCCTATATTTGCAGCCTTCGCTTCCCCAACTATCGGAATCTTCGGTGTGACAGCGAGCTACCATTTGACTTTCCAATCACAGTTCTGCTTGGTCGTAATGGGACGAACAAGAGTTCCATTCTTCATGCTCTGTACGGTAGCCCAAGCGGTCAAACTATTGCAGATTTCTGGTTTGAGACAGAGCTTGATGCAATTCCCTCGGAACGTAATGGACTTAAACAGAGCGTTGTTCACCGATATCGTAAAGATAATGGCGATATTGTTGAGTGTATTAAGGCTCGCGCTCCACGCGGACCTAAAGACCCCGATTATTGGGAGGCTGTTAAACAGAGCCAAGTATATGGGTTCTCTGATAGTGGCACTCGAATTAGTCCTATTAAAATCAAAGTTACACACTTGGACTTCCGGGGCGAGTTGCCCGCTTTTGATAAATACTTCTACTTTCCTGATCCAAAGCATCTTGCGGTTCTTGTCCGTTCTGCAAAAGGCCGAGGAAAGCTACGCAGAGAGTATCGCAAGCAGGACTATCTTAGACAACGTTCAAGACGGTTAAGAAAGGCAATTGAGGAGGAGGGTATTGCACTAACTACCGAAGAGTTGGAAGTCCTGAAATACATTCTTGAGCGGGATTACGTTAGTGGAAGGGTGCTGAAACACTCACTATTTCACGGACATGAAGGCTGGACAATACTGTTCGAGACAAATCAGTTTAATGGGTATTCGGACGCATTTGCTGGCAGTGGTGAGTCAGCTGCTGCGCTGCTTGTACATAATATATTGCAGGCTCCAGAAAGATCTTTGATGCTCCTAGATGAGCCTGAAACGTCGCTTCATCCCCGTGCCCAACAACGAATGCTAGAATTTATCGCACATCAGGCTGTGCGGAAGTCCCTTCAGGTTGTGATGGCAACACATTCTATCTATCTCGCAAAAAATCTCCCTCAGAAAGCAATCCGAGTACTAGTTCGTGAACCAGATGGCTCTGTGACAGTGAGAACCGATCTCTCAGCAGACGAGGCATTACATGAAATTGGTACTCTCCCACCTGGAAAAACTATTCTGGTTGAAGATGAGCGAGCAAAACACATCGTTGTTTCAGCTTTAAAGCTAGCGTCGAGTCATGCTTTAAGTGAGTTTAAGGTTTTGGTTCGAGAAGGCGGAACTTCACGCATATATCGTGATATTCAAAGCTATGCAAACTGCGAGAGGAAAGACGTATTTGTTATTTTTGATGGAGACCATGAACCTAAAAAGCCTATTCCTAAAGAGGGGGAACTTCCCCAAGGAGAAAGTGACCTAAAGAAACTGATTCAGGAGCTTACACGGGGAAATAATCAAAAAGGTCCTGATCTTGATTTGGTAAATGCAGACGAGATGACACGCTACATTCGTTTCTTAAGAGAATCTGTCTATTTTTTACCTGAGCTAACTCCTGAGACCCTCGTTTGGGAAGAAGATGCAGCCAAAGAACTTTTAGGTAAAGAGCTACCTGACGAAGTTTCACAAGAGCAGAACCTCAAACAGCGCCTTCACCTACTTGCAGAGGAGATTCCCGGTTTTGATGCTGATACAGTTTTCAAGAGTCTCTTGGCTCAACTACTGAGAGGCGAAAGCCAGCGTAAAAAAGATCTTATAGAAGTTATTCGGCAGATTCGATCTGCCACCGTTTAAGGGAGATCTCCCCTAACCCACTCTCAGTACGTTATACCAGCACTGCTCACCCGACATTAATTATCTATACGTTAAAGTTGAATACGGTTCATTAAATTTCCCAGTTCCAAACAATATCATCGCAGCAGTCGTAAACCGCTGAGTATCACTAAAACCGTAGACCCTTCATGTCCAATTACGGCTAAAGGCATGTTGATGTTGCCTGTAAAGTTGGCGATGAGCAATAGGAATATGAAGCTTAGGGCAAAGGCGATGTTTTGCTTAACGATGCGTTGAGAACGGCGTCCTAAGCGAATGGCTTGTTCGAGTTTTTCCAAACGGTCTGCCATTAACACAATATCAGCCGTTTCCAGAGCAACATCGCTCCCGGCGATTCCCATGGCAATGCCGACAGAGGCTTGAGCAAGGGCAGGGGCGTCATTGATGCCGTCTCCCACCATGGCGACGTTTTTGTATTGTTGCTGCAAGCGACGGATGGCGCTGACTTTATCTTCGGGCAGCAGCTCGGCATAAACGCGATCCACTCCCAAGGATTGGGCAATGCTATGGGCAGTACGCTGGTTATCCCCAGTTAGTAGAACAATTTCTTTGATGCCGAGCTGTTTTAAGCGCTCAATTGCGGGGATAGCACTAGGGCGAATGGTGTCAGCGATCGCTATAATTCCCAAAATTTCTCCCGCTTGCGCTACCCAAATTACGGTTTTTCCCTCTGCTTCTAACTCTTGGGCTTGAGCCTGTAGTGGTAGGGGTACAGCATCATAGCCGGAAGCAGTGTTCTGGCGCTGGGTAGTGAGTACGGGGGATTTCTGGATGGAAGTAGCAACGAAGGCAGCTTTGCCGACTAAGGTAAATTTCTGCTCGACTTCGCCGCTGATGCCTTGACCTACTTCGGCTTTAACGCGATCTACTGGGGAAAGTAGGAGTTGCTGACGTTGGGCAGCTTGAGCGATCGCCTCTCCAATGGGATGCTCGGAGTAGGCTTCTAGGGCAGCGGCAATTTGTAATACCTGATTTTCCGTTTGTCCAGGGGTGGGGATAATTTTGACGACTTGGGGTTTACCTGTGGTGAGGGTGCCTGTTTTGTCAAAGGCGATCGCTTTTACTCTCCCGATCATCTCCAACTGCGCCCCCGTCTTAAACAAAATTCCTTCTCTTGCCCCATGAGCAATCCCCGATAGCAACGTCGGCATAATTGCGGCTACCAAGGCACAAGGCGAGGCAACAACGAGAAAAATTAACGCTCGATAAATCGTTGTTTCCCAATCCCAAGCCAACAAGATCGGGGGCAATACGGCAAGTAATATCCCGACAACAACGATAACTTGGGCGTAGCCTCGCTCAAAGCGTTCGATAAATAATTGGGAAGGAGGCGCTTCGGTTTGAGCTTGTTTCACCAACTGAATGACGCGCTGAATCAAGCTACTTTCCGGCGGTTGATGCACCTTGAGGGTTAATACCCCATTGCCATTAATCGTGCCAGCAAAAACTTCCTCCCCCGCCGTTTTCTCAACAGGCATCGATTCACCTGTGATTGACGCTTCATTCAGGGTGCTGCTACCAGAAACGATCAGCGCATCGGTAGGAATCAGCTCTCCCGGCTTAACGACAACCTTGTCCCCAACTTGCAGTTGACTTATAGAAATTTCCTCTTCCTGATCTTGGCGGATTACTCGTGCTGTATCGGGGGCTAAGTCCATCAAGCTGCGGATATTGCGTTCCGTCCGCTGCATGGCGTAGCCTTCGAGGGCACCGCTAATTGCAAAAATCAAAATCAAAACTGCCCCATCCACCATCAGGAAATAGTCCTGCTGCCACAATCCCAAACCCGCCGCACCCAAAGCAGCAACAATCATCAATAAGTCAACATCAAGTTGTTTTTCTTCAAATAGGGTAGTTAGTCCTTCACGAGTGCTTTCGTAACCGCCAATTACATAGGCAGCGACTAAAATCAGCACGCCCAAGCCCACCCAGTTGAGGTAGAGGGCTAACCATCCCAAAATTACTAAAATGCCGCAAGTCACGGCGGCGACAGCATCGGGATGGTCTTTGAGGAGGCTAGGGGTTGAGAAGGTTTGGGATTGGGGAGTCATGATCGCTCAAGGAGGAGACTCCCTCACCCTAAACCTTGACATTAGTGTCAATGTCAAGGCGAAGTATTCAAGTTTTAAATGAACCGCACGCGACGCAAAGAACGCGAAGGAAGAAAGAAGAGAGAATAAGCGATCGCTGCTCTGTGGTAGGAAGTGAGTAAGAAGCTTAGGTTGAATGGCACTGGAAACTTGTGGCTCAGATCCCCGACTTCTTGAAGAAGTCGGGGATCTAGATTCAGCTTAGGTTGGTGGGCATTACCACCTAGCCTGCACGCTCAAGCAGATACTCTCGACGATATAGAAAGAACGGTAGAGAGCAGGAAAGCCCAACACCAAAGGTTAAGCCAATATACAAAATGAGCCAGGAGCCAGAAGTATTCAATCGCCTCAATTCAATCCAAACAAAGCAAAAGAAAGCGATCGCCGAAATCAACAAATCTGTTGTTAATGCAGTTGCAATATTATTAGCAAATGCGTGTTGTAGAAATAATGTGGGAGAAAGCAAAGCTGATGGAGCTTGAAGTAGCCAGAACCAGGGAGCAATCGAGCCAGCGATCGTGAGCAGTAGGTATAAAGGCTTCATTGAGCCAAATGGAACTGTTGTTGATACTTGAGTTGATTTCAGCATGGTTGCTCGTTGTTAATGGGTTGAATGGGAGCAATGAGTAGAAGTTTTATTCGCCTTGAATAAAGGTCAACAGATCTCGATTGAGTCATCTGGTACTCCCACATCTCAGCGCCTAATACCCAACCGTGGACAAAGACGATAGGTTTACCTCTATCCCAGTCCTAGAGGAACAAAGTCGTGCCATCTTGGGTTTCGATCATTGATCGCCGAGATAAACACTGTGCAGGTGATGTTCTAGGAGACTGGATTGACTTCAACGTCATTCTTACTCTCAATCGGTATGCATCTATGATGTGGAAAGGAGATAGTTGAAGCAATTACCTCTCAGGTAATCAAGGCTATTGTTTTCGTCAGTCTTGCTATGCAACAACGTACCCGTACCACAGATCGTGAATTCGACTCGTTTGGAGTGCTCCTCAAACAATGGCGCAGCCAACGCGGCTTCAGCCAGCTTGATCTCGCCGTGACTAGTCAAGTGTCTCAGCGTCACATCAGTTTTCTTGAATCGGGACGGGCAAAACCCAGTCGAGAGATGGTGCTGCAATTGGCAGAAGTCCTGGAAATTCCGCTGAGACAGCAAAATCTGATGCTGACTGCTGCTGGATTTGCTCCCATTCATGCACAGACCGATCTCTCGGCTCCTGAAATGGCTTCCATTCGCAGAGCATTGGACTTCATGCTGCGACAACAAGAACCCTACCCGGCAATTGTGATTGATCGCTACTGGAATCTTCTTCTGCCCAACAACGCCGCGACTCAACTATTGACTGCTTTTATTGCTCCAGAGCAACTGCAAACTCACTTCTATCAAGATGGAAAAGTCAATCTCATGCGAGCGATGTTTCATCCTCAGGGGTTGCGTCCATTTGTCGTAAACTGGAAAGATTTTTCAGGACATTTGCTGCAACGATTGCACCGAGAAGCGATCGCAGACGGGGAAAGTGAACAATCCAAGGCATTGCTGAATGAGTTGATGAGTTATCCCGGCATTTCTGAGGTTTGGCATACGTCTGATCGAGCTGCCCAAAATACCATGCTGCTCACCGTTCACCTCAAGCGAGCGGATCTGGAGTTACAATTTTTCTCGACGATTGCCACCTTAGGCACACCCTACGATATTACCCTACAAGAATTGCGGATTGAATGTTTGTTTCCAGCTAATGAAATAACCGAACATCACTGGAAACAAATAAATCTCACCAGCGATAACAGCCGCTTTTCTGAATGAGTTGTTGCCGAAGAGTTTTATTCTCTTTAACTACGAGCTGTAAAAAGTCTGCACGTCAAAACTCTAGAAAAAAGTTGCGAATGTTTGGGATATTATTGCGATCTTTGGAGCTTGGTAAAGACAATCATAGAGCCTTGTTAGAAACTGAATAATATGACAAAAAACTATCTAACAATTAAAGAACTAACAGAGGCAGTGGGCAATGGTTTAACGCCTCGGATGGTGCGGCATTATCACGCCTCAGGACTCTTACCCCGTGCCTTGCGAAGCGAGAGTAATTACCGCCTGTATACCCAGAATGATGTGCAGCGTCTACAGCGGATTGTGGCACTCAAACAGCAGGGATTTCAGCTTTCCCACATTCGCAAGCTGCTAGAAACCGATGCCCCGATGCCCGAAGTTGATACCCTCAGACCATTGCTTCAGCAGCAATACCAGTCGGTGCTGCAACAGTTGGGACGACTGCGAAGAACTGCCTCAGCCTTGGAAGGATTGCTCGGACGCGATCGCCACTGTCAAAGGGTGCAAGCCGAAGCGATCACCCAACTGCGACATCTAGACGTCGAAACCGCCGACGAATTAGATCTACTCGAACAGCTTTGGGATAGTTGGGATGCGGCGACAGACAACCACCCGGAAGCCTTCAGCGAATCTTTGCAGCAACTGCTACCTGACTTATCGGATCGCTCAGAAATTGAGGTGGATTTGCTGAAAAAACTGGTGTTGGCTAGTGGTGATGTGAGTTTGGTGAACTTTGTGCGGTTGGGGAAATGTGCGATCGCCGCCGCCCGCGATCGCCTCAAAGCTGGGTGTCAAGTTGTCTGCGATGTTCCCGCTGTCAGGGGAGCTATTGACCAAACCCGCTTGGCACACCTGAGGTGTTCTGTGGAAACCTTAATTGCTAACCCCCACATCACCAGTGCAGCAGATGCGGAAGCCAGCTTTTGGCAGCACCACCGACAAGAGCAATGGCAACTGGCTGAGGGTTGTATTTTAGTCATTGGCTATGCCCCTAGCGTGTTGCTCTTAGCCCTCGAAGCCATTGAAAGCGGTCAACTCCAACCTGCACTGATCGTTGGAATGCCGATTGGCTTTAGTCACGCACCTGCTGCCAAACGTCGCTTGATGCGTTCTGGCGTTCCCTACATTACCCTTGAAGGAATAGGAGGTGGTTTATTAGCCGCCGTTGCTTTGAATGCTCTGGCTGAGTCGTTAATTGAGAAACCCGACTGTCATTGTTATTTGCAAGATTTGAACCGATAAGGGTGGGGAACCAAGAGAGTAAGACTCTCTGGCTTCTGGCGTCCTACTAACACGTCTTTTGAGGTGAGTCCCAAACGCCGTCTAGTAGGCTATCGATCTTATTTCACGTACTGGATGATACCGCGAGCGATCGCCTCTGCCATCTGAGTCTGAAAAGCTGGACTTGCCAGTTTTGGGGCATCCTCTCGCCCAGTGACAAATCCTACTTCTACCAAAACAGAAGGCATTGAGGTGTTGCGAAGGACATAAAATCTGGCTTGGCGTACTCCGCGATCGCGCATATTCACGCTTTGCAACATACTATTGTGAATCGAGCGAGCAAGACCAGCGCCACTGGAGTAGTAGTAGGTTTCCAATCCATTGACATCCGGACGGCTCATACTAATGGCATTGGCATGGATGCTGACAAACACCGTCGCCCGCGCCTGTTGTGCCATCTGCACTCGTTGTTGCAAGGTAATAAAGCGGTCATCATTACGCGTGATCACTGCCGTAATTCCCTGTCGCTCTAAGATAGCGGCGATTTGTTTGGAAATGGGAAAAATCACATTTTTTTCCTGCAAACCACCAATCCCAACGGCACCAGGGTCTTTACCGCCGTGTCCGGGGTCGATCATCACGACAATGCGACTATTGGGTGTGCGGGTTGGGGGCGGCGGCGTCGTGGCTCTTTCTGGTGCGGGTACCGGAATGGAGATGGGCGAGGGAGCTTGGCTGACCGGAGAATCCGGGAAATTTCCCACGTTTGTCGCTGTGGTTCCCTCAGGCAAAAGCACCAAACCGCCAAGACCGATGTCGTTATAACTCACATTCCAATCAGGGCTAGTGGCTGCCACGCTTAAGGTGATACGAGCTACCGCTGGCTGTACTTGTGAAAATCGGACTTGGTTGACACCAAACTGATTGGCAGAGATGGCTTGTCTGGAAAGACTCGATGAGAAGGTTGTACCTTCTAGGTCAATATCGATGGTGCGGCGATCGCGGCTACGTTTAACTTTGATGTTTTTTGGTTCTCCGCCGCTTGTCCGCAGAAAAAAACCATCCCGCGTCGTCTGAAAATTTTGGAGTACAGCCGCCCCCGATCCTGTCGATCTTCTTGGGGGAGTTGTGGGGGCTGGGCGAGAAGACTGAGTGATCCGTTGCGGTGTTGGCAGTTGTACCGACCACTGCGTCGGCGAAGCACCGCGAAACTTGACTTGTTGCGGGTCGAGGGTATAACCGGGTGCCAACTCAACCACAATCCGCGTTGTCCGGTTTTCAAACTGACCGACGCGGATTTGTCGAATCGCTCCCACATTGGCAACAGGCTGATTGACCGTTGGGCGTCCGAAGGTTGCTCCAGGTAAATCGATCACCAGCCGTGTGGGGTCAGCAATTAGCTGGGCGGTGGGTTGTACCCCCTCGTCTGTGGAAAAAGTTAGTTGATTTTGCTGGGCATTAAACCGCCAGTTAAGCAGCTTTCCGGCATTAGCAGGAGAAGAAAGAAGAAAAACGCTCAGTACACTGGGAAGTAGCAGTAGCCACCGAAATTTCATCATTATTACGCTTAATTAAAAACTTGGTGTCGCTTCATCCAAATGCAAAAGAAGCAACGACGATCCTGTCATGGTAGATGGCAAACACCGACGAGAGTGTTAGTGCTGTAAGCCGATACGTAGTCTGGCTTTCAGCCAAGAATCACCCCCAAACTAGTCTTTCCCTTTTGACACCCCTGTTAATAATAAGTTCCTGAATAAAAACATTTTCTCTTATTCGAGAGAATGCTCAACCATCAGGATTTTTATATTGCAGTCCTGATGGAGGTCAAGAACAGCAGGATGTCCTCACGGCGATCGCCACAAAAACAAAGCACAATTACTTGAGCCAAGCTATCGGGCATTATCTACTGAAGTTGACCCTACTCGTCAATCCCTCCAGCCTTCCTCAATGCGGCTTCGGCAGCACGTTTTTCTGCATCTTGTTTGCGACGACCTTTCCCAACACCGTATACCATGCCGTTTACATGCACCTCGGCGGTGAACTCTTTGGCATGATCGGGGCCAGAAGCATCAATGATGAAATACTCAGGATTTTGGACAAACTCAGCCAACGCCCATTGCTGAAACCGCCCTTTGGCATCTACAAGGTTGATCGGAGCAGCATCAGACGGAGGAAACACAATGCTATCCGCTACTGCAATAAACAGCGGTTGGACAAATTCGCGAACCGCTTCCAGATTTGAATCCAACAGTAACGCCCCAATATAGGCTTCCAAGGCATCGCTAAGTAAGGATGGATTTTCACTTCCTCCTTCTTTAATTGCTCCTTTGCCAAGTCGCATCAAGTCACCCATGCCAAGCTGGGTAGCAAACTTTGCCAATTGCCTCTCATCCACTAACGCCGAGCGCAGGCGAGTGAGTTGCGCTTCGCTCATATCAGGGTAGCGTTTGTAGAGCAGTTCCCCCACTAAAAAACCCAGCACCGCATCCCCTAAAAACTCTAAACGCTCGTTATTTTCCCCCTCATGGGGATTTTCATTAGCATAGGAGCGATGAGTAAGGGCTTGACGTAGGAGCTTTTCATCTTTGAGAGGCGGAAGTTTGGGCATTTTTATGGGTTTATTCACATTTGGCAGATATCTCAGCCGAGGGGGCGATCGCTGTAGCATGAGTTACGGCTGCGCGTAACCCATGCTGTCTAAGGAGTCGATGCGTAGCGGCTACACCTCACAACACCTCCGAGAAATAATGAGGCGACCCTACGCGAGTTGCGGCTCCGGATTTGCCTACTTCGCCAATCCTAGTCCGTAATTCGGACGCCTTCAACGACGCTGACATCCGACTGTGTCGGTACGATACGCGTGAGATTGAAACCCGCCGCTTGAAACAAGTCGCGATACTCCTCTGCGGTGCGCTCTCGTCCGCCGGGTGTCGCGACTAACATATTTAAATCTAGAAACTTTCCTGGGAATGGCTGATTTCCGGGAGGAATGACTTGCTCAATCACCAAGAGCCGTCCTTGTTCTGACATCGCTTGATGGCAGCGCTGAAGAATCGCGATCGCGCGATCGTCATCCCAATCATGGACAATATGCTTGAGCATGTACGCGTCGCCTCCTGGAAATATCTCCTCAAAGAAATCTCCTCCCACAAACTTACAGCGATCCTGCACCTGTTCTTTCTCCAGCAACTGCTGGGCGTTTTCCTTCAAGTAGGGTTGATCGAATACCACTCCCTGCATCGTCGGATTTTTTTGAAGAATCGCCGCCACTAAACTGCCTTGTCCTCCACCAACATCCACGACCTGATTAATTCCAGAAAAATCATAAGCCTCTACGACAGCCGCCTTCGCTACCACAGAAAACTCTGTCATTGCGTCTTCAAAGATTTTTCCCGGCTCAGGGTTTTGGCGGTAGTACTCAAATAGATCCATCCCGTACTGCTGCTCAAACGCCGCCTCCCCCGTCTGCACGCTGTGGATCAAATTGTTCCAGGGTAGAAGATGTTCCTGTCCCATCATGAGCGTAAACGCCCGCAGTGAGCCAGGAACATCGCTTTGCAGATAAGTCCCTAGATGAGTGAGTTGAAAACAACGCGACTGAGTTTCCTCAAAAAGGCCGACACTCGCCAAAGCTCGTAACACCCGATACAGCGATTGACTGTGGGTGCCTGTTTTTGTGGCTAGCTCGTCGCAATGGCGGGAACCCTGCTTCAACAAATCGGGAATCCCCAGCTTGGTGACAACATAAACAGACTGGGAAACCCAGAAGCCCGTTATCATTTGCAACAAGATCGCTTGGGGAGGAACTTGACTAGTAGTGGGTAGATTCTCAGATTGATTCATCAAAACTCCTGGGTCTGAAACCCCGTACTTCTAGAACGGCTTTTTATTTAAGAAGGGTTGTGGAGGGGTATGGTTGCCCCTCCGATGAGGATAGGGTTGTCCCCAAACTCCCTTTCGGGGTAACGTTAGCTGTGCGCTAAGAGCGCCCCGCTTCGCTAACGCCAAAGTTTTAAGAGCTTGTTAGGCTAAAAGCACTGTTCCAGTGACCTTGGAACTGTTTAACTTTCAGCGATAGAGCGGAAAACTAGCTACGCATTCTCCGGTATCGTGACTCAAAAAACGTAGTCTGCCAGAGACTTAGGCTGGTCAGAACGGCTTGTTAGAGATCTCCCTTCGGCAAGCTCAGGGTAAAACTTTCAAGCCTCATGCCTTTAGGCTGAGGTTCCTGACATCAGTTCTATACTCAGTGGTATCCTTAAACCCTATATTCTTCGTCATGATGATAATAATCTAGTTGAGTAAGTGAGCGAGAATAAATCAAACAATGTGTATTGCAATATAAAATTTTTAAATCGTTTCGTAGTCAGGACTTCAGACCTAGTTTGAGGAATTTAGCCTTGACTACAAACCAATAATATTTACATGCCCTAGTTCAGGGAAGCATGGCTAATCACCAGTGCCGATCATTAACTTCACCCTTCACCCTTCACCCTTTATACTTTTTTCCTAGCCCCTAATACAGGCGTATGGTTATGCAAAAAATCCCCAAACGAATCTCCACGGCTCTGATTAATGCCTTGAGTGCGGGAGTTGTTCCGCGAGTGGGATTAGAACAGATTGCCGTTGGGCGAGAAAAGGAAACTTCGGCTTTAGCCCAAGATTTAGAGAATATTGCTGAGGGTGGTGCCGCTTTTCGGTTCATCGTTGGGCGTTTTGGCTCAGGAAAAAGCTTTATGCTGCAATTCCTTCGCAATCTGGCGATGGAACAAGGATTTGTGGTGGCGGATGCGGATTTGTCTCCGGAACGGCGGTTAGCAGGTAGCAGCAGTCAAGGCGTAGCAACCTATCGAGAGTTGATGGGTAATATTGCTACCAAAACCAATCCTAATGGGGGAGCGATCGCGCTAATTTTAGAAAAATGGTTAAGCGGTATCCTCAGCCAAGTTGCCCAAGAAACAGGCAAACGCCTCGGTGAGGATGATTTTGACGATCAAGTTGAGGTAAAAATCCGCGCTGTTGTGGATGATTTGGAAAACTTAGTCCACGGCTTTGACTTTGGTAGCGTGATCATTGCCTACTGGCGAGGCTACCGTGAAGATAACCCCGACAAGCAAGATGCCGCCCTGCGTTGGCTGCGGGGAGAATTTAATACTAAAACTGAAGCCAAGTCTGCCCTAGGCGTGCGCGTCATTATTGACGACGATACCTGGTACGACTACATCAAACTCTTTGCCAAGTTTGTTTCTGATATTGGCTACAAAGGGCTGATTGTTTTGCTCGATGAGGCGGTGCATTTGTACAAAATTACCCACACAGCTTCCCGCCACAGCAACTACGACAAGCTGCTAGCGATGTTCAACGACACCATGCAGGGTAAAGCCGAAAACCTAGGAATAGTCGTCGGGGGAACGCCAGAATTTCTCGAAGATTCCCGCCGGGGACTGCATAGCGAAGAAGCTTGGCGATCGCGACTGGCAAAAAGCCGTTTTCTCAAAGATGACTTTCAGGATACCTCCGCCCCCGTTATTGGGCTAGAACCCCTAACATCAAAAGACATCTCTCAACTTTTGCAGCGGTTAGCCGAGGTTCATGGGATGCACTACAGCTACAAAAAGGTGATCTCAAGCCGTGAATTAGAGGAATTTAAGCAAGAAATCATGAATCGCTTAGGGGCAGAAAAACTCTTAACTCCCCGCGAAGTGGTTCGCGACTTAATCAGCGTTTTGAATATTTTGCACCAAAATCCCCAAGTTACCTTTAAGCAAATCATTAATGGCGATCGCGTTTTGCCAACGGCAAATGGCAAGAAACAGGACGGCGATAAAACGGGTAACTTTGCAGAATTTACGTTATAAGTCCAATATTCCTTTAATTATCACCTTGGTAAAGAATTGAAATAACATCTAAGTCTGAGCTAACTTTCTTGACTATGGGACATAAGAAATCTCTCAACAAAAAGCGCCTGACTCGGAAACAAGTTCAAGAGTTAATTGAGGCTGAAGGAAAACTGCATGAGGAGTTTACAAAATTCTTTGAGGAAACTTACTCAACTGGGTATAAAAACCAACCTTTAGTTTATGAATTACCTAATGATAGATTCCTATACGTTTTCGATCCAAAAGAGATTGGAAGTCCTGGTAAAGGTGACATTTATCCAAAAGACTACTTTCTACGGCGCGTCCAATGGACACAAAGGGTAAGAGATGATTCTGCAAATAATCGTGGTAGTTCTATCCGCCATTGGAGATACTACTCAAAAAATAAAGCAGAACTGATTAGCAAAATTGAGCAGCTAATTGACGAACTTGCAGAAAAATTAGCAATTCCCCGCCCTCAACTTGATTTTTCCTACGCGAGCCTAGATATTGTCTCCAGCAAAGCTGAAGATTACGAACTCGATGAAGTGCAGGCTGAACTCTATGATAATTTGGTGGCTTATGTCGGCGAGGTTTTAAAACGTAGAGTAAACGGGCAATGGGCTATTGAAACTTTACATGGGGATGAAAAATACCCATATATTAGTGCAGATACTAAAGGAGTTCTGATGCCGATCAATGTGGTTTGGACAGAACTAAATGGTCTTGAACCGATGAATTTGCGAAAAGAAACTGCCAACGAGGTGCGGCGTTTTTCCTTGCGGAGATAATTTTGATTTAAGGCGCGATCGCGTTTACTTCTTCCCAGACGCTACAATGCTTGGGGACTATGAAATTTCCCCATGAGCGAACAGTCTTTTAAGAAACTTGCCCCCTTCCTCCAGGACTACATCTACAAACACCGCTGGAGCGAACTGCGGCAAGTACAACAACAAGCCTGTCAGGTAATCTTTGAGACAGATGCTCACTTATTGCTGGCGGCGGGTACGGCGGCGGGAAAAACAGAAGCAGCGTTTCTCCCCGTTCTCACCCTCCTGCATCAGCAGCCTTCTAAAAGTATTGGCGTCTTATATATTGGCCCCCTCAAAGCATTAATTAATGACCAATTCGACCGCTTGGATGGCTTATTAAAAGCGGCGGATATTCCCGTTTGTCCCTGGCATGGCGATATTCCCCAAAGTTACAAAGCAAGGCTGCTAAAAGAACCAAAGGGGGTGTTGCAAATTACGCCGGAATCCTTAGAAAGCTTGTTAATTAATAAGCACAGCGAACTAGAACGGCTGTTTGGGGATTTGCGATTCGTCATTATTGATGAAATCCATGCCTTTATGGGTTCAGAACGAGGTGGGCAGATTCTTTGTCAGTTAGCACGACTATCGCCAGTAATGCAGACTTCCCCACGTCGCATTGGCTTATCGGCAACCTTGGGAGATTACTCCCAGGCGGAGGAGTGGCTGCGTTCTGGTACAGATAGAGCGGTAGTGACGCCAGAAATTGCCGGGGGCGATCGCCAAGTTCGTCTGGCGCTAGAGCATTTTGAGATTCCCCGTGAAGTGGAACCTCCCCCCCAACCCCCGGATAACAAAAAGCGCAAGCAACATCTGGCTTCCCCCTTTTTAAGGGGGACAGGAGGGGGATCTGTAAGGGGGGAGAATTTAGGCAAAGTCCCCCGCAATATTCAAAGCGCAGCAACATCTAGCTTCCCCCTTTTTAAGGGGGACGGGAGGGGGATCTCCGAGGGAGATTTAGGGGGTTCTCAAGATTTGAAAACACGCCCTAGAAGTCCCTATTACCAATACATTTTCGATTGCAGCAAAGCGAGAAAGTGCCTGATTTTTGCCAACAGTCGCAGCCAGACAGAATCAGTGATTGCCAACCTACGGCAAATTGCGGCGGCGGAGGGGATGCCGGATATTTACCACGTCCATCACGGTAGCATTGCGCCTCGCTTGCGGGAGGCGGCGGAGGCGGCGATGCGAAATTCAACCACTCCTGCGGTGACAGCCGCAACGCTGACGCTGGAATTGGGAATTGATATTGGGCAGTTAGAGCGGGTAATTCAGCTCAATGCTCCCTTATCAGTGGCGAGTTTTTTGCAGCGACTGGGGAGAACGGGAAGGCGGGGAGAGCCTGCGGATATGCGCTTTGTCTGTACAGAAGAGGAGGGAAACGCCGAGAAGCCTTTACCAGAGCAACTTCCTTGGCAACTGCTACAGGCGATCGCGATTATCCAACTCTACATCGAAGAGCGCTGGATTGAACCCATCCCAGCAGTACAGTACCCCTTCAGCCTGCTGTACCACCAGACGATGAGCATTCTAACCGCTAAGGGCGAACTTTCTCCCGCCGCCTTAGCCGAGCAAGTCCTCACCCTGCCAAGCTTTGCCGCCATCTTCCCAGATGATTTTCGGCAACTGCTACATCACCTCATCGCCATCGATCATCTACAACCCACCGCTAACGGCAGCTTAATTATCGGTTTAGCGGGAGAAAAAGTCGTTAATCGCTTTCAGTTTTACGCCGTCTTTCAAGACAACCCCGAATACTCCGTTCGTGATGACACGATGGAAATTGGCAGCATCGTTATGCCCTTACCTGCCGAAAATCGCTTTGCTCTAGCAGGTAGAACTTGGGAAGTCATCGACATCGATACCAAAGCCAGGATTGTCTACGTCAAGCAAGTAGAAGGCATTGCCCGTATTTCTTGGCGGGGAGGTAGCGGCACCATTCACGCCAAAGTGCTGCAACGAATGCGTCAAGTGTTGCTTGAAGATGTGCAGTATCCCTACTTACAACCCACCGCTCAATCTCGCCTGCAAGCCGCCCGTCACTTAGCTCAAAATGCAGAGTTAGAGTATAAAAACATCCTCCCTCTTAAGCACAATACTTACTGCATTTTTCCTTGGATGGGCACAGTAGCTTATCACACTTTAGAGCGGTATTTGAGCCTCTTTTGTCGAGAAACGTTGGAGATTAAAAACTTGAGAGGTTTAGCTCCCTACTTTCTCACGATTCGACTCGGAAAAGATAAACTATCACTACTTCATGAAGAACTTGCCTGTTTTGGCGATCGAGGAATTACCGAGGAAGATTTAGTTACCGCAGAGGATGTTTTGAATCAACAAAAATATGACCGCTTTATTCCTCCAACCTTGCTTAAAAAAGCATTTGCTGTTGATTCCTTAAACGTTGAGGAGATGGAAAAAATTATTAACAACTGGTAGCACAGAAAATAACCTCGACGTATAGCCATCCTAAGTTATCGGTAAAAAACTCATACTCTCTTCTCTCTTCCTCCGCGTTCTCTGTGCCTCTGTGGTTCGTTAATAATTTAACAAATCAAATAGAATTGTTACATTTATATACAATTATCAGTATGAAATTTGACTACTCCCTCGATTTTGACAAAATAGACTTTAGAAAAAATCCAGAACTCTACCGCATTGGCAAAGGCGAGCAAGGCGTTCTCATGGTAGAGCCTTATAAAAGTGAAATCCTTCCTCACTGGAAATTTAAAACGCCAGAAATTGCTCGTCAATCATCAGACAAAATCTACGAAATGTTTCTTGACTACAAAGCTAAAGAAGACTTTGTAGGAATGGATATGGCTCGCAAATTCCTGCAAATGGGCTATACGCGATCGCGTCGCTACGCCAATCACAAATCGGGAAGAAAGTACGCCAAAGATAGCAAAGAAGTATTACCGATTGAGGAAGATAAACTTAAGGCAGAATCAGCTAACATATTTTATGAAAAATGGCGGTTAGCTAGAGAGGATAAGCAATATCTGGAACTTAAGAAAAAACATCGCGATCGCTACGAGCAGCAATAATGAGATTACTCTTTAAATAGTGAGTGAAAACACCTTGTTATTATCTCTAAGAAACTGACATAAAAGTTAAATTGCCATGTATAGACAAACTGATTTTCAAGAAGACAAAGTTGACAAGCTGTTTGATTTTATGAAAGCAAACAGTTTTGCCACTCTGGTATCAATTGTAGACGGTGTGCCTTGTGCTTCGCATATTCCTCTTGTTGCCGTACTGCAAGGAAATGACATTAAATTAATCGGTCATCTTGCGAAGCAAAATTCTCAATGGCAAGCCTTTGAAGCCTATGAGTCACTGGCTATCTTCACCGGAGCGCACGCTTACATTTCCCCTACTTTATACGAAAAACACGAGAGCGTACCGACGTGGAATTATATTGCGGTTCATGCGTATGGTGTTCCCAAAATCATCACGCTCAATGACTCACCCGAATCAATGGACAAGATGATTGACGAAATGATAGACACTTACGAAGCTGACTACAAATCACATTGGCACAGTTTATCTAATAAATTCCGCGACGGGATGATGAATGGCATTGTAGGATTTGAGATGACTGTTACTCGTTTAGAAGGTAAGTACAAACTCAGTCAAAACCGAAGCCAAGTTGATCGGCAAAATGTGTCAAACACACTGCTACAAAGTTCAGATCCGGCTGCTCGTGCTGTTGGTGCGGAGATGAAACAGAACCTAGAGGTGAATGAGTAGCAATTGTCAAGGTTCTGCTAAACGGCGAGTTTGTAGGTAGAGCGATCGCGTGAGAGTAAAATTAATTATTGACAGCTGCGTAATCTTCTAAAGCAGCTTTTGCACCAGCTTCTATAATTAAGCTCAAATCGCATCCGTACTCGCCAGCACAGCTATAGGAACCAAGCTCTAGTACGTAAAGCTCTCCTTCTGACTCGCAGATGTCTACTGTGTAAAGAGCTTCTGGATACCAGCTCATAGCCTTTAACACATCACTAAGATAACTTACTAGATAACCGCCTTTAATCTCTTCATCAATCCTTTCTTCTCCAACCAGATAGAGCGAACCCGTGATAACTTGATCTTTATAAACAAAGAACCTCCATTCTTTAGCGATCGCTCGCTTACCACTGACTAGAACTAAAGTTGTCTCATCTCTTTTCAGTTCGCTTTCTAGAGACTGCATTGTATTTAAGACATTAAGGTTAAAAACTCCGGCATGGAATGGCTTTATGTTGCTATCAGGCTTTACAAATAGATCCCCCTCCGACTTAAAATACTCAAGAATCTCTTCCCTCCTTCTAATTAGCTCACCTAAAGAAAGAATAAAATACTTATTATTAAGCAAATACTGACCAAAATAGGTGTAGTAGGTAGAGCAACGAAGATTCTTTTCATCCATATAGGCTCCAGGAATCCAAGAAGTTCTCAAAATGTCCCGACCTAAATTGAAAGTTCCTCTAAATAAAACACAATCATGATCGGGAAAATATTTATTTGCTTCTCTAGGATGAAATTTAAGATAACTTGTCTCCTTATAGGTGTATCCTTGGCTTTTCAACTCTTCTATAAATTGCTCATGGGAGTCAGAGACATCTTTTTCAAGTAACCAATTAACTTTGTTCATGAATCGTCTCATTTTTGACAGATTTAAGGATTGGCTGCGTCTGAAAAATTCGTTATTAACGAGTTCAGTTGTTAGTCTGCGAGAGAGGAGAGAAGCCGATCATGCCCTTTAGTCATTTTCGAATTGTTCGTTTTCAAGATACCGATGCGGCGGGTGTAGTTTATTTTGCCAATATTCTTTCAATATGCCATGAAGCCTATGAAGCCTCACTTATGGCATCAGGAATAGACCTTAAAGCCTTCTTTACACAACCGAAAATTGCAATTCCTTTAACTCATGCTAGTGCTGATTTTCGTCGCCCAATCTATTGTGGAGATGAGTTAGTTATTCACGTCATGCCTCAGCAATTGAGTGAGGAGGAATTTGAGATTAATTATCAAGTGATGACAACAACACAACAGCTAGCAGCGAAGGCAATTACTCGGCATGTTTGTATTCATCCAGAGATGAGAAAAAGAGCGCCACTACCGAAGGAAATCAGGGATTGGCTAATCGCTAATTAGCTAATCACCAGTTTCCTCTCTGGAAGGGATGGGGAGATGGGGAGCGGAGGAGAAGGGGAGCAGGGGAGCGGGGGAGCAGGGGAGCAGGGGAGCAGGGGAGCAGGGGAGCGGGGGAGAACCCCTTACCCTTCATACTTCATACTTCACACTTCACACTTCATACTTCATACTTCACCAAGCGCCTCGGCAACGGCTTCGCGAACATACTTTCTTCCCCACTCAGGACTCAGGACTCACCGACTCAGGACTACCGACCTTCGCTGTCAGTTGAGTAATTACTTCGATTAAGTTGTTTGGCTCGAAGGGTTTAGACATGTGCCGTTGGAAGCCTGCTTCGAGGACGCGGCGGCGTTCTTCGGCTCGGGCGTAGGCGGTAAGGGCGATCGCGGGTAGGTTTCCTCCCTGTTGGGCTTCGGTGGCTCTAATTTTGCGGATTAAGCTATAGCCATCTTCTCCGGGCATCCCAATATCGCTGACTAAAAGATCGGGTTGTACCTGTTGCAGTACGGATAGGGCTTCAGGAACGCAGGAAACGGCAGTAACCTTTACCTGCTGCTGTTCGAGAATGGTGGTGATAAATTCTCTGCTGTCTGGATCGTCTTCTACTACCAGCACATGTAAGCCTGATAGGGCAGCATGTTGAGCGTTCAGGGCGGTCGTAGCGGATGCTTCTTGTATCTCCAGCAGGGAACGCTCTGGACTCGGCTGGAATGGCAGCCTTACTGTAAATGTTGTTCCCGGTTGTGTAGAGTTATTCTCTGCCTCGACAGTCCCGTTGTGCAGTTCTACCAGATGACGGACAATTGCCAACCCCAATCCTAAGCCGCCATAGGAGCGAGTGGTAGAGCTATCTGCCTGACGGAAACGATCGAATACATGGGGGAGAAAGTCTGGACTAATACCAATCCCTGTGTCTATGACTTGAAGTTTGATCGTGTCACCTATTAGCTCTATTCGTACCTCGATCTTTCCCTCTTCGGGTGTGAACTTGACGGCATTTGTGAGCAAGTTACAGAAGACTTGCTGCAAGCGTTCCGCATCCCCCGAAATCAGTAGGGCCGTATTCTTGAGGAGGTGGGGTGCCACAGAGGTGAGGAGTTGAGAGGCTGAGGCAGCGGGAGAAAACTCGCGTCCCTCCAGGTCTTGGCTTTCTGTGGCGGCAGGTGTAATTAGCGCCAGTTGAATCTTCTTTGCCTCCACGGTGGGACGAACAGAATCGATCGCTGCCTCCACGATGGGAATGAGATTAATCAAACGTTGATTAAGTTGCAGCTTGCCTCGCAGGATGCGGGAGACATCGAGGATATCTTCAATTAGTTGGGCTTGGGACTTGGCGTTTCGCTCAATCGTTTCCAGTGCCCGTGCCATTGTATTTTCATCAAAAGAGCGGGTGCGAAGCAAGCGCGACCATCCCAAAATGGAGTTGAGGGGAGTGCGAAGTTCGTGAGAAAGCAGGGCGATGAATTCATCTTTCATCTGGTTAGCGGCTTCTGCTTGTAACCTTGCTTCCTGCTCCCGGATAAATTGCTCCCGCGCGGCTTCTGCCTGCTTGCGTTCGGTGATGTCTTCTACGGTGCCGACATGACCGAGCAATGTCCCTTGATCGCTGGACATGGGAGACATCTGGACGCGCACCCACCGCACAATGCCGTCCCGCGTCTGGCAGCGAAATTCGTTGATGTATTCCTGGCGGCGTTCTGTCCAAGCTGCCCAGTCTGACAAAACGCGATCGCGGTCTTCTGGATGCATCACCCGCAACCATCCCTCGTCTAAATTCTCTTGGGCCTCAATGTCACAAATCGTCTGACACCGGGGGTTGAGGTAGGTAGATTTTCCTTCAGTATCCGTTAAAAAAATCCCTACGGGAGAGCAGGCACTCAACGAGCGGAAGCGTTCTTCACTTGCTCTAAGTTCTGTATTGACGGCGGCTAGTTGCGCGGCTTGGCGTTTAATTTCAGCGGTTTTTTGAAATAACTCTACAAATGCCGTGACTTTCGAGAGTAAGATTTCCGGCTGAATCGGTTTGAGCAGGTAATCTACCGCTCCTAAGGAGTAGCCTTTCGCCATTGACGTATCGCTGCTACTATATCCCGTGAGAAAAATAATTGGGGTAGAGCGCGATCGCTGCCGAGAGCGAATTAGCATGGCGGTTTCAAAGCCATCCATCCCTGGCATCTGGATATCGAGCAAAATCACGGCAAAATCTTGACGGAGCAAACATTTCAACGCTTCCTCCCCAGAATTGGCTCTGACCAAATTCTGACCCAAACTTTCTAAAATTGCCTCCAGTGCTAGCAGATTTTCTACCCGATCATCCACTAGGAGGACATTTACTTTTTCAGGCTGCATATCTTCACGTCAGCACAGGGCAACAAAGGTTGACTAAGCAGGGCGCAATCTCCGGTAGAGACAAAATCCTGTCGGCTTTGACCGCCGCGATCGCTGCTGTGGGCATTGTCCGACTATAGGCTGTTGTCGGTTCTTGTACCACAGTAACTCCCCCGGCAGCAGCGATCGCGGCTAACCCCTGTGCGCCATCATTACTTGCTCCCGTCAAAATCACCCCAATCGCTTTAGCAGCGTAAGCATCAGCCGCCGACTCAAATAGCACGTCAATCGACGGGCGAGCATAGGAGACGGGAGCTTCTGTAGAAAGAGAAAAACTGCTATTTTCTACCAACAAATGATAGTCAGCCGGAGCCAAGTAAACATACCCCGGCACAATCTCTTCTTTATCCTCCGCTTCTTTGAGCGGTAGAACGCACACCTGCTGTAAAAAGTCGCTGAGGGAGTTGTCAGAGTCCTTATGACGGTGTTGCGCGATCGCTACAGGTACAGAGAAACCTGCGGGTAAACCGGAGAGTAACACTTCTAACGCCTGCAATCCTCCCATTGATGTACCGACAACAATAATTTCGTACGTCATCAGCGAATCCTCCGGTAGAGTTTTTCCCGTGCCGCGATCGCTTCATAATCTTCACAGTGGGGCGTGAACTTTAGCGATTCCTGGCGTCCTAGCCCTAAGATGCCAAACATGCCGAGACTTTCATACAACAGCTTGTGGACTCGTGCCTGAAGTGTCTGATTGAAATAGATTAGGACGTTGCGACACAAAATCACATTAAATTCATTAAACGAACTATCCGTTGCCAGGTTGTGGGGCGAAAAGACTAAATTCTCCCGTAACGATGACCGAAAGATCGCACTTTCATAGGCTGCTGTGTAGTACTCAGAAAACGACCGCTTCCCACCCGCGTGCAGATAATCCTGAGTATATTGCTGCATCAATTTCAAAGGAAAAATTCCTGCTTTTGCCTGTTTTAACACGGTTTCATCCATGTCCGTTGCATAAATTCGACAGCGGTGATACAGCCCTTCTTCTTGTAACAAAATTGCCAAAGAATAGACTTCTTCCCCCGTCGAACACCCCGCATGCCAGATGCGAATGAACGGATACGTCCGCAACAACGGCACCACTTTCTGACGAAAAGCCAGGTAAAACCCCGGATCTCGATACATGGCTGTGACGTTCACCGATAGCCCCAGCAACAAGCGTTCCAGACAGGCCGGATCGTGCAGCACCTTCTCTTGCAAACCGGAAATGCTGCTTAAATTTTCGGCGCGGATTGTATTCCAGATACGGCGTTTGAGAGACGCCAAGGCATAATTGCGAAAATCATAGCCGTAGTAACGGTACAACCCCTCTAAGAGCAATTGAATTTCAATTACTTCTAGTTCTTGCTGATGTTTAGATATCGTCATTTAGGGGCGAGGGGAAGAGAAGGGTGAAGGATGAAGGATGAAGGATGAAGGATGAAGGAAATTACCGATACAGCCAGACTCGCAGCAGGGAGAGTAACTGTTCGGTATCGACAGGTTTGGTGATGTAGTCGGATGCGCCAGCTTCGATGCACTTTTCGCGATCGCCTTTCATGGCTTTGGCGGTGAGGGCAATAATTGGCAAAGCCCGGAATTTCTCTAGCTTGCGAATCGCCTGCATGGTTTCGTAGCCGTCCATTTCCGGCATCATCACATCCATCAAGACAACATGGCTATCGGGGTTATTTTGCAACACCTCAATCCCATCTTTGCCATTTTCCGCATAAATTATTTCCATTTGGTGGCGTTCTAGCATACTAGTGAGGGCAAAGATATTGCGGACATCATCATCGACAATCAGCACTTTTTTTCCTGCCAGGATGGAATCGGTTTGATGCAGTTGTTCGAGGATTTGCTGTTTAGATTCTGGTAAGTTTGCCTGGACGCGGTGGAGGAATAAGGCAGTTTCATCTAAAAGGCGTTCTGGCGATCGCACATCTTTAATAATGATTGTTTTCGCCATCCGCTTGAGTTCTGTTTCTTCTGCCTTCGTCAGTTCCTTCCCGGTGTAAACAATAATCGGCAGCGTTTTTAGACTTTCTTCTTGCTTGATCAGTTCGATCAACTCAAAGCCCGTCATATCTGGTAGCCCTAAGTCGAGGACAACACAATCAAAGTGTCCGGCTTTTAGGGCAGCAAGAGCCGCCGTTCCCGTCCCCACCGCCGTGGTTAACACATCACCATTGCCAATCAACTCAACAATGCTCTGGCGTTGTGTCTCATCATCTTCTACCACCAGCAAGTTCTTCACCTGTCGCTCGATGAAGCCCTTGATATTCGTCAAGGCGCTAGTCAAGGCTTCGCTATCAACGGGTTTTTGTAGATAGGCGATCGCGCCTTGTTGCAAACTCCGCTGTTGTCCTTCCTCCACGGAGAGGATATGTACCGGGATGTGTCGCGTGTTCGGGTCATGCTTCAACCGATCTAGCACCGTCCACCCATCCATCACAGGTAATTGGATATCAAGGGTAATCGCATCCGGCTTCAGTTGTCGCGCAATTTCCAGCCCAACATCGCTCCGCGTGGCGACAATACCCTTAAAGCCTTGTTCCCGTGCCATATCCAACAAAATCCGCGCAAAATTGATGTCATCTTCCACGATTAACAAAACGCGATCGCCCGGTTGAATCTGCTCCCGGTCATCATTGATCGCCAAGCTAGGTGCTAGCGGCGTCGAGACTAGGGCCGCCGCTGACGGTGATGGCGGTAGACTGACAACAGCATTTTCCTGCCCCGCCTGTGGCGTAAGCGTCTCCGGATAGTGCTGCGGCAAGTATAGGGTAAACGTACTTCCTCGACCTGGGGCACTAATTAACTGAATCTCCCCACCCAGCAAGCGGGCAATTTCCCGACTAATCGACAAACCTAACCCCGTACCGCCATATTTGCGGCTGGTGGTGCCATCCGCTTGCTGAAAGGCTTCAAAAATCACCCGCTGCTTATCCGGTGAAATGCCGATTCCCGTATCGCTGACCGCAAACGCCACCACCATATCCGCCTGATTTAAGTATTTTTGCTCACGGCTCCAGCCCTGCTGTACGGGAGTCACCTGCAGCGTCACCCGTCCTTTGTCGGTGAACTTGAAGGCGTTGGAGAGCAGGTTCTTCAACACTTGTTGCAAGCGTTTGGGGTCAGTGTAGATCGTGCTGGGTAAGCTTGACTCAAACTCCTGAACAAACTCTAGTTTTTTGTCTTGGGCGATCTGCCGGAAGGTGCGTTCCATTTGCCCGCCTAAGTCGGTAAATAGCGTCTGGCTGATATCCACAGACATCGTTCCCGACTCAATCTTGGCAAGATCCAAAATGTCATTGATTAGCCCCAGCAAATCCGTCCCGGAGGAATGAATAGTGCGGGTGTATTCCACTTGCTTATCACTCAAGTTACCTTCGGGATTATCTGAGAGCAGTTTTGCCAGGATTAACAAACTGTTGAGCGGTGTCCGCAACTCGTGGGACATATTCGCCAAAAATTCGGACTTATATTTAGAACTTAAGGCTAATTGCTCGGCTTTCTCTTCCAGAGCTTGTCTAGCTTGTTCAATCTCCCGATTCTTCCGTTCAACTTCTTTTTTTTGCAGCGCGAACAACTCCGCTTTTTCTTCTAGCTCCTCATTGGTTTGCTGCAACTCTTCCTGCTGATTTTTTAGCAGTTCTTCCGAGGCGCGGAGGGACTTGGCTTGCTGTTCTAAGCGTTGATTGGTTTCTCTGAGTTCGTCTTGTTGGCTTTGTAACTCTTCTGCCAAAGACTGGGACTGCTTGAGCAATTCCTCCGTCCGCGTATTGACCGCGATCGTATTTAAGACGATGCCGATGCTTTCTGTGAGCTGGTCAAAGAACGTTAGATCAATTTCCCGAAAGCGCTGGAAGGAGGCAAGTTCAATAACGGCGGTTACCTGCTCCTCAAACAAAACGGGTAAAACAACCACATTTAAGGGAGCCGCCTCTCCTAAACCAGAGCTGATTTTGATGTAATCATCCGGCACGTCTACCAGCAAAATCCGCTCTTTTTCCAAGGCGCATTGCCCCACCAAGCCTTCACCTAAGCGGAAGCGGTTGGCAAGGGACTTGCGCTCCCGATAGGCGTAGGCGCTAAACAGCTTCAGCAGGGGTTGCGGCTCTAGTGTTTCCATCAGGTAAAACACCCCGTGCTGCGCCCCTACTAAGGGAGCTAGTTCCGAAAGAATCAGGCGAGACACGGTTTCCAAGTCTCGCTGTCCCTGAAGCATCCGGCTAAACTTCGCCAAGTTGGTTTTCAACCAGTCTTGCTCAGTACTCTTCTGGGTTGTCTCCCGGAGGTTGGCAATCATCTGGTTAATGTTGTCTTTGAGTCCGGCGACTTCGCCTTGGGCAATAACAGAAATTGAGCGGGTCAAATCGCCCTTGGTAACTGCCGTTGCCACTTCCGCGATCGCTCGTACCTGCGTCGTTAGATTTGCCGCCAGTTCGTTGACGTTATCGGTTAAATCTCGCCAGGTTCCTGAAGCTCCCGGAACACTCGCCTGTCCCCCCAGTTTTCCTTCAATGCCAACTTCTCGCGCTACTGTGGTGACTTGCTCAGCGAAGGTGGCAAGGGTATTGATCATCTCATTGATCGTATCGGCTAAGGTTTCGATTTCCCCTTTGGCATCCAGTGCCAATTTGCGCTTCAAATCCCCATTGGCAACGGCAGTTACTACTCTGGCAATGCCTCGCACTTGGGCTGTTAAATTCCCTGCCATTGAGTTGACGTTATCGGTTAAGTCCTTCCAAGTTCCGGCGACGCCTTTAACTTCCGCTTGCCCCCCTAGCTTGCCCTCCGTGCCAACTTCCCGCGCTACCCGCGTTACTTCTGAGGCGAAGGAGTTGAGCTGATCCACCATCGTGTTGATCGTGTTTTTCAGCTCTAAGATTTCCCCTTTCACATCGACGGTAATCTTTTTGGAAAGGTCGCCATTAGCAACGGCTTTTGTAACGGCGGCAATGTTTCGTACCTGACTCGTCAGGTTCCCCGCCATTGAGTTGACGTTATCGGTTAAGTCCTTCCAAGTTCCGGCAACGCCTTTAACTTCTGCTTGACCTCCTAACTTACCTTCTGTGCCAACTTCCCGCGCCACCCGCGTTACTTCTGAGGCAAAGGAACTGAGCTGATCTACCATGATGTTGATCGTATTTTTCAGCTCCAGGATTTCTCCATTTACCGGAACGGTAATTTTCTTCGAGAGGTCGCCACTAGCGATCGCCGTTGCCACTTCCGCAATATTCCGCACTTGGGCAGTTAAATTCCCTGCCATCAGGTTTACAGACTCAGTTAAATCCTTCCAAGTACCCGCTACCCCCTTAACTTCTGCCTGCACCCCCAGTTTGCCTTCCGTGCCAACTTCTCGCGCTACCCGCGTCACTTCTGAGGCAAAGGAGTTGAGCTGATCCACCATGATGTTGATCGTGTTCTTCAGCTCCAAGATTTCCCCTTTCACATCAACGGTGATTTTCTTGGACAAATCCCCCTTAGCAACCGCCGTCGTCACTTCCGCAATATTCCGCACCTGAGCCGTTAAATTCCCCGCCATGGAGTTAACGCTGTCCGTCAAATCTTTCCATGTTCCCGCTACTCCCTTAACTTCCGCTTGCACCCCCAGCTTGCCTTCCGTACCAACTTCTCGCGCTACCCGCGTCACTTCTGAGCCAAAGGAGTTGAGCTGATCCACCATCGTATTGACGACTCGGGCAGTTTGGAGAAACTCCCCTTTTAAAGGTCTGCCATCAATTTCCAGGTCAATCGTTTGGGACAAGTCCCCATTCGCCACCGCCCGAATCACCCGCGCGGTTTCAGCGTTGGGCTGCACCAAATCAGTAATCAAGATATTCACGGAATCAATGCAGTCTGCCCAAGAGCCTTTCGCCGTCGCAATTGAGGCGCGTTGGGTAATTTTGCCTTCTTTACCGACAACGGTACTGATACGCTCTAGCTCATTCGCCATGCTTTGATTCATCTCAATGATGTCATTGAGCGTGTCGGCAATTTTCCCGGCAATACCTGTTTGATCGATGGGCATTCGTACAGAAAAATCTCCTTTCTGTACCGCGACAAGGGTTCTCAGAAGCTGTTTCGGGTCAAAATTATCTGTACGCTCTTGGGTTACCGAGGCAGTGGGCATATCTTTTTTTAGTCCTGAGTTCTGAGTGCTGAGTGCTGAGTAGGGAGCGGGGGAGCAGGGGAGCGGGGGAGCAGGGGAGCAGGGGAGCAGGGGAGCGCTCAGTCGAACGCTGAGCTCACGGCCGAAGCCTTCATACTTCACCCTTCACCCTTCATCCTTCACACTTCATCCTTCATTTTTTAGCTCCAATCGTCTTGTCCTTGAGAGCTACCGTTACGGGGTTTGTAGCCTTGAGCGTTGGCATGAAGCTGACGCGTCTGCTCAAACAAAATTTCTTCTGTGAGGTTCCAGCGCTGGAGGACAGTATCGAGGCTTTGCTGCACGTCTCTTGCGCCGGGAAAGCCTCGATAGCGAATGCGGAGGCGAGCTAGTTCTGCTAGGTGAAAATTACTAGGAGAATTCTCTTGTAGCAGACGGTCTACGAGTTGGCGATCGCGATCTTCTTGAGGATGCTGCTGGTCTTTATTTTCTGTTGTAGTCATTTTGTTCAAACACTTAAGATTAAATTATTCTTTAGTACATATAAAAAATATTAGCTATTTCCGGGGTTGTATCTGAATGATTACAACTATAGAATTACGTTGGTTTTGCCAGGGGATGATTCCGGCGGTAGTCGAACACTGGTTTGACAATGACTGTCCTGGTGAATGGCTAGGACAACCAGAAGAACGAGAAGATCTGTACCTGCACATAACCCCTAAGTGTGACTATCTCAACCTCAAACTCAGGCAAGGGCGTTTAGAAGTGAAGTGGCGCAAAGCTGAACTGGGGATTCGGCGTTTTGGCAACGCTTGGGAAGGTCACATAGAGCAATGGGGAAAGTGGATGTGCGAAGATCCAGAGCAACAAAGCTTTTTGCCCCACACCATTATTGAGCAAGAACCGTGGATTAGTGTCTACAAAAAGCGACGCCAGCGCCTCTATCAGCTCCCCTCAACTTCTCAATCCTGTAGCGTAGAACTGACTCAGCTAAAAGTGGCAGAAAATTTGTGGTGGAGCCTAGCTTTTGAAGTCGCAGAGATACCGCCAGACTTAATAGATAGTCTGCAAAATACAATTCATGCGGCGAGTCAAACTTACCAAGGGTCAGAGTTGAAAGCACAAAATTCCTATGCTTATCCTCACTGGCTCGCCCTGACGGTCTAAATTGAAGGAAACATTCAAGAATCGTCGTTGCCTCACTTGATGTTTGGGATGCTGCTTTCTAAAGGAACCAAGGTGTGAGGCATCAGCTTAAACAGTGGGATGAGGAGTTAGCCCCGATGAAACTGTTTTGGAGTCTCCCACTTCACTAAGACCGTTTTTGTATAAATTAATACCATTTTCAGGAACAGCGTTCTCTGTCGAAGCATAAGTAAGAGGATCGCGATCGCCAACAGCAGAGGTGAGCGATCGCCCCAAATTCTCGTCCAGTTCTTGCAGCGGAATTTCCACCACAAACTCTGTTCCTTGTCCCATCTCGGAGTTGCAGCGCAACTGTCCGCCATGCTTTTCAATGATCTGGTAGCTAATCGTCAATCCCAAACCCGTACCGGAGCCAACCGGTTTTGTCGTAAAAAACGGATCAAAAATTTGTTGCTTCACCGCTTCAGGAATACCAGAACCGTTGTCAGCAATGCGGATGACTACTTTGTCCGTTGTTTCGCTACTGCTAACGACCTCGGTGCGAATCCAAATTGTCGGGATTGACGATTGGGAAGAGAGTTTTGAGTTTTGTCTCCCCAGTTCCTCAGACTCCTCTTCCAACGCATCAACGGCATTGTTCAGGAGATTCATAAACACCTGGTTGAGCTGTCCGGCAAAACACTCCACTTTGGGCAAGTTACCGTACTCCTTAATCAACTGAACTCCCCCCGCTTCTGGTCTAAGCCGATGCTGCAAAATCATCAGCGTGTTATCAATACCCTGATGAATATCAACGGGTTTGCGATCCGCTTCATCGAGGCGCGAGAAGCTCCGCAAGCTCAGGACGATTTGGCGGATACGATCTGTCCCCACCTTCATCGAATTCAGTAAGCGAGGAAAATCTTCAATCAAAAACTCACAGTCGATCGCCTCTGCTTGCGATTGAATTTCGGCAACAGGCTGCGGGTAATACTTTTGATAAAGTTGCATCAAATCCAGCAAATCCTGGGCATAGGTCGAGGCGTGACTAATATTGCCGCAGATAAAGGACACGGGGTTATTAATTTCATGGGCAATTCCGGCTACCAGTTGCCCCAAGCTAGACATTTTTTCTGTCTGAATGAGTTGTACTTGGGTTTGCTTGAGTTCGTGAAGGGTAGACTCTAGTTGCGCGCGTTGCTCCAAAAGCCGTGCTTGTGACTGCCGTAGTGCGGCTTCTGCTGCCTTGCGTTCTGCCAGTTCCGCAGCCAATTGCTCAAACAAAGCCGCCCGTTGAATTGCCACGCCCAATTGGGCACTGAGCTGTTTGAGTAGCTCGACTTCCGAGTTTTGCCAATGCCGGATGCCGGAACACTGATGAACAATCAACAATCCCCAAAGCTTCTCCCCAAGCAAAATTGGCACAACCAGGTTAGCTCGCACTTGGAAGCGCTCAAGCAACTCAACATGACACGGCGTTAAGCTCGCATTGTAAATATCATTAATTACTCGTATCCGACCCTGTTGGTAAAGTAGACCATGAGTGTCCTGAAAGCAATTGTCCTGGATATTGGTTCCTAAAGCAGAAGTCCAACCCCAACTCACCGACTCAACAGCGACAACACCACTCCAATCTGGCTCAAAGCGATAGATCACTGCTCGATCGGTGTGGAGAAATTGCCGCACTTCCGCAACAGCGGTGTTGAGGACTTCCTCTAAGTTTAAAGACTGACGAATGCGCCGGGAAATCATTTCAACCAAACGCTCTCGTTGCACTTGTTGTCGCAGAGCTTCCTCTGTGTACTTACGCTCGGTGATGTCGCGAAATGACCAAATTCTGCCGTAGTATTCTTTTTCTGGAGATAAAACAGGCGCGGAGTAGCGGTCAAAGACTTGCCCATCCCTCAAGTGAATTTCATCCCGACTGCTGATGGTGGGATGGTCGTACAAGTACGTCACTTTTTCTAGAAATTCTTGCGGTTGCAGCAGACGCGGCAGGATATAGTTGAGGAGCGATTCATCTCTTCGTTCGCTGATTATTTCAGAGGGGATATCCCACATCTGGCAGAAGCGGTAGTTATAACTAGCGACGGCTCCTGTCTCATCCAAAACCAAAATCCCATCAAGAGCCGCTTCGTGTTGGGCTTTTAGTAGGGCATTACTGCGCTGTAAGGCGGCTTGAGTGCGTTGGCGATCGCTAATATCGCGAGCAAAGGCACAGTTATACTCCTTGTCGTCAAACTCCAAATAATTAAACGTCACTTCTACCGGAATCACTTGCCCATCACGACTTCGATACTGGGTTTCCACCGTCCCCGAACCCTTTTCCTTACTTTGCTGCCAATTAGACACCCAAGCCTGTAGTGATAATTCGGGGTCAATATCCCCAACGCTCAGCTTCAGCAGTTCCTCACGGGAATACCCCAACAACTTACAAGCTGCCTCGTTGACATAGAAAAAACGACCATCCGGGGTAATCCAGAAGGCTGCATCCGCTGTGCAGTCAATAGAAAATTGCATCAACCGTCGTTTATCTTCTGCCAGCTTGCGCTGAGTAATGTCCGTTTGGATACCCACAAAGTGCGTCAGCTTACCGTCCGCATCGTGTACGGGTGACAGCTTCAGGTCATTCCAAAACGGTGTACCGTCTTTACGGTAATTTTTGAGCGTCACCTCACATTCTTGCCCCCCCCGGATCGCTTGACGGAGTTTGTCGAGTTCTTCTGGATCGGTGTCTACTCCCTGTAAAAACTTACAATTGCGCCCTAAGACTTCTACTTGCGAGTAACCGGTAATACTCTCAAAGGCAGGATTGCAGTAGAGCAGGGGATTGTTTGGCACTGTGGCATCGGCAATGACAATGCCACAACTCGTTGCTGACATCGCCCGCTCATAAAGCCGTAGTATCTCTAGCTCCCCTTTCTTGCCCTTAAGGAGATCCAACGCCTCATCTCTTACTGGTCGGCTTGCCATAGAACTATAAGGTTCAACAATTTGGTTAATAACGGTAGATAACCCGGATTGAGCTGATCTTAAATTAACCAATCTCAATCTTAGAAAATTATCAAGAAAGATTAAACGCTTACAAGGATACCTAGAGAAAAACTAAGTATTTGTACCCGCTATGTACGGCACTCAACTGAATGATCTAGCGTGGATTTTGCCAAAGATGCCCCTTATAAACATTATTGTAACGTTTAGTTATGTAAAGAGTTCTTGTATCCACGTAACGTTCCTGTATTTTCCTGAAATGTATCACCGTAGTTTCCCCCTTCACAGAATTTGCCGTGCTAAGATAGTACTTGAGAATAAATTCGGTTGCAGTGTTTGTTTCTAGTATTGATAGGGGTTTTCCTTTTGGTCTTGACAGGCTTCCTCCGAAATCTAAATCTCTACACACCTAATGATTTTGGAGTCCATCTATGTCTATTTATGTAGGCAACTTATCCTACGAGGTCACTCAAGAAGACCTCAACGCCGTTTTTGCAGAATATGGTTCTGTAAAACGGGTTCAGCTACCCACAGATCGTGAAACCGGACGCCTACGTGGCTTTGGTTTTGTAGAAATGGGTTCAGAAGCTGAAGAAACGGCTGCTATTGAAGCACTTGATGGTGCTGAATGGATGGGCCGTGACTTGAAAGTCAACAAAGCCAAGCCTCGCGAAGACAGAGGTGGCGGTGGCGGTGGTGGACGAGGAAACAACAACTTCTCTCGTCGCTACTAAACTAAAACGGTTAAATCTTTTTAGCCTGTCCGTAAGTGACTGAGAGTTAGATGGCTAGCTTCCGAAGTTAATTCATTCGTCTTTAGTTACTTACGGCTCAATAGAAAAAGGCTTAGGCAATTATGCTTGAGCCTTTTTCTTGTTTTCTCCGCTTCGCCAACTCCTTACTGAGTGAGGGCTTGCTCCAGAATAGCGACAACCGCGAGTTCTTCTAGATTTAGACTATGGGGTGATTCATCCACCTCTGACGGTGGCGATTTTGACGGCGTAGCGTCCAGATCCCCTTCCAGGTAAGCCTCAATGATCGCGGGATGTACATAATACTTCCGACAGGTAGCCGGACGATTACCCAACTGCTTTGCTACCGCTTTAATAGCTTGGGTAACGTTCTTCTTCGCCTGAGTCTGAGACTCAAAAGGTTCTAACTGCTTTAACTCTCGCGCGGCTAGCATAGTCCCCGCCCAAGTGCGGAAGTCTTTGGCTGTAAAGTCATCACCAGCAATGTTTCGTACATAGGTGTTGACATCTTCTGAGTCAATAGTCTGGCGTTGGTCTTGATCGTCAAAATACTGAAATAGTTCGTAGCCGGGGATGTCCCGACAGCGCTTAACGATTTTGGCAAGGCGTCTGTCACTGACAGCAATATCGTGCTTGACGCCACTTTTGCCTTTGAAGTGAAAATGCACCGTCGAACCGGAAAATTCTACGTGGCGATCGCGTAAGGTAGTTAAACCATAGGAGTTATTTTCTTGGGCGTACTCTGCATTACCCACCCGGATAAAGGTCGTTTCCAACAGACGCACCACTACCGCCAACACCTTTTCTCGTGGTAGCCCCCGTAACGCTAAATCACGTTCAGTTTGTTCCCGAATCAACGGCAGTGCCGCACAAAAGGGAATCATGCGGTTAAACTTTGTCTGGCTGCGGATTTTGCACCAACGGGGATGATAGCGATACTGCTTGCGCCCCTTAGCATCCCGTCCCGTTGCTTGCAGATGTCCGTTAGGCATTGGGCAAATCCAGACATCCTCGAACGCTGGGGGAATCGCCAGAGATTTCAGGCGTTCGAGTTCTGATGAGTCGGTGATGCGCTCTCCATCAACGTCAATGTAGCTAAACCCTCTTCCCCGACGCTGGCGACGAATGCCAGGACTATCATCCGTGACGTAGCGCAGTCCTGCTATTTTTGCTGATTCAATCGGATCGGTGATCAGTTTAAGTTTTTTCGGAAGAGAGCGCTTTTGCAACGTGGCTGACATGGGAGGAGGGGAGAGTACTGGGAAATACCTGACTACCCTTGCAATCTAACGAATTTATCTAAGTCAAGAACTCCTCACAAAAGCTGATGAGTCGTCAGCCATTAGTCATAGTAGCCGTTGACATCCTCTCCCGTTACACCCGTACACCTACGCCAGAAAGTGCGATCGCATCTTTATTGGATTTCGATCTCTCAATTCTGCCTAGCGATCGCCTCCTTCATTTAAACTTCCGAATACTGACTACTGAGTCTCAACCTTTCAGCTCATCGAATCACTATCAGAGGATAGATGATACTAAGTTTTTATGCTTCTAAAGTGAGGTAAAAGAAAATTTAACAGTAATATAAATCAACTAAAACTATGGCAGTACAAAGCAAAGAAGATTCCGGCACAGAGAAAATGAACGATGCGTTCACCACCGTAATGCGCCTGAGTGCCTATGCAGCTAAGACAGCTTCTGAGGCTGTTCAATCTACTACAGAAAACTTTACTAGTACAGCTACTGCCGTAGGAGAAACAATTGGCTCTGTAGCTCACCAACTAACAGAGCATGGGACAAAAACTGTAGGCGAAATCGCTACTCCCATTGCGGAAAATCCGATGGTGAAATATGCGGCAAAAGTTCCAGGAATTAACGTATTAATGGCAGCCCTTGGTGAGGTTGATGTAGACAAAGCTCAGAAGGAAGTAGACCAACTCCGACAGGAATACCCACTGGAAACCCCTGAGCAGATTGCTCACCGGATTATGGTTGACACTGCCATGAAAGCCGGAGGAGTGGGATTACTCACCAACTTTGTACCTCCCTTAGCGCTGACTTTGTTTGCTGTCGATCTGGCGGCGGTGACAGCCCTGCAAGCGGAGATGGTTTATCGCATTGCTGCTGCTTACGGATTTCCGCTAAAAGACCCCACTCGACGGGGCGAAGTCTTAGCAATTTTTGGTCTATCTGTGGGAGGTGCTGGCCCTTTGAAGGTGGGAATGAGCTTTATAGAACTCATTCCTGTAGTGGGTGCTGTGGCGGGAGCATCAAACAACGCTGCGTTGATTTACTCACTGGGATATGTAACTTCCCGATATTACGAAAAGAAAATCAGCTCCGCTGCTCAAGCTAATGCAACGGGAAGTAGCAATATTAATCACGCCCAGAATTGAGCCGGGGATATCAGGGCTATTAGGTGAAGGTATTCTTCACATTGCTGTAGTAGTTGTCTGACTTCATTGACAGCATAGTCACTTAGAAATCACAGCGATCGCCCCTTAGATCTAATCCAATTGTTCCGGCGCGGAGGGGCATCCCGTGTCGTTAATAAAGCTCATCGAGTATCCGAGGCAATAGCTGGAGTTGGTGAGAAGCCTACACCATATCTGTATTCAGATTGATGTAGGAGTATGTCACATAGGATAGTTATATATCTGCGATCGCCATTAAATTTTCCCAATCCGGAAGTTAGGCAAAATTTGTGATCAGCAATATTAAGTTGTGTTCTTTTTAGGAGGACTTATTATGTCTCGTTTAAGGCAAATTATTCAGAACACGTTCATTCGGTTTGTTGGTTTTCTTCAGCAGATATTTAACGGCTTTAAGAATATTTTTGGCTATTTAGGTCAGCTATTAGGGCGATTTGTCCGATTGCTTGGATTTACAACCGATGGCACTTTCTTAGAGCCTGAAGATGCCCAGGGTACTACACGAGCTGAACCCAAACAAGTATCTGAACCGGAAGAAACAAAGCCGCCCGTTGCGGTAAATCCCGTTCGCCGTAGTGCCAATTCTAATATGGACTACTACCGCAACCTAGCTCGACAAATCAAGACTTCGGACTAGGATACAGTTGTGTTGGGTGGTGCAAGTCACCCGACTTAACTCACAAAAAGATTTTGAGAATTGCCGATGGACGACGCCGTGGTGATGGTTGCCAATAGTTGGCAGGATTGGGTAACTGTGTTGGGCTTTGTGGGCTTCACTACCTTTATTATCTGGCGCGTGTACATGACAACACAGAACTGAAGAGCGATCGCCCCGCTTCATTATTATTTGAGAAGGGGTGATTTTTTGTTGAGTAACACTACGCGATCGCAGGCTTTTCCTTAACTTAATTCATAACTAGGCGCTCGTACTACGTGTACTACCTCTGGGCGATCGCCTCCTTAGTATGATCGTATCGTCGCTCCTGCAAATGACTTAATTCAAGACTCACTAGCTCTGGTTATGTTTGTGTGACTGTTGTTGGTTTGGAGCAGTGAGCTTACTGAATTGCGCTGTAACCACGCACATAGTTTTATATTTGCCCTATCGTCTGGCTTTGGTTTATATTCATATTCACCACTTTGAATTTTTTCTCGAAATATGTGTGCACAAGTATGACTGACACTGAATTTGGAGATAGATAGAAGTGTTCAGGATGATATTCAATATGCATGTGTTCGCCTGTACCCCAGTCCTTTGCGAATGATAAGACCACATTAGACAGAATGGACAATTTTTGGCGATCGCCTCGGAGCAAAACTCTGCCATCTTGAGTAACTTGAAACTCCACCAATTGCCCAGATGAGATACTTACCTGTATTCCCGATAAAAATCTACAATAAGGTGCAGCATTTAGATCCTCTCCCAAAGCTTTAGCATTAATTTCAACATCATTTTCTGTTAGTTTCTTAGACAAATCCAGTAGTTCCTCTTCATTTGCTGCTATTTCAATTTCGCGAACTGAATCAGAATATCGAATAAGCATAGCTACCCTGCTTGACTGACAAAACTAAGAAGCTGGAAAACGACTGAGGACGGTAAATTCACGCTTAAAGGAATCATTCTGTTGCGGATGTCTGTACCCTTTGAAGTAACCTTGAGTTACGCTGAATATCAAGAGATTCAGAGACGGCTTCTAAAGTAATATTAACTGGCTAGGTTGCATAACGATTGGATAGATCCCCCCTAGCCCCCCTTCAAAAGGGGGGAACAAGATCTCTTGAAAGTCCCCCGTGATATCAAAGGCGAAGCAACATCTGGCTTCCCCCTTTTTAAGGGGGACGGGAGGGGGATCTCCGAGGGGGATTTAGGGGGATCTCTAGGAATTTACAACTCTTTAGAGACAGCCTCTCAGATCATGGTGAACATTGCCCACCATAACCGTTGAACTAATAGATTGAGTTTAACGAAGGCAGCAGAAACTGCCGCTCAAAAGCGATCGCTCTACACCTTAAACTTCTCCGTAATCCGCTTCATCGCTTCCTCTACATTCTCCCGACTATTGAATGCTGAAAGGCGGAAGTAACCTTCCCCTGCGGCACCAAAACCCGAACCTGGCGTTCCTACAACATTGCAGGTTTGCAGCAGCTTATCGAAGAAATCCCAACTCGATAGATTATTGGGTGTTTGCACCCAGACATAGGGCGCATTCACGCCACCATACACTGATAATCCGGCGGCGGTTAGTTGTTCGCGAATAATTTTGGCGTTTTCCAGATAGAAGCTAACCAGTTGCTGAGTTTGCGCCTGTCCTTCCTCCGAGTAAACCGCCTCGGCTCCGCGTTGCACGAGGTAGGATACCCCATTGAACTTGGTAGACTGACGGCGATTCCATAGCTTCCACAGTTCCACATCCGAACCATCGGCGGCTTTCGCTGTCAGCGTCTTTGGTAAGACTGTGAACGCACAGCGAGTTCCGGTGAATCCGGCATTTTTGGAGAAGGAGCGGAACTCAATCGCGCAATCCCGCGCTCCTTCAATTTCGTAGATGGAATGGGGAAGATCTGCATCGGTGATGAAGGCTTCGTAAGCGGCATCAAAGAAAATGATCGAGTCATTGGCTTTGGCATAGTCTACCCACGCCTTCAGGTGTTCCTTAGTGGCAGTTGATCCGGTGGGATTGTTGGGGAAGCAGAGATAAATTAGGTCAACTTTCTCGCTAGGAATCTCGGCGGTGAAGTTGTTTTCCGCCGTAATCGGCAGGTACACCAAGCCCTTAAATTCACCCTTATCGTTGGCAGCGCCAGTATGCCCCGCCATGACGTTAGTGTCTACATACACAGGATAGACGGGGTCGGTGACGGCGATTTTGTTGTTTTTGCCAAAAATGTCGAGAATGTTGCCTGTATCGCACTTAGAGCCGTCGGAGATGAAGATTTCACCCGGATCAACCTCGCATCCGCGAGATTGGAAGTCATGAGCCGCAATTTTCTCGCGTAACCAGCCATAGCCTTGTTCTGGGCCATAGCCTTTAAATGTAGCGCGATCGCCCATATCTTCAACCGCTTTGATCATAGCGGTGCGGCAGGCTTCTGGTAAGGGTTCCGTGACATCACCAATACCGAGTTTGATAATTTTCGCGTCAGGATTTGCCTCTGCGAAGGTATTGACTCGTCGAGCAATTTCGGGAAACAGGTAGCCCGCTTTGAGCTTGAGGTAGTTATCGTTAATGGTTGCCATAGTAGATTGTTACGAGCGCCGTAAAACAGCTTACTGCCAACCGTTGCCTTAGGAGTCCTATCGTCTCCATTGCCAGCCCTTCGATTCCCAACAGCACTCCAGAGATATTTACCCAAGACGGAAGGTGATTTTCTCGCAGGTACTTTCAGGAATTGAGGAGGCGTTTGCCTACCTGCTGAAGATTTTAGAGCGAGGGATGACCCTAAAAAACCCCTCCCCGCACAGGGGAAGGGGTACTTGGGAGAGGTGTTCAGAACTTGTTGTTGCTAGTGCTAGCTAAAAAAGCTTGAGTTGACACGCTGTAGGGCTGTTAGCCCCTGCTCAATTGCTTTTAGCTACCCTTGTTAGCGGTGTATTCAGAAGCTTCCACTAGTTCGGGGGAAGCGATAAAGCCGAAGTAAAAACCGATTGCAGCGAAAATTGCATGCAGCCAAACATCATTTCCAAAGATGGGAACGAAGCCAAACATGAGGTTGGTAAACGGAAACAGCCCCATTACAGCTAGCACGCCATAAAAGATTGCTAGCCCTCGACCGAAGATGCGGGGGCCAACTGGCGAGACGGATGCGGCGATTCCTAAAATTCCCACGGACAGGTGAACAACATTGTGAAAGAGATTGATGGGGAATAGTCCCATCAGGTAACCGTATCCCAAGGGATAAACACTAACTGCCTCGGCTGCCGTTGGAGCGCCTTTGACAAAGGCTGGAATAAATCCAAGAACACCGACGATCAGAAAGAAAACGCCAGTAATTAAGGCGAAGGATTGTCCTGGTTTCATAGTTAGATTCCTTAAAGTAGTAGAAAATTTTTAAATTTCAATTGCGATTTAAGATTAATCGCCTGAATTATAAAATTCTTCCACTCAAGGAATAGATACTTCTGTACCTAAAGATTGATCTGAATTTCACAGGATCAAAGAGGAAGAAATTCATCCAAAAGGGTGACGCAAATATTAGACCTCTTGCAAAAATGTACCAGACCCCTCCCCAACCCTCCCCTTACTAAGGGGAGGGGGCAAGATTTCAAGTCTCCCCCCTTACTAAGGGGGGATTAAGGGGGGTCTATTCGACTTATGCAAGAGGTCTATTATTACCAGAGGCGAATTAAAAGACGTGCGATCGCCTCCGGCACCACCCAAGGAGCGATCGCTAACTTGTTGATCTTCTAAGCTGGCAGCCTAACCATCTCTCGCACATTTCCTTGGACGCCACCGACCCCTTGAGTAAACTGGTAATCTTGCTGGCATACTTGCATGGGCATCCCAGACTTGGGAGCCATCACAATCGTCCCGCGACGGTCAATCTTGACCTGGGGAATAAATTGCAGGCGGTATCGCTGTAACAACATCGCTAAGACGAGCTTGATCTCCATCATCGCAAACCCTGCACCGATACACACACGGGGGCCAGCACTGAAGGGATTGTATTCATAGCTGGTGGGATTGATCGTTTCCCAACGCTGGGGTTTAAAGACCTCCGGTTCTGGGTAAAGTTCGGGCATCTGGTGAGTTTGGTAGATGTTGACAAAAACTTCTGTACCCTGGGGCAAAGTATAACCGCCTAGTTCCGTAGGTTGTGATGTCACCCGTGCATTCCAAGGGACAGGGGATAATACCCGCATACTTTCCTTGATCGTTCGCTCTAAAAGCGGGAGTTGGGGGAGTTGCGCTACCGTTGGCGCTTCACCGTGCAGCACGCTATCTAGTTCGTCTAGCAAGTCGGCGGCGACTTGCGGATGCTGCGACAGCAAAAACAACGTCCATGTCAAAGCATTAGAGCTGGTTTCGTGTCCTGCTGCAAAGATTACCCCGGCGTGACCTAACAGCTCATCTTCACTTAAGCCAACTCGATGCTCTTCATCCCGCGCTTGGATGAGCATCGACAGGACATCCCGGTCTTCACACCCCGCCGCTCGTTTATGGGCAATCATCTCGCGCATCTTGTCATCGAGTTGGGAAATCTGATTGAGAAAGCGATGGTAAGGCAATCCGGGAATATCAAACGCCATCAGGGACATCATCGGCGAACCCATGATGGCTAAAACGTCCTGAAGTAGTTGCCCGGTGCTGTTACCACTCTCGCCAATGTCTTCACCGAATAGGGTTTTGGTGGCAACGCGCATGGTTAGCAACCGCATCACTTCGGCAATGTCATAGGAGTTGCCAACTTGCAGTTGATCAAGAGCAGATTGGGTAATCGTGACGATATCGTCCCGGTAGGACTCAATTTGCTGCTTGTGGAAGGCGGGCATCATTAGTTGACGATGCTGACGGTGGCGATCGCTATTTACCCCAAACAGCCCGACAACAAAGTGCTTTAGCGGCTCAGTCCGAGCTGAATCGTTTTGGCGTCGATAGAGTCTCCCCGATAAGGGATGTTTGTAGTAAACCTCATGCTGGGTAGCGACTTGACGGACAAATTCTGGCCCATAGGCAAACACGGTACCCGGACAGTTGGGTAATGAGGAGTAGACATTAGTGCCGCCGCCATATCTGAGAGAAACAATTGGGCCATAAGTTTCAAAGAGTTGTCGCGTGTAGCCAATCGAGTCACTGCCAAAGTTTAAAAGATTGGTAATGCGCCCAAACAGGGTTTTGGGATTCGGGCCAGGAACTGTCAAAACGGAGGAGGTCTTTATCATCGAACTATTCAAGAAAGGTCTTAGGAATGGGCAATCTACTCACTCCCACAGGCTGAAGCTTGGGGCTAGATAAACTTAGCCCGCGTGGGTGGTAGCGGCATTTGTCTAACCGCGACTTTGGTCGTCGGGTACTGTGGCTTGGGTACTTTGGTAGAAGCTGAAGGTCACTAAACTAGATGAAGATAGGTAACAGGATCTCCACTATCTATTATCGATGAGCCATCTTTCTTACAGTCCACCTCTGGGACTCAAAAACGGTCTAGCTATGACTTTTTATACGGCTTTAGCCGCTGGTCGTAATTGGGAGAAGACTATCCCTGAGCCGGAACCGAGTTACCAAGAGCAAATTTTTGTGGGTGCCAAAGGAGTGCCTATTTTTGGGATCGTTGCCATCCCCGAAAATCCGCGAGGCACGATTGTGGGGACTTATGGGATTACAGGTAGCCTGGAGAATCAATGGTTTTTGAGACTTTTAGGACGCAAAGCCTTTGCTCAAGGTTATGCGATCGCGTTTTTTGATTGGCGTGCTCATGGCAAAACAGCCGAATTATCCCCCACCTTAACCGCTGATGGCTTGTACGAAGGGGAAGACTTTGTGCGGATTGCGGCTCAAGCTAAGGCGCTGGGATGTCCCGCCCCTTTTTGGTTTACGGGGTATTCTTTGGGAGGACAACTGGCGCTTTGGGCAGTGAAATCAGCGACAGCGATCGCGTCTTGGGGGGCGGATTTAGGGCTGCAAGATTCTGAAATTGGCGGTGGGGCGGTTATTTGCCCTACGTTGGAGTCTACGCGTTCTCTGAAGTACTTAGTCAAAGATCAATGGGGTAGATACTTAGAAAAAGCGATCGCGCGGCAATTGAAAAAACTGGCATTGCAAATCCATCAGTATCACCCAGAATCTATCGATCCGGCTGCCATTGAGCGAGCCAACAGTATTTGGACATTCGATCAGGAATTGGTAATTGAACGATTAGGTTTCGCCTCGGTGGAAGAATACTATCAGGCAAGCAGCGCTCTTTATCAGTTGCCTCACCTGCAAAAACCGACGCTGATTTTATACGCTGTCGATGACCCGATGTTTGACCCCACCCTTGTGCCTGACTTGCAGGCGGCCTGTGCAAAAAATTCCGCAATTGACTTAGTTTTGACGGCTCACGGGGGTCATGTGGGCTATATCAGTAGCAAAGCCTGTCAGCGTCAAGTCAAAGATACTGACCCTTGGTGGGCATGGAACCGCGTTTTAGAGTGGATCGCTCAACGCCATTGTCAGATGCAAGCGGAACATCAGCCCCTTTATAGGCATTGATCAGGAGGCGAGCCAATCCCACTCCAGAAGTGGATCGCCTCAGCCTATCGCCCAAACAGATTCTGTCCCCGGACTCTCAGGTGCGTACCAACAGAAACCTGATAAAACTCCAGCACTAGCCAGACAACCAAAGCTAGATGAGAGACAAACGCCAATCCTGTCCATACCTGGGGGAACCAGGACAACGGACTGCCAGGAAGTGGCGGGAAGGCATAGGCAGAGAGTCCTACCAAAGTAGTTGGGAGCAGTACAAAGACAGCCGCAACTAACCAGTAACCACTGTTCCACTCCAACCCCTGCACCTGCGCCTTTGTCCAAGCTTTACCATTCCAGCGCCACATTAGAGGCGGCTGGCGGTCTGCCATTTGCAACTGCTGTTTTTCCAGATTGGCGGTGAAGATGTGATGGCAAAGCTGACAACTCATCGCGTCCATCAGTGTCATGGGTTCGATTTGACCCAGACGACAGACCGGACAGGGATAAGTACCGTAGTAGCTTAAGTCTCCTACTGAATCGTTTGAATTCATTTAAACAGCACCTCTCCTATCAGGTTTCGCTTTTTTCCCTCAGTCACGGGTGTTGTAACTGAGAGATATCATCTTGACTTTCTTTCATTGTGAATGAACCTCAATGAATCTTTCTTATCGGGGCACTCTCCGCTACAAATAGAAAGTACGAGAAAAGAAGCAGTTATTCTAAACAATGTCCCAGCCCACCATAGAATCTATCCTTCAAGAAAAACGCTTATTTCATCCCCCGGCGGAATTTTCCCAAAACGCCCACATCACCAGTCGCGATCAATACCAGCAACTCTATGACAAAGCCCAGGCAGATCCAGAGGCGTTTTGGGCAGAACTGGCAGCGCAAGAGCTGCACTGGTTTGATCAGTGGGACAAGGTGCTAGATTGGCAGCCGCCCTTTGCAAAGTGGTTTGTGGGCGGAAAGACTAATATTTCTTACAACTGCCTTGACAGACATCTGACAACGTGGAGAAAAAATAAAGCCGCGTTGATTTGGGAAGGAGAACCAGGGGACTCTCGCACCCTCACCTATGCCCAACTACATCGGGAAGTGTGTCAGTTCGCCAATGCGCTGAAACAATTGGGCGTAGAAAAAGGCGACAAGGTGGGGATTTACATGCCGATGATTCCGGAAGCGGCGATCGCCATGCTTGCCTGTGCGAGAATCGGTGCCCCCCATACCGTAGTTTTTGGCGGATTTAGTGCCGAAGCCTTGAAAGATCGGCTTGTAGATGCCGAAGCCAAGGTTGTCGTGACGGCAGATGGGGGTTGGCGCAAAGAGGCGATCGTCCCCCTCAAAGAGCAGGTAGATAAAGCGATCGCCAACAATGCTGCCCCCAGTGTGCAAAACGTTCTAGTCGTGAAGCGCACAGGTCAAGAGATTGAAATGCAAGCTGGACGTGACCATTGGTGGCACGAGATGCAAGCCGATGTCTCTGCCAATTGCCCTGCCGAACCGATGGACAGCGAAGACATGCTGTTTATCCTCTACACCTCCGGCACTACAGGTAAGCCAAAAGGCGTCGTTCACACCACAGGCGGCTACAACCTCTACACCCACATGACGTTGAAGTGGGCATTTGACCTCAAAGACACCGATGTTTACTGGTGTACAGCGGATGTCGGCTGGATTACCGGACACAGTTATATCGTGTACGGGCCGCTTTCCAATGGCGCAACAACCGTGATGTATGAGGGTGCGCCCCGTGCTTCTAATCCTGGCTGTTTCTGGGATGTGATCGAAAAATACGGCGTCACGATCTTCTACACTGCCCCCACAGCGATTCGTGCCTTTATGAAGATGGGTGACGAACACCCCAACGCCCGCGACTTGTCTTCCCTACGCCTACTAGGAACGGTGGGCGAACCGATTAACCCCAGAGCTTGGATATGGTATCAGCAAATTATTGGAGGCGATCGCTGCCCAATTATTGATACTTGGTGGCAAACGGAAACAGGTGGCTTCATGATTACGCCCCTACCTGGAGCCATTCCCACCAAACCCGGTTCTGCCACGTTGCCCTTCCCAGGCATTCAAGCCGATATCGTTGATGCAGAGGGCAATCCCGTTGAGGGGAACAATGGCGGTTATCTCGTCGTTCGCCATCCTTGGCCCGGAATGATGCGGACAGTGTACGGCGACCCCGATCGCTTCCGCCGCACCTACTGGGAACATATCCCCCCGAAAGATGGGCAGTACATCTACTTTGCTGGAGACGGTGCCCATCGGGATGAGGACGGTTACTTCTGGGTGATGGGGCGCGTTGATGACGTGATTAACGTCTCCGGTCACCGCTTAGGGACGATGGAAATCGAGTCTGCGTTGGTATCTCACCCCGCTGTGGCTGAAGCAGCGGTAGTTGGGAAACCGGACGAACTCAAAGGAGAAGAGGTTGTTGCCTTTGTCACCTTAGAGGGGAATCAACAGGCGACGGAAGAACTCAACAAGACCCTAAAACAGCATGTTGTGAATGAAATCGGCGCGATCGCTCGTCCAGGTGAAATCCGTTTTACCGACGCCTTGCCCAAAACCCGCTCTGGTAAAATCATGCGCCGCTTGTTACGAAATCTCGCCTCCGGTCAAGAGGTTGCAGGTGACACCTCTACCCTCGAAGACCGCAGTGTGTTAGAGAAACTGCGCGGCGGATCGTAAATTAGAAGCAGGGGGCTGGTTTTTTAATAAACCACAGAGGCACAGAGGGCACGGAGGGAAGAGAAGGAGAGGGGTAATGAGGGGATGAGGAGAGGAGGAAATTGAGAGGCAATAACCCTTCACCCCTAAACTCCAACCTCTTACCCTTCACCCTTCATACTTTCTCACCGACTCACCGACTCTCTTCATCCTTCACACTTCATCCTTCATCCTTCACACTTCATCCTTCATACTTCACCCTGACTCGTGCGAATCGACGTTATCACCCTATTTCCCGACTTCTTTACCTCCCCCCTCAGTTCTGGGTTGTTAGGTAAGGCTTTGGCAAAGGAAATTGCTGAAGTGCATTTAACCAATCCCCGCGACTTCGCCACTGATAAACATCGACGCGTCGATGATGAACCCTATGGCGGTGGTGTGGGGATGCTGATGAAGCCAGAGCCAATTTTTTCTGCTGTCGAGTCACTACCTGTTTTGCCCAAGCGGGACATTATCCTCATGACTCCTCAAGGACAGCCGATGAATCAAAAACTTTTGGGAGAACTGGCAACCAATTACGATCAGCTTGTCCTAATTTGTGGGCATTACGAAGGCGTTGACGATCGCGTCCTCAATTTAGTCACCCGCGAAGTTTCTTTGGGAGACTTTGTTTTAACCTGTGGAGAAATCCCAGCCCTAGCATTAATTAACGGCGTTGTCCGGCTGCGTCCCGGAACTGTCGGTAAAGTTGAATCCCTCAAAGCCGAAAGTTTTGAAGCGGGGCTGCTGGACTATCCCCAATACACCCGTCCGGCTGAGTTTCGGGGTTGGGAGGTTCCTGAGGTTCTGCGTTCTGGCAACCATGGCGAAATCGAGCGCTGGCGCAAAGAACAGCAAATTGAACGCACACGCGATCGCCGTCCTGATTTGTACGCCGCTTGGCTAAAAGATTCTGACAAGGAATCCTAAGCGGTTAATAACCTGTAACTCCTACCCCAAATTTCTATTCTGTCGGCTGCTCCGTAATATTGGGCTGCTGGCGCTGGGCAATCTGAATTAACATTCTGAGTGCGTCATTCACTGCCATGTCATTGGGAAAAGATTGAGCGACATCAGGATCTAAAAGTACTAAATTTGTTCCTGCACGATATCGCTCAACATACTTGCCCCTAACGCCTTCTTGCATTTGAGCGAAGTCATACTCAGGATGCAACTCGTCTTCTATTTCGTTCTCAACTTCCTTCTTCATAAAACCTTCTCTCCTGTCGAGTGGCTTTTCGGGCACTAATAATTCGTACTTTTTCTACTCGATCGGTGTGTGCAACAACTAAAAGTTGGTCAAACCTAGATACGCCAATAATAATGTAGCGGCTTTCTCCAATGGAATGATGCGGATCGGGGAACGTTACAGATAGAGGATCATTGAATACAGTTGCAGCTTCCTGAAAAGAAATATCATGCTTCTCAATGTTTAGTGCCGCTTTGTCTGGGTTCCATTCAAATTCAAGGCTCATACACCAAAATATCGCTTACGCACATTTTTGTGCAATATTCAATCCTTGTGGAAATCGCATCATTACTGAATTAGTTAATACTACAGGAGGCAAACTCCCACTAAAAATTTGTCTGATTCTTCCATGACAGGTAAGTTTCTACCGATAAATTAAAGCTAATATTCCTTGGTTTCTCCAATGTTTTACCACAAGCTGAAGTTATCAGAACTTTTTCTAAGACTAGTTAAAAATCAAGCTAAGTAGTGGCAGTGTTCTTTTATCTTTTCGGGCTTACCGATAACCCTGAAGGACGAGTGCAAGACCTTGGTACGGAGCGATTAGGCGGAAAGTTTCTGCTTAATATCCTAAAGCTTGATGCTCGAAAGTCTTGGCGTCCCTTCACCTCCCTTCCTAGGAAATCTGGAATGCGGCATCAATCCAGTGAATTAGAAATTAGTTCTTAATCATTGTAAATTTCGACACCACGAAACCTTGGCCGGAGCTAAGGTGGAGTCTCACTAAAAGGATGCTGCAAGGTCTTAAAGATGTTAAGGAAAATTAACTACAAATTTCTCTTCGCCACAGCCTTATCGTTTACTATCTTGAACGGCATTGACTTGCCACCGTCTTTCAGCAGTTTGGAAAGTTTGACAGGTATTAGTACTAAAACGGCTGCCAAAAGTAGCGGCGGACGCAGTGGTGGTGGTTCCTTTAGTAGACCTTCGAGCAGCGGTTCCCGTTCTTCTGGCTCTAGCTCCGGTAGCCGTAGCAGTGGCTCTAGTTCTTCTGGCTCTAGTTCCGGTAGCCGTAGCAGTGGTTCTTCCAGCGGCTCATCTGGTTCTAGCTACCGCAGCAGTCCTCGTTATGGGGGCGGAGGTAATACCGTTATTATTGCTCCCGGTGGTGGGACTACCTACAGTGAAGGCTACAGCGACGGCGGCGGGACATTGGTGATGTTCCTGGTGCTAGGCTTTTTTGGTTTGATTGCTTTAATCTTGGTGGCAAGTTGGCTGCTATCGTCAGGAAGTGGGAGTACGGATGGTGCGATCGCTACTTCTGCTGATGAGCTAGAAAATGATACTGTCACCGTCAGTAAATTGCAGGTAGCTCTACTTGCTCAAACCAAAGGACTGCAATCTGAGCTATCGCAACTCAGCCTTAACGTCGATACCGATACTCCTGAAGGGTTGTCAGAACTACTACAAGAATCTGCCTTAATCCTGCTTCGCAATTCGGAAAGCTGGAGCCACGTTTTAGCAAGTTCCGAAAGCATCCACATTGACAACGCCGAAGCCGCTTTTAATCAGCTCTCCATGAAAGAGCGCAGCAAATTTAGTGCTGAAACCCTCACCAACGTTCGTGGCTCTATCCGGCGCAAAGCCGCAGTCATTCCAGGCTTAGAAGAAGATCCCGGTGCTTATATTGTCGTTACCTTACTAGTCGGAGCCGCAAACGATAACCCGCTTTTTGAGGATGTTCGCTCCGCAGACGCCTTAAAAGAAGCATTAGAGAAAGTTGCTTCCCTTCCGGCTGATTATTTAATGAAATTTGAGCTGATGTGGAGTCCACAGGTAGAGGAAGATAGTCTCACCTATGAGGAATTATTGACGGAGTACACCGATATGGTTCAAATGGCATGATTCAAAGCAGCGAACTAGAAAACGACATTGTCACCGTCAGCAAATTACAGGTTGCTCTGCGAAGTGAGGCTCGTTCTCTGCAATCTGAGCTGTCTGAACTCACCCTAGAAGCCGATACAGAAACGACAGAGGGGCTAAAGAATCTCTTAGAAGACGCCGCTTTAGTCCTTTTGAGAAATTCGGAACACTGGACTCATGTTTTAGGCAATTCCCAAACCATTAACGAGCGGGAAAAAGCCGAAAACGTTTTTAATCGCTTCTCCATTGAGGAACGAAGCAAGTTTAGTGCCGAAACCCTCACTAATGTGGATGGCAAAATCCGGCAGAAACCTGTAAAAATTGACCCCAATGAAGGTTCAGGCGCGTACATTGTCGTCACCCTGTTAATTGGAACAGCTGACGACAAGCCCTTGTTTTCCCAAATCGCCTCCGCTGAAGCCATGCAGGAAGCCCTGAAGCAGGTTTCCTCGATTGCGACTGATTACTTGATGGTGTTTGAGCTGCTGTGGAGTCCGCAGGTGGAAGCTGACACCCTCACCGAAGCTGAGTTAGCAACAGAATATAGCGATTTAGTTGCGATCGCCTAAACTCTTAGCGATCGCCTGATAATAGACAACGAACAAAAAGCAAAAATTATGAGTATATGGAAAGTCGTTGCTAGTCTAGTCTTGGCACTAACAACTAGCTGTGACGTACCAGAACGAGTTGCCTTTTGGTGTAATAAGTTTCCGGATGTTGCATCCGTCGAAAAAACTTTATCTGAGCAGGCTCAAGTTGTTAATCAAATCAAAAGTGTTCATCCAGGTTTCGTTGATATCAAGGTCGATGAAGCTGAAGATTGCCCAGGAAAAGCAAGAATAGAGATTTTGCATGCAACTGAACAGGATCGTAAAAAGATCGAGCAGATCATCGGTGATACTTTTTTTGGGGTTCCATATCGGATGCAAAATATTTAGTAAGAACAGTTAAAATCTTAGCGATCGCCTGATAATAGACAACGAACAAAAAGTGCGATCGCTACAATCATGAACACCCGCATCGGTAACGGTTACGATATCCACCAGCTTAGCGCTGGACGCCCTCTGATCCTGGGAGGAGTCAATATTCCCCACGAACTCGGATTGCTCGGACATAGCGATGCGGATGTACTGACTCACGCCATTATGGATGCAATGCTAGGGGCGTTGAGTCTCGGCGATATTGGTCACTACTTTCCCCCCACTGATGAGAAATGGGCAGGTGCTGATAGTTTAATGCTCCTGAAACAGGTCAACGAGTTAGTGCAAGAAAAAGGCTGGAAAGTAAGTAATATTGACTCCGTAATTGTGGCAGAACGTCCAAAACTCAAGCCGCATATCGAAACCATGCGCTCCAAAATCTCCTCAACCCTAAACCTCAATCCCGATCAAGTTGGTATCAAAGCGACTACCAATGAAAAGTTAGATGCCGTGGGACGAGAAGAGGGAATTTCTGCTTACGCCGTCGCTTTGCTAATGGCTGACTAATTACCCAGCATTTTGCATCATGCACATTTACAACCGAGGGAAACTCAGGTGTTTCTCAGCGGTAATACCAAAGATTTTGGCAAGTTAGAAGTTCAGGAAACTTTACGTAATGCGGGTGTAGATCGGTACTTTATTCCGCACGCAAACTTTGCTTAATTGGTTAGAGTCAAGAAGCTAGGCGTGTTATTGACGATTAGACAACATGATCAGGCTTTTTACTCGGTTTTCCAGATTCTGGCGTCGTTGGTTAGCATTCTTTCTTGCCTGCATTAGCGCGATCGCGTTTCATGGCTGTAGTCTTTCACAATTTGAAACTGAAGCGGCACAAGTCCCTCAGGTAGTTATCAGTTCTCTGAGCGACCCCAAAACCTTCAACTATGCCGTTAACCAAGAGGTAAATGACTTCTTTGGCTACGCCTATGAGGGTTTAGTGACTACCAACGGCATAACAGGTGAGATTGAACCCGCTCTTGCCGAATCTTGGGAAATTTCTGACAACCAGCAGCAGATTGTTTTTACCCTACGAGAGGGGCTGAAGTGGTCAGATGGAAAGCCGCTGACGGTAGATGATGTGATCTTTACGTACAACGAGATCTACCTCAACGAAGCGATTCCTACCGATGCTCGCGATATCCTGCGGATTGGCGACAGCGGTGCTTTGCCCACCGTGAAAAAACTCGATGAGCGGCGAGTTGAATTTGTCACGCCAGAACCGTTTGCTCCCTTCCTCCGCAATACAGCGATACCAATTTTACCCGCCCATGCCCTGCGGGAATCAGTGCAAACAAAAGACCGAGATGGGAATCCTAAATTTCTTAGCACTTGGGGAGTCAATACTCCACCTGACCAAATCATTACGAATGGCCCTTATCGCCTCGAAGGATACGCCACCAGTCAGCGTGTAGTGTACGGGCGTAACCCCTATTACTGGGGCAAGAGTCCTCAAGGCGAGGCGCAGCCTTTTATCGAGCGCATCATTTCGCAAATTGTAGAATCAACAGACACCTCCATGATTCAATTCCGTTCTGGAGGGTTGGATGCTGTCGGCATCTCGCCAGAATACTTTTCTTTGCTCAAGCGAGAAGAGGATCGGAGTAACTTTACAATCTATGAGGGTGGCCCGACACTCAGCTCTAGTTTTCTGACTTTTAACCTCAACAAAGGTCAGCGTAACGGACGCCCATTAGTCGATCCGGTTAAGTCTCGCTGGTTCAATACGCTGGAATTTAGACAAGCCGTTGCCTATGCCATCGATAGGCAAACGATGATCAATAATTTGTTTCGGGGACTAGGTGCGCCGCAATATTCCAATCTCCCCGTACAAAGTCCTTACTATCTTTCTCCAGAAGATGGTCTAACCGTTTACGACCACAATCTTCAAAAAGCTAAGGAATTACTGTTAGGAGCAGGCTTCAAATACAATAGCCAAGGACAACTGCTCGACTCCGAAGGCAATCGAGTTCGTTTTGCCTTAATCACGAATGCCGGAAATAAATTGCGGGAGGCAATGGGAGCGCAGATTAAGGCAGATCTGAGCAAAATTGGCATTCAAGTGGATTTTAATCCCATTGGTTTCAATACCCTTGTAGACAAACTCAGCAACACCCTCGATTGGGAAAGTCATCTCCTCGGCTTTAGTGGTGGCGGCTTAGAGCCAAATGCTAGTGCGAATGTTTGGTTAGTTGATGGCGGATTACATGCCTTCAATCAGAAACCACAAGTCGGTCAACCTCCTATTGAAGGTCGAGAAGTGGCGGATTGGGAGCAGAAAATTAACGATCTCTATATCCAAGGCGCACAGGAGTTAGATGAGGAAAAGCGCAAAGCGATCTATCAGGAAGCACAACGCCTGATCAAAGAGTACTTACCGTTTACTTACCTGGTTAGCCCATTATCGATAACGGCAGTACGCGATCGCGTCGATGGCATCCAATACTCCGCACTGGGAGGAGCCTTCTGGAACATTCAAGAACTCAAAATTGAAGAATAACAACTGAGGTGTCTGTCCTCTTCGCCCTCAGCCTTGTGCTGGGGGTGACTCTTTTTATGGGCGGCTGCAACCCAACGGTATGGGACTATCTACGAGTTGAAGGTGATTGATTAATTTATTGATAAAGTCTACGCCAATGTGTTTTTAGCAGAGGGGCAAGAGAGTTTTTTCGGTCACGGTTTGAGGAAATGTATCCTAGAACGCTAGGATCGAATTTCCTTTGCTCTTCGCTTGTATCTCGTGACTCAACCTGAAGCCCTGCAATCTTTACTCGAATCTGTTGCCGCTGGTGACATTAGCCCGATTGTTGCTCTGGATAAATTAAAGAATTTTGCCTTTGAGTCAGTGGGAGATTTTGCCAAAATTGACCATCATCGCCGCTTACGGACTGGCTTTCCTGAGGTGATTTGGGGACAAGGAAAAACCCCGGAGCAAATTGCTCAGATTATGGAAGTGATGCGCGATCGCGCTGATGATATCGTAATGGCGACTCGCATCGAACCACAGGTATACACCCAACTGCAAATCAAAGTTCCCAATCTCAAGTATTATCCGGTTGCCCGCATTTGTGCCGTTGCTCCCAACACCCCAACACCCCAACACCCCGGCATCATTAGCCTGATTTCTGCGGGAACCGCCGATCTTCCTGTAGCAGAAGAAGCCGCCGTGACAGCCGAATTGTGTGGTTTCCAGGTGCGGCGTCTTTGGGATGTAGGGGTGGCGGGTATCCATCGCTTACTGAACAATCAGCAAGTAATCACCGAAGCCGATGTTTTGATTGTGGTGGCGGGGATGGAAGGGGCTTTGGCGAGTGTTGTTGCCGGACTTGCTGATTGCCCTGTCGTTGCTGTTCCTACCAGTGTTGGCTATGGGGCAAATTTTGGCGGACTGGCTCCTCTATTGACAATGCTCAACTCTTGTGCAGTTGGCGTAGGAGTCGTGAATATTGATAATGGCTTTGGTGGGGCAATGTTAGCCGGACAGATTCTTAGAACAGCGAACAAGTTGCAGCGATCGCTACCCTAAAAGTTACATCTTTTATACTAAACTTGCGGTTTCAGAAAATTTTTGTATGACTTCCCCTACACCCTCAATTCAATTTTTTGAAGGTCTTTTTGAAGAACTGAGTAACGTTAGCCTGCGACGCAACCGCAATTCCGGTCTCCGGACTGTCGTGATGATGTTCGATAAGCTAAAAGCAATAGAACGATTTAATAGTTTTACCAAACGCTCCACTAATTCCCTGCTGCTGACAGATTCTGAAGGAGAAATTCGCGTCGAACCTTCTTCCGTGAAATTCCGTTTTACAGGCCCAGAAGGGGATGATTTAGCACGAGTTGACTGCGCCTTTGAGATTGATCGGGAAGACCACTGGGAAAGATTCATGCGGTTTATGAATCGCTACGCTGAAGCCAATGGGATGGAGTATAGCGAACCGGGGGAGAAAGGTGAAGGGTGAGGCGCAGCCCAGGAGAAAATTGATAATTAGGGCTGGCGAGAACGCAGCTAGCTACGAAATATCAGCAGATTAGCAAGTTAGCAAAACTTGAACTTGTATAACAATTGGAGAGGAATGAGAACTCATTCTAAGTTGAGCATGAAAAATTCAAGATGAAAATAGCAATTACAGGGGCGACAGGCTTTGTCGGTAGCCGTTTAGTGGAACGGCTCCAGGCAGAGGGGCATCAAATATTGGTTTTGACGCGCAACTTGGCATCTGCCCAGAAAAAGTTTTCCAATGTACAGGTAGTGACCTATACCCCGACAGAATCGGGCCCTTGGCAAGGGGCAATCTCAGGCTGTGATGCAGTGGTGAACTTGGCAGGCGAACCGATTGCAGAGAATCGCTGGACACCAGAGCGCAAGCAGGAAATCCTCAATAGTCGGAAGCTAGGGACACAGAAAATTGTAGAAGCGATCGCCACATCAGAGCAAAAGCCTACCGTGTTAGTCAATGCGTCGGCAATTGGCTACTACGGAACGAGTGAAACGGCTACTTTTGAGGAAAGTAGTGCGGCGGGTGATGATTTTCTTGCGGAAGTTTGTCAAGCATGGGAAGCCGAAGCCCGCCAAGTGAAGGATGCAGGCGTGCGGTTAGTTATTTTGCGTCTTGGCATTGTCTTGGGAGAAGGAGGAGCGCTGGCTAAAATGATTCCCCCCTTCAAACTTTTTGCGGGAGGCCCCTTAGGAACTGGGAATCAATGGTTCTCCTGGATTCACCGGGATGACTTGGTGAGTTTGATGATCGAAGCGATTAAACGCCCAGACATGGAGGGAGTTTTAAACGCAACGGCACCCAACCCCGTGCGAATGTCAGAATTTTGTCAAACCCTTGGGGACGTTCTCCATCGTCCCTCCTGGCTCCCCGTTCCCGGCTTTGCCCTCGAAGCTTTGTTAGGAGATGGCTCAAAATTGGTGCTGGAAGGTCAACAAGTTTTACCTAAAAAGACCCAGTCCTACAGTTTTGACTTTCAATATCCCACAGTTAAACAAGCGATCGCGGACATTTTGAGCTAAACCTTGCAGAGACGTTGCAGGCAACGTCTCTACAACTTGTCACCCCCTGAGGGCGGGCGTACTGATTAGGGGAGCGATCGCCTCAACCAACCGCTTCTAAGCCCCAGCCTCTACCTCAGTTGGAGCCTCAGAATCATCCTTGACCCGATGAATATTTGCGCCCAACTGTCGCAACTTCAGCTCTAGCCTGTCGTATCCCCGATCTAGGTGATGCAATCCCTGGATAGTGGTTTTTCCTTCTGCGGCAAGGGCAGCGATTACTAGTGCAGCAGAAGCCCGTAAGTCTGTCGCCACCACAGGGGCACCAGAGAGCATCGACACACCTCGGATAATGGCGTTGTTGCCTTTGACCCGAATATCTGCGCCCATGCGACTCAATTCTGCAACGTGACGCAGGCGATTTTCAAAAACCGTTTCGGTGATAATGCTGTCTCCTTCACTCAGCGTCAGCAGTGCCATGAATTGCGCCTGCATATCGGTGGGGAAGCCGGGATAGGGCAGGGTTTCAATATCAGTGGCTTTCAGGGAACCAGGAATAAGCCGCACAGAATTGGGCCCCTCAGTTACTACTTTCACCCCTACATCTCGCAGCTTGGCAATGACAGCCGTGAGATGGTCGGGGATGACTGGGGAGAGGCTAATTTCTGAGTGAGTAATTGCCCCAGCAACTAAGAAAGTTCCTGCTTCAACGCGATCGGGAATGATCGAATAATCAACGGAGTGCAAGCGCTCAACACCAGAAATTACGATGGTGTTGGTGCCAGCACCGCGAATCTTTGCTCCCATAGCGCGGCAGAAGTTTGCCAAATCAGTCACTTCTGGCTCTTGGGCAGCATTTTCAATAATCGTTTCCCCATCTGCCAACGTCGCTGCCATCATCAGAGTTTCTGTGGCACCGACACTGGGATAATCTAGGTAAATTCTTGCCCCTTTTAAGCGTTTGCGACCGCCACCTGTCACATAGGCATTTACCATGCCGCGATCGATCTGCACCTCTGCACCCATGAGTTGCAAACCCCGGACATGCAAATCGACGGGTCTAGCACCGATGGCACAACCACCAGGAAGCGGCACCCGTGCTACGCCTAAACGAGCTAAGACAGGGCCAATGATGAAGAAACTGGCGCGGAGTTGACTAACTAGCTCATAGGGGGCTTTTGACTGTCCAATGTGGCTAGCATCAATGTTCAAATCGTCGCCATCGCGTTCAAGCTTGACGCCCAAAGACGACAAAATTTGACCCATCCGCTGAACGTCCATAAGCAAAGGAACGTTGCGAAGTCGGCAGTCTTGCGGACAAAGCAAGGCTCCCGCCATGATTGCCAAGGCTGAGTTTTTGGCTCCGCTGATTTTGACATGTCCTTGTAGGGAGGCTTTGCCCCAGACATGTAAAACTGACTTGTCGCCTTCGGGCAAAGACTGGGTGTCTGGCAGGCTCAGAGAGTGAGTGATGGGTCTATCCTCCGGAATCAACGAAATACGTTTGGTTTTTTTAAAATTTGGTTTCGATTCTACCTGAAAGATGGCAAATGTCCAGAATTGCGAATTGACTTTTTACTGGTAGGTGTTGAATTTTACCTTGTTTCCTCAAAAAAATCCGGTCAAAACAGTTGACAAATTACAAAGATTGCTGCAACGTAGAAGATCGCAATGCAATTGATCCAGTTTGCGGAACTGGCGGAATTGGTAGACGCGCTAGATTCAGGTTCTAGTGTCCGCAAGGACTTCCGGGTTCAAGTCCCGGGTTCCGCATCTTTCTTAGGTAATGAGTCGGTGAGTAGAAGGCAAAAAGGAGTCAGTTAAGATTAGCAACTTAATTCGTTGCTAATTTTTTTTCTGAAAATTCAGCTCAAGGACTCAGAACTTAAAGATATTTGGTCAAACCCAGCGAGAAAACTTTTCACCTCACCACTCAAAAACTTTACTAACCGACTCACTACTGTTCCCCTATACTCAGCACTCAGCACTCAGGACTTAAAAAATGCTGACTAGTCTTCAAAATCCTTTGGTGAAGCAGATGCGGAAGCTGACAAAGGCGAAAGCGCGTCGGGAGCAAGGTCTGTTTTTGCTAGAGGGAACGCACTTGTTAGAAGAAGCCTGTGCGGTCGGTTACCCCTTAGAAACGCTTTGCTGTACCTCCGAGTGGCAGGAGCGTCATCTACAGCTCTGGAGGGCAGCAGGGGAGCGGTGTCAGCGTATGGAATTGGTGAGTGAAGAGGTATTGAAGGCGATCGCCACTACAGTACAACCCGACGGAGTGGTCGTCACAGCCCCCAAAATCACCCCTCCTGCCTCTCTACCCATAAAAACCTTGGGATTAGCCGTAGAGACGCTACAAGACCCCGGAAATCTAGGAACAATCATCCGGACGGCAGCAGCAGTTGGGGCGGAGGGACTGTGGCTGAGTGCAGATAGCGTGGAAATAGATAACCCGAAGGTGTTGCGCTCATCAGCAGGGCAATGGTTTCGTCTACCAATGGCAGTTAGCCCCGATTTGAAAGCGACAGTACGCGATTATCAAGCGCAGGGAATACAGGTTGTAGCGACAACCCTGCAAGGGAACGTGACATTTTGGGACGTTGATTGGCAGCGTCCCAGTTTGATTTTGCTAGGTAATGAAGGCGCAGGCTTATCTGCTGAGTTGGCAGCATCAGCAGACCAGTCGGTAAAAATTCCCCTAGTTTCTGGAATAGAATCCCTCAACGTCTCAGTAGCAGCCGCTTTGCTGTTGTACGAAGCACAGCGACAGCGGCGATGAAGTATGAAGGGTGAAGGATGAAGTATGAAGGGTGAAGGCTTCGACGTGAGACTTCGGCGTGAGCGCGGTTCCTGAGCCTGCCGAAGGGCAGTCGAACGCTCAGCCGAACGTATGAAGTATGAAAGAGGTTATTCGTTCTCTTCCTCTCCCCTGCACCTCTGCACCCCTGCACCCCTGCACCCCTGCACCCCTGCACCCCTGCTCTCTCACGCATCACCAAAGTACTGATCCAGGTCAGCGGCGGCGTCTTCTAAAGCTTGGGCGTCAAGCCAGGTTTGGCTGTGGCGATCGCTTTTGATTCGGTTGGAGTTGGGTTGCTTGTCGCTGAGTTCCAACATATTTTGCAGTTGTTCTAGCGACTCCGAGAATGCTCTGTTGGCAGCACTACGATTATTTGGCTGATGATTGTCACTCATGCTTAATTTCCTAAAAACTGTTTTTAACTGCAGACGACGACCCTGTTAAAACTGGTACGGATAAAAGCATTCTCAGTGTTTTAGTGTTGTAGAAGCGTTGCTCACTGGGGGGCGAGCTTGCCAACTGAGGTGTCAAGCATCTACGATACAACACGGTCTTTGGAGATTATGCTGTTGCTATTGCTGGTATTTTCTTTCTTCAAAGCCGCTTCTCTCAGTGATTTTAACGAGAAACTTGCGCTCGTTAAGGAATCGCGTTGAGAATAAAAAGAGCGTGCGTTGCGACGCGCACATAGCATCATAATGACGCACCAGGAGAGCAACCGTGAGTCAGGGATTTGATTACGATTTGGCGATAATTGGCGCAGGTGTAGGCGGGCATGGTGCTGCCTTACATGCGGCGAGCTGTGGATTGAAAACCGCCATCATTGAAGCGTCAGACATGGGTGGGACTTGTGTGAATCGCGGCTGTATTCCTTCTAAAGCTCTACTCGCCGCATCAGGGCGAGTTAGGGAGCTACGCAACACCCACCATCTCAAGTCATTAGGTATTCAAGTCGGTGCTGTGGACTTCGACCGTCAAGGTATCGCCGACCATGCTCACAACCTCGTCAGCAAAATTCGCGGCGACCTGACCAACAGCCTCAAGCGCCTCGGTGTCGATATTATTAAAGGCTGGGGCAAAATTGCTGGCTCCCAAAAAGTCACAATCGCGACAGACGATGGGGAACGCACCATTACAGCCAAAGACATTATCTTGTCTACGGGTTCCGTTCCGTTTGTTCCACCGGGTATTCAGTTAGATGGCAAAACCGTTTTTACCAGTGACGACGCCTTGAAGCTGGACTGGATTCCTCAGTGGGTGGCAATTATTGGCAGCGGTTACATTGGTCTGGAGTTTTCTGATATCTATACAGCGCTTGGCTCGGAAATCACGATGATTGAAGCGCTGGATCAATTGATGCCAACTTTTGACCCAGATATTGCCAAGCTAGCAACACGGGTACTGATTAACCCCCGCGATGTTGAAACCCATGTGGGTGTTTTGGCAACGAAAGTTACCCCTGGTTCTCCGGTAGTGATTGAGCTGTCGGATGTAAAAACGAAAGAAGTTGTGGATGTCTTGGAAGTCGATGCTTGTTTAGTAGCAACGGGTCGCATCCCTGTATCAAAAGACCTCGGATTGGAGGCTGTGGGCGTTGAGACAGACCGCCGGGGCTTTATTCCCGTCAATGACCAAATGGCAGTCCTATCGGGCGGAGAACCCGTCCCCAACCTCTGGGGGATTGGCGATGCGACTGGGCAACTGATGCTGGCTCACGCGGCTTCGGCTCAAGGGGTTGCGGCGGTGGAAAATATCTGTGGGCGCGATCGCCGTATGGACTATCGCAGCATTCCGGCTGCCGCCTTTACCCATCCAGAAATTAGCTATGTGGGATTAAACGAACCAGCGGCGAAGGAGTTGGGCAAAGCAGAAGGCTTTGAAGTCGCGTCTGTGCGCTCGTATTTTAAGGGGAATTCCAAAGCGATCGCCGAAGGCGAAGCGGATGGACTGGCTAAGGTGATTTACCGTAAAGATACGGGAGAAGTGTTAGGCGTTCATATTCTCGGCATCCATGCTTCGGATTTGATTCATGAAGCTTCCAACGCGATCGCCCAGCGCCAATCTGTCAACACCCTCGCCTTTTTGGTTCACGCTCACCCGACGTTATCAGAAGTTCTGGATGAAGCTTATAAACGGGCGGCGGAAGCAGAAGTCAAAGCTTAATGACTAGTTGCGCTCTCCCTAATTCCCCAGTCAAAGCTTAATGACTAGTTGCGCTCTCCCTAATTCCCCAGTCAAAGCTTAATGACTAGTTGCGCTCTCCCTAATTCCCCAATTCTCTAATCCCTAATTGCCAATCAATGCAGATTCGTCGCCGTCCCCCTAACCCAGCCATTAACGTCAGCATCTTGCGCTATCAAGTTGCTTTACCGGATGCTGAACCGCTTCATATTTTAGAAGAAATCGTCTGGCAGAAAGAGGCGGAAGTTGAAAAATTGCGCGATCGCCTTCCCCTAAGAGAATTGCAGAGACAGGTGCAGATGCTACCCCCGCCTCGCAATTTTTTAGAGGCGCTGCGTTCTGGAAAAACACATCCGGCGTTGATTGCAGAGGTAAAAAAGGCATCTCCCAGCAAAGGCGTGATTCGTGAGGATTTCGATCCGGTAGCGATCGCGCAGCTTTACAGCCAAGGCGGTGCCAGCGCCATCTCGGTATTAACTGACCAAAAGTTTTTTCAAGGTAGCTTTGAGAACCTGAGGGCGGTTCGTGAGGTGGTAGAGTTGCCGCTGTTGTGTAAGGATTTCGTCATTTATCCTTACCAAATTTACTTAGCCCGCACCCACGGGGCTGATGCGGTTTTGCTAATTGCGGCGATTCTTTCCGACCAAGACCTGCAATATTTTGTCAAAATTGCCAATGCGCTACAGATGACGCCCCTAATCGAAGTGCATACCCAAGCAGAGCTAGACCGCGTATTAGCGCTCTCAGGCGTTACCCTAGTGGGTATCAACAATCGTAACTTGGAAGACTTTTCGGTCGATCTGCAAACGACCTGCCAAATTCTAGCAACAAGTCACCGCCAATTACAGGAACGTGGCATTTTGGTCATCAGCGAATCAGGGCTGCATACTCCAGACGATCTAAGGCTCGTGGCATCGGCGGGTGCTGATGCCGTTCTCATTGGGGAGTCCATTGTGAAACAACCTGATCCCGCTGAGGCGATCGCCGCTTTGTTTCTAAGTTAATGAGACACGGCGCTACCCCCTTGGGTAATCGCTCTTCACACTACCCCCTGGGGTAATCAGCAGTTTTGAGGTAGATCAGGTTTCATGAAGCCAATTCCCATTCCGTCTTATATCCACTATGAGATGCTTCTACAGCTGTTAGAACGCCAAACTGCATTTGCGGCAAATCAACAACCCGCCATTCGAGAGCAAGTGCATCAGCTGATCAGCACGCTTCGCAAAGCGTTGGCACAGCAAAAGCAACTTGAACAAAGCTGTCAGCGGGCGAGTTTGCCTGTGGAGTACCGTTGGTCGCTCAACAGCATAAATGTTCAAGAACCGCCATCAGATGGTTTACCACGACGCCGGGAACCGGAAGTCAGGAGCTAGTCGCTGGTGGCATAATCTGGGATGTCAAGTAAAGGCACCAAGTGTGAAGGATAAAGTATAAAGTTTCAACCCCATAAATAAATTCCGGGGCTGGAAGTTAGGACATAGTAATGGTTCGATGTTTAAACTTACTCCTACAGATATTTTTCTGCTCTCTGGTATAAAAAAGGGCTTGAGACTATTGATGGACTTTCGCTTTTTATCCTTCATACTTTTTGGTCAAGTAGGCAAATTGGTGTTTAGTGATAGGTTATGGGATTAGGGCAATCCGTTCGCTAAAGCTCCCTTGTTTACGTTGAGGCTGACAGCTAAAAGCGAATCGCTACTCGGAGGACAATTAAATGGACGACAAACTGATGTTGATGATTCCGGGCCCGACTCCGGTACCGGAACAAGTGTTGCTCGCACTGGCGAAGCACCCGATTGGTCACCGCAGCGGTGACTTTAATAAAATCATGGCGGAGGTGACTCAAAACCTCAAATGGCTACACCAGACTGAGAATGATGTTTTATCGTTAACCGTCAGCGGTACGGGGGCAATGGAAGCAGGGATAATTAATTTCCTGAGTCCGGGCGATCGCGTATTGGTTGGCTGTAATGGGAAGTTTGGCGATCGCTGGGCCGAAATGAGCGCGGCTTTTGGCTTGGAGGTGGATACCGTTAAGGCAGAGTGGGGTCAACCCCTGGCTCCCGAAGAATTTAAAGCCAAGCTAGAGGCGGATACAGACAAACAAATCAAAGCGGTAATTATTACCCATAGCGAGACTTCTACGGGCGTTCTTAATGACCTAGAAACGATTAACCGCCATGTGAAAGCCCACGGGGAAGCGTTGATTATTGTCGATGCCGTCACCAGTTTGGGAGCAGTAAATCTACCTATTGACAAATGGGGTTTAGATGTTGTTGCTTCCGGTGCTCAAAAAGGTTATATGATTCCGCCAGGAATCGGTTTTGTTGCTGTTAGCCCTAAAGCCTGGGAAGCTTACAAAACGGCAAAGTTGCCCCGTTTCTACCTGGATTTGGGCAAGTATCGTAAGGATGCGGCGAAAAACACCACGCCCTTTACGCCGCCTGTGAATTTGATGGTGGCGCTGCAAGTGGCATTACGAATGATGCAGTCGGAAGGCTTGGAGGCGATTTTTGCTCGTCATCAGCGTCTAATGCAGGCAACTCGCGAAGCGGTAAAGGCAATGAATTTACCCCTGTTTGCCCCGGATGGTCATTCTAGTCCGGCAATTACGGCGGTAGCACCAACGAATGTAGAATCTGAACAAATCCGCTCGGTGATGAAAAAGCAATTTGATATTGCCCTAGCGGGAGGACAAGACCACTACAAGGGTAAAATCTTCCGCATCGGTCATTTGGGATTTGTGAGCGATCGCGATATTCTCACTGCAATTGCGGCATTGGAAGCGACCCTACGCGAGTTGAGTTATGAGTCGATGAGCCCAGGAGCAGGGGTAGCCGCCGCCGCACGGGTGTTTGCTCAATCTTAGTCTTGGTATATACAAAAAAAGAGCGGGTTTATAAGCCTGCTCTTTTTTTGCTTTGAGATAAATTGTGAATAAAAACATTGTCTTCGTCTTTGAATTTGCCTGACACTAACACCAAGGCATAATCGCGGTCGAATCACTTGTTTGTTCCTCGCTGCTTCACCAATTCTTATACTGTTTCCAGCCAGTCATAGATTCGATCTAACTGCTCAAGGGTCACTAGACCATACTGCCAGAGAATCATTGGTAAAGGGCCAGGGTCTTGCTCACGGTATCGTTGCGCGATCGCTAACGACGCGGTGGAAATTGATAATTCTTCTTGGAGAAAGCGAAGAAATCTAGAATCAGTTGCAGGTGCCATCGTTCATTTCACCTCTTTGTTTAGGCTCTATTTTGTAGCTGATAGCTTCAGTCATTGGGTTATCAGTAGCCAGTCTTTTATCCGTCTACTAGTATTGGTTTTTTTTCTTAACTACATATTGAGGGAGAGAACCTTTTCTATGAGTGTTGGGAATCTCTCTTAAGTAGTGATTTGCGTTACTTGGTGAAGGTGATTAGCGGTTGAATCATCCGTGGTGATTTCCTGCCAAATCGCCTTGTTACTAAAGGTTTTCAGTCGAGAGAGAGCAAAAACTCCGCATTAGGGCTGCAAGTGACGGCAACCTAATTTACAGTTTTTAGCAAACTTGGTATAACTGCTTCCTGTTAAAAGTGCTTTAAATTCAGCTATGAGTCAAGCTAAAGCTTTAACTCACAACAGATTCCTTATGTCAAACTTTCCTCACACCAAGGCTTAGACGGCTTGCCGTTAAGTCTTTGTTCCGTAACGTCCTCACACCAAAGACGCAGTTATCTCAATAGAGTTGAGAAAGGATTCAATGGTTAAGAATATCCGAAATCTGAAGCTTTCTTCTCTGTCTTCAGAAAGAGTAACTTACTTTCTTTAGAAACGTTCTAAAAGTTTAAATGAAATTTTCGATAGTTACTATAAAGAAATTAAGAAGAAGGAGATTCTGTATCCGGAGTGGTACTTGGAGCGAAATTGACCTGAACGCGATCGCCTACTGATAAACCCAGTTCCGCAGCCCTACCTCCCCGAAGTTCAATCACCTGGTCAATTTCCACGCTCTGACCTGGCCCATAAGTCTTACAGGGTTCAGCTTTACAGGGAGGAACATCAGCCGCGATCGCCTTAATTTCCCCATCCCGCAAAAATACCATATCCAGAGGAATCTTAACATTCTTCATCCAAAAGTTGACGGGCCGGGGCGGGTCAAAGGGAAACAGCATTCCCCGACTATCCGCTACCGAGTCCCTATACATCAAGCCGATTGATTGCTGTTGTAGGGTACGGGCAACTTCTAGAGCGATCGTCTTACCACCCATTTTTGCCTGCGCTGTAATCGGCAGCGATTGCGCTGAAGAAATGGGGGCTTGTGAAACCTCAGAAGGGGGAGGCGGCAGGGTTTTTCCAGACTTTAGAGGGGTTTGGGCGCTTGAGGAGTCAGATGCCGAGGTCGAACAGCCTAGTAGCACTACACACAGCAGCACTTCCAGGAAAGCAGTCCAACGCAGACCTTTGCGGACGTTCTGAGCTATTGAGGTGGGATTCGGCAGTGACGCCACTAACCCGGCTGGGTTCTGAGTAAGACGAGAGCGTTTCATGGAATTATTTTGGGCTGTAACCACAGGGGATGTTATAGCATCTTTTCACCCAGTTTGTGGGACAGGGCGATCGGACTCTCCCCATCTGCTGTGGTTAAGACTCTCTCAACACGTATCCAACGCCCCGCACTGTCTGAATTAAACGCTTCTCACCTTCATTTTCGATTTTGAGGCGCAGGTAGCGAATGTACACTTCAATAACGTTGGATTCGCCCATGAAGTCGTAACCCCACACATTTTCTAAAATCTGTTCGCGGGTCAAGACTTCGCGGGGATGAGACATTAAATACTTGAGGAGTTCAAATTCTTTCATCGTCAAGTCAATGACCCGTCCGTTACGCATGGCTCTACGAGTTGCCAGATCCAAAACCAGCTCGCTAAAGCGTAATTGTTCCGAAGCACTAGCCGTGGGATGCAGGTAAAGGCGCACCATTTGCAGAAACGTCTCGGCGCGATAGGGCTTCAAAAAATAATCATCTGCCCCCGCTTCTAAACAAGCCACCCGGTCATCTACTGCTTCCCGCGCCATCAACATCAACACGGGCACTCGCGAGCCAGAGCGCCGCAGTTGGCTACAAAAACTTAGCCCTGAGTCTCCCGGTAGCGCTCTATCTACTACCACCATTGCCGGCTGGATTTCGCTAGCTTGATGCCAACCCGCACGGGCATCTGCTGCCACAACGGTTGTGTAACCCGCTTCTCTCAAATCGAGGCTGAGCCGTTCAGCTAAGGCTTCGTCGGTTTCGACTAGCAAGACGCAGGGGTTGTGGTCAAAAGTAGCAGGGCGCATAAGACAGCATTTAACCTTCAAGCGATCGCTCAAGGTAGCGCTAAAGTACCAAGACTAGTTTTAAGTTAGTCATGCCTACAGTGTACACAGCAAAACCTGGATTGAGTATATTTACTTGTTTTGGGTCGGAAGAGGGGCGATCGTGGCACACGGCACCATTCTGGAAGAGGATGGTAAGCGGCAGTTTCAGCTAGGCTATGAGTGGTTTTTAGGAATGCCTCTGTAATCGAACTATTGGAGTTCACATGGCAACTTATCTAGTTACGGGTGCTAATCGCGGCATTGGTTACGAATACTGCCGCCAAGTGCAAGCGCGAGGCGATCGCGTTATTGCCGTCTGTCGCACTGCTTCTGAGGAGTTGAAGCAGCTAGGGGTACAGGTTGAGGAAGGGGTTGATATTACCTCTGATGCTTCGGTTGCAGATTTACGCGATCGCCTAGGTGATACGACGATTGATGTTCTGATTAACAATGCCGGAATTATCAAGCGCGTGACGCTGGAAGACTTGAATTTTGACAGCATTCGGGAACAGTTTGAGGTTAATGCTTTGGGAGCATTACGAGTGACTCAGGCGCTATTGCCACTGCTCAAGGCAGGTTCCAAGATTGTGCTGATGACAAGCCGGATGGGTTCAATTGCAGACAATACCTCTGGCAGTTCCTATGGCTACCGGATGTCGAAGGTGGCGTTGTCGATGGCAGGCAAGTCGCTATCTCTCGATCTCAAAGGGCGTGCGATCGCGGTGGCAATTCTGCATCCTGGGTTAGTTCAAACCCGCATGACGAACTTTACATCGGGTGGCATTACGCCGGAGGAATCGGTGAAGGGGTTGTTGGCTCGAATTGAAGAGTTGACGCTGGAGAATACAGGTACTTTTTGGCACGCTAATGGTGAGGTGCTGCCGTGGTAGGTGCGTGACAGAGATTGGGGGATTGGGAGTTATTGCTTTAAGAGCGATCGCCCAATGGGACTTTTATAGTCGATAGTGAAGCAACTTTAGATGATATTCAAAAGCAGGCAAAGATTATTAATCCGTCCAGTGTATGCGGTTAGCAGTGCCATACACCAGACGGCACTAATATCTGTTACCTAAAAGCTTAAGAAGGATACTCAGCAACTACCTCTTGGTATTGGCATTCTAAATAACATCCTTTACCTTACCCATTAAGGACTCTGTGAACTTACCCCAGTCACTCCGCAGCTCTGAAAAATGTTCGCGTGGATTGTCATCCATTGATTCAGCTTTACCATAAGCAATGATGAGTAAGGTTAAAGCTTCTATAGAGCGCCTAGCCGCTTTGGTAGCTTCATCTCCAGAGATGCTCCCAGGCATTGCATCAGCAATACGACGAAGAGGTTCCCACATTTCTCGGTAAAAGCGATGCCGTGTATTAAAGGTAATAATCACTTTTCCGTCAATGTGCTGAGTATCTATCAGTAAATTACCTCGAATATCAACAAATTCAACAACAAACGGCAAGTCCTTGATAGTTTCTTGATATTCCTCTTGTTTCTTTTTGTCTTCACCGACAACATCACGTGCTAAATCTACGAAAATTTGCGATTTTTCTTGATTTGATATCTTGGTTTTAACACGACTTTTAGGCAGTGTTATGTTAGCTTCTTTAACTGCTTGAAGAACAAGGAGATTTTCTCCATTACCTTTATTTGATTTCCTTGCAACTTCACCCCAAATATTATTTAGAGAATTGCGCGCTTCCTCAATGTAGCTGTTGAGAAAGGTGCGTATTTCAGTTCGCAATTCATCGTGAGGTTCTACGCCACGTTTAACGTTACGAACTCCAAAATACGAATCTAACTCTGGTTTAAATGCAACTTCAATCCCAATAAATCGGTCGCGATCTTCAACACCTTTAGGAAAAATTCGAGGAACATTTGTGTAATTAATCTCACGGTTAAGACGAACAAAGCTGATGGCACCTTGATTATCTTGTAATCGCAGTGTTTTTCGAGCAAAATTATCATTAGCCATACCACGCTGGCGTGCTACCTCACTTGGATAAAGAGTAACTGTGACTGTACATATTGAGCCGCCAACTTTAATGTTCCCCTGTGCAATTTGAGTAGCAGAAAAATGATCTTTTGAAGCTTCTGGCAAAGGTAAAGAGTGTTCTTTGTTTTCCTTATTCGCTCCTTTTCGCAGACGTTGATAGTATTTGAAGATTTCCCGATCCGCCCATGTTCCTTTCATAAGGTAAAGAGGATCGTATGGGAGGAGATCGGTTCCATCAAAAGAAATACGAATTCCTTCATTTAGAAAATAACGAAACATCCGAGCTAGCTCATGTTTTACCTCTGCTTTCAAAGCTTGTGCATCAGAAGCTTGCTGACCTTCTTCAAGGCGATCAACTTTTGACCAAACTACGATGGTTCCAGAGCCTTTGGGAGCGTAGGTAAAAATATTATCTGGAATTGATTCTATATTCGGAAAAGCAATGCCAACTGTTTCACCTTCCCTTTCCTGAATTAGAGCTTCCTCCAAATCAAACCATACATGATGCCATTCTTGTTCATTTGTACGACTCCAAACGTCAATGCGCTGACCATAATTGAGGGCAGCAAGTTTCGCACCCACTCCATATTTTCCGATTGTGTCAGTTCGCATATAACGAGTTGAATATCCTAATTGGAGATAGTGTTGTAGGACATCAAGTTCCATTCCATCACCATCATCAATAATTATTATTTGGTGAATATGCCGCTTACCAGACTTAGTTTTAGATTCTTCAAAGTGCAGAGTAATATTGTTGGCGTTAGCTTCTAGGCTATTATCGATAACTTCACCTAGTGCGGCTGACAAACTATAGCCCGAATCCCGCAGTGACTGCAAAGCATACCCTGTTAAGACAACAGGAATTTTTTCACTTGAGGCTGGTTGGTTAGTAGTTTCTTGAAGTACCATAATTTTCTCCTGACCTGCTGAATTAAACTGAAAGTGATTCTAGTTGTCAAATAATCAAATGTTTTGGAATGTTTTACCCAAAGATCCCTAACTTAGAAAAAACCTTTGGGATCTTTGGGATTAAGGCACTATGCAATGTCCTGTGTCTCCAGGTATGTCTGCACAATTTGGCGTACTTTCTGACGCAGCCTGTTTGCAGTGCGTTGAGAAATGCCACAAGCAGACGCTGTATCGGCTAAACTTCTGCCATTGAGCAGATCATGGAAACATTGGCTCAAATTCTTACCGGATGCATATACTACTGCCCGCAGTTGTTCTTCTATCTCCAGCGCAACACAAGGTTCAGCATCTTCAGTCCAAGTAGGAGTGAACGAGGCTGCTTTTTGCCATAGACGAGTCTGACGGACTTTTGCCCGTCCGAGGCAGAACCTCGCATTTCTAATTAAGTCGTAGCGAAAAAACTTTAAGTTTTGTTCCTGGCTCTGAGAGTTGATCGCTAGCGAGATTGCATATTCGATAATCTCTGCTTCAGAGGAACCAGGGGTTAGCATCTGGAGGCGTTGCTGTAGCTCAAGAACAGTACGCCAGCGCTTGTCTAGGACTTTTGCCATTTGATTTTCTCCTTATTAGTACTCTGCCGCCCCTATACCGAGTGCAGCTTCGTCTGTATTCATTTTATACGGCACCACAATGAAGCGTTATGCGCCAAGGTCTGATTTATTCGTGTGAAGAGATTACTATCATTGCCCCTATTTTTTTGAGGGTGTTGATTTATTTGTTAACTCCGTAACATTCATTCCTTGATAGAGGCGATCACCCTACCCAAACCCCGTACAACCAGCAAACCGACTAGAGAGAGCGTCTTGATAGCAAAAGCAAGCGAACAACTATGTCGTGCAAAGCGCGATCGCACTTTCCCCACAATCCTACTTTGACTTTCGTTTGGACTTGGGGGGCGTTCGGTGTGCGCCAAAGGATTTTTCACTGCGGTAGCGAAGCCACACCCGCAACTGCTGCGGAATCTTGTCTTTTTGTTCTTTGATCAGCGTGTTGTAAAGGGCTAAAGCGCGATCGCGTTCTCCACTTCTATTCAGACGGATTTGAGCTAATATTCAACCAAGCTTCTAAATCTGCTTGATTATTAAAGTCCAATAGCGCTTCAGCCAAATTCTCTAATTGAGTAACAGATAATTGCTGGATGCGTTTCTGTAATTCTGTACTTACTACACCGATACGCCGAGAAAGCTGGCGCATAATCAGATCTTGAGCCGCTTCCTGACGAGCTTCCTCACGGACTTCTTGACGAACTTCTTGCTGAATTTCTTGACGAACTTCTTGCTGAATTTCTTCTCGAACTTCCTCACGGACTTCCTGATAGTACCTGGTCTTTTTCAGATCGCTGAGTCCAAACATTCTTGCCAACTCCTGACGCCCGATACGCGGCAATTTGTATAAAACAATTGTTTCTATCAAATCTAGCACTTCCCGCTGGGATGCTTCATCTGCAAGTTCGGAGCGTGCCTTTTCGACTAACTGTGTGACTCGCTGAGGAGTCCGCTTTTTCGTCTCGACAACCAACTTGATGATACCAACCCCTAGAGAAGTCTCCGGTGTCTCCTCCAGCTCATTTAGGTACAAACGATTGACTTGGAAACTTTCTAGCAAAATCTGATAAGGCTCTACTTCAGTTGGTTCTAAGCTCCGTCTGGGAAAGATAACAATTCCTCGCCAAGGTTGAGTCGGTGCATAGAGACGTAGATAGAGAAAAATCTCACAAAAAAAGCGAGCATAAAACTCTGGATCTTTTTGAAACTGAACTTCTAAGAAATAAATAGGTTTATGGGAGAGATTCGATACAGGAAGAAATACTCCATCAATCCTAAATGCCGTCTGTTTTAATTCGACAGAAGCAAAATTATAAGCATCGGCTTCAGACGCCTGACGCTCAATCAGTTCAAAAAAGGTGCCTGGAAAGGTTTGAAATAAACGATAAAAAATGGAGTCCGTTTTCATTCTGGCTTAACTAAGCATTTATTCTTAACCTGAGCGATTACAAACTCCATGTAGAACTCCCTAAAAAAAGAGCGATCGCTAATTTATTTCTTCGGGAATTTGAACGGGCATTACCGTCAATCTTTAAACTCCAAATCTACCTCGTTTCTGGGAATGACAAAAAACTAGGGCAACTCCACAGAAGTCGGTTTAGCAATGTGAGGCAAACCCCAGCCCAATTTTTCTCGCAGGATTCTGAAAAACTCTGGGGGTTGTACGCGGATAAAGCGTGCAGAATAGCGTGATCGCTCTATATGTAACCGATCGTCTGGCAAGACATAACATCCTGCATTCCCATCAACAACCATCACCATCTGATTCGGCGTGGCTGGCAGAATGCTCACTGGCTCAGTGTCAGCAAAAACTAATGCCCTAGAGGCGAGAGAATGGGGGCAAATTGGCACCAATTGCAGCACAGGTACCCCTGGTGCTACCACTGGGCCACCTGCACTCAGGGAGTAAGCTGTCGAACCCGTTGGCGTCGAAACAATCACACCATCTGCTGCAATATCTACAGGCGCATGATTGCCCACCTGAATTTCAAAATGGCACATGCTGGTCAAAGGTTCTCGGTGAATCACCATCTCATTAAGGCAAAGCGCCTCCCAGGAAATGGCACTATCTCGCCACACCTGCACCAATAGCATCGCCCGTTCTTCAACTTCATAATCCCCAGCCATGGCTCGTTCTAAGGCTTGGGTGAGCTGATTCAAATACACCTCTGTCAAAAAGCCCATGTGACCTGTATTCACCGCCAACAGAGGGATACCACAGGGCGCAACCTGGCGGAAGGCGGCTAAAACCGTGCCATCTCCCCCAAGAACGATCGCAAAAGCCATCTCCTCATCAAAACCAGGCGATGCCAGCCCTTCAATGGGAGTACGGCGAATCGGAGAGTCAGGGCGAGAATAGCCCAGAATGCCGCCAACGCCAGTTGCCATGCAGACATCCCAACCAGCATCACGCAGCTTTTCCTTCAGTTCCATGGCAACACGACAAGCCACGGGTTTAATATCGTTGTAAATAATGCCTGCTTTCGGCACGCTTACCAATCCGGCTAGAGTTCAAACGAAATCAGCAAATTAGCCAAAGAATTCTAGAGAAAAATCCCGGCGATTGTCTCAAATCAGCAGTCTACTCACAGAAGGTACTGGTCATATAGACAAAATAGCCAGTCTTTCTTGAGTAATTGCTGATTAAACAACCGACATGGAGCAGAATTCAGTTTTGCTTCTAATTAGCTAGGTTTATCGTGACATATTTTGCCCATCCCTGCGTCCGCCTAAAGAGGCTCCTGTAAAAATAGGGGCGTTTAGACTAGGGAAACAGGGGATGACGATTCGATATAGTGCCATGATGGGCTATTTTAATATCATCCCAGACGGCAGTGTTGACTAGGAAAAAAGTTCTGGGGTTTATTTGGAAGACTTGAAAGGCGTCTTTTTCTGAGACTTCTTTTTTCCTTTGTTTTTCTCGTAGTCGATTTCCTTGAGTTTTTTCATAATTCGGCTGAAGTACTCTTGCATATAGGCTTCTAAGGTCGTTGTCTTACTCTCATCTAGCCCAAACACCTTGTAAACTTCATCCATTGGCGCATCGAGAGGTTTACCTGATGCCAAAACCTCTGTAAATGCCAGTCTATCTGCAACATTCCAGCCCCATTGAAAAAACCGCAGCCCCCGGCGTATTGTCCGCAACAAGTTAAGCGGCATTCTGGCAATTTTGGCATCTCGTCCTGATAGGCGTTCGCACAAGCGGACAATTTCATAAGCTCCCCAAGCGCGAGAGCCAACGACGGGGAAGATTTGATTTTCTGTCTCTGGAACTTCCAGAGCACGGACGGCAAACTTGGCAATATCCTGAGTATCCATGTAGGCAATCGGTGCGCTATCCCCTGTAATCCACACAGCCTGTCCGTCCAAAATGGGAATAGCATACTGACCGATTAGCCCTTGCAGAAAGCCGCAAGGTCTTAAGATGGTGTATTTTAATCCAGATTCGGCTAGGAAAAGCTCTGTACACCGCTTAATTTCCATCAAGGGGACGTGGGAATAGTTCTGGGCGTTGAGAATCGAAAAGAAGACAAATCGTTCTATCCCCGCCGCCGCCGCTGCTTGAATCAGCGCTACTTTGCCGTCCCAGTCTACCTGTTTGATAGTCAGGTTATCAGTTGGGCGGGAGGTTGCCGCATCAATGACGGCGGTAATACCTTGTAGAGCAGGTATTAGTGTTTCTGGCTGACAAAGATCGCCTTGGACAATTTCGGCCCCCCACTCTTTTAAGAATGTTGCCTTTCTGGGGCTGCGAACTAGGCAGCGTACCTGATGCCCCTCGTCTAAGGCGCGACGAACTACCTGTCTTCCCAAGGTTCCAGTTGCACCAACCACCAATAAATTCATTTAATTAATGAAGAATCTTAAAGTTTCTATAAGATGTTATCAGAAATCCTCGGTTCATCTTTGCAAAACTTAGCAAAGGTGATTCCAGAGTGCGGTGTGAAGTGAGCCGAGACAGTCCCGGTAGTGCCTCACACCGACAAATGACCCTTAGAGAGACTCTTCTTCGCCCCCTTGGATTTTCAGTAATAAAAAGCCGATGCCTAAGCCGACCAGAATCAGGGTAAAGGACAAGACAGCCGCGTTAAAAATTTCACCGTTCATCGAGTTAAAGACTCCTATGCGATCGCCAAAACAGTAATCATCCAACTTAGTCTCCCATCACCACAGGACTAGTGGTGACTGGGTTACCCAGAAACACAGGGTATTGACACCTATATTCGGTATTTTAAAGCAGCTCAGGGCAAATCTTTTGAGTTAGTCATGAGTCCTTAGTTCTTAATCCTTAGTTGGGCATTGATAAAAAATGAAGATTGAGCAAAATTTCTTTACAAAAAGCCGATCGCCGCAGCTCAAACGCCCACGTTTAGCCGTTACCTTGGGAGATCCAGCCAGCATTGGGCCAGAGGTAGTCCTAAAAGCATTGGCAGATGCGGCAGTGACTCAAAATTGTGAGATTACGGTGGTTGGTACGGCGGCGTTGTTGCAGTCTGCCTACGAGGAATTGCGACAGCAGCTTCCTGGGGAAGAGGTACTAATCGATCCCAAACAGTTGTCCATTCTCGACGTGCAGTTAGATGGAATGACACAACGGCAGATTATACCCGGTACTGGTAATGCGGCTAGTGGGGCAGCAAGTTTTGCTTATCTAGAAACCGCAATTGCCCGGACTTTAGCGGGCGAATTTGATGGCATTGTTACAGCACCGATTGCGAAATCGTTGTGGAAGGCAGCAGGTCATCACTATCCAGGGCAAACGGAAGTGCTAGCACAATCGGCTGGAGTCGAAAAATTTGGGATGTTGTTTGTGGCGCGATCGCCTCATACAGGTTGGTTACTACGTACTTTACTTGCCACCACTCATATCCCTTTGCGTCAAGTTGCTGACACTCTCACACCAGAGTTAATGACCACCAAACTGGATTTACTTGTGGAATGCCTCAAGGCAGATTTTGGGCTGGAGACGCCTCGAATTGCCATTGCTGGACTCAATCCCCACAGCGGAGAACAAGGTCAGTTGGGGACTGAGGAGCAACAGTGGTTGATTCCCTGGCTAGAGCAAGAGCGCCAGAAACATCCTCAATTGCAGCTAGATGGCCCTGTACCGCCGGATACAATGTGGGTGAAGCCCGGTCAAGCTTGGTACAACAACGACCTGCACAGTGGCGCTCATGATGCTTATCTAGCGCTTTATCACGACCAAGGCTTAATACCCGTAAAACTGATGGCATTTGACCGGGCGATTAATACCACGATTGGTTTACCTTTCATTCGCACCTCTCCCGATCACGGCACTGCCTTTGATATTGCCGGAAAAGCGATCGCTAATGCCACCAGTATGAAAGAAGCCATAGGGCTGGCGGTGGATTTGGTTGATCAAAAGTCAGCCTCTAAGCTCTCTGCTAATTGTGATGGTAAAGGCGATGGAGATTTAGATCGATCAGACTTTTAAGGCTTCATCAAGAATCTGACGCGCTTCTTCTGCTTGGGACTTTGCCTCGCGGTAGCGCAGATTGGATTGAGCGAAGTTTTTCAGGGCTTTGAAGCCATCTTTGATACTGGCAATCTCGTCTTCGCTGACGTCTTTGTCACTAAACAAAAGGTCAATTTGTTCGCGCACCTTTAGCGCTTCAGCACGGGATTCCTGAACTTTGAGTTTTAGTGTGGCTAGTTGGTTGAGGAGCTGTACAGCTTGAATGACGGCGTCTTCATCACTAGTGGTTGTGGAGGAATCGGGTTCTTTCACTTCAATGAGTTGCTGAGCGCTAAAACCGTCCGCCAGGTCAGTATCAAGCTTGCCTGCATCCATGAGGTCAATTAGCTGATCCATGGCTTTCTCACGGGCTTTGGCAGAGTCTTTGCCAGGAACGCTCAGGATAACTTCGGGACTCTGAGCAAGAGTGTACTGAACCATAATTACGTTGGGGAAAGTGGTTTGACTCGGATTTGGTTAAGCTGAAACGATGGGAATTAACCAAGCCGAGAGTATGTTTCTTAATTTTAAGGTAAAGCGATCGCTATCCGAACCTTCGCAGTACTCCAGTCATAGCTGAAGGCTTGGCTGGTGGTGTAGCGGAGCGCGACCGAAGGAAGCAGCCTACACAATCTTATGGTATAGTGTAGACATGCTAAACATGACGTGGGAATTTAAGCTAGAGCCAACCGCCGAGCAGGTTTCAGGGATTGAGCACACTTTAGATGTGTGTCGCAATGTCTGGAATTTTGCGCGGCGGGAACGTAAAGACTGGCTGGATTCTCGGAAGTCTCCGGTGAATGCGTGCTCAATTCGGCAGGAGTTTATCCTGCCAGCCGACGCGCCATTCCCGAACTACCACGTTCAGGCCAAAGGCTTAACTAAAGCCAAGGCTGACTTCCCTAGACTCAAGACCGTCAATGCCCAAGTGCTCCAGCAAGTCCTTAGAAAGCTAGATGGCGCTTGGGAATCATGGCGGCTAAAGCGGTCAGGGTTTCCAAGGTTCAAAAAACCTAACCGGATGCGTAGCTTTGTCTTCCCTCAGATGCTCAAAAACTGCATCACGGGCGAGGGGATTAAGCTACCTCAACTGGGCTTGGTGAGGGTGCGTTGGTCGCGGGAGATACCGGATCTCTTCGAGGTGAAGCAAGCCCGAATCGTCCGCAAGGCGTCGGGTTACTTCGTCATGCTTAGCCTTCAGTCTGATGTTGAAATCCCCGCTGCGGTGCCTCACGGGCACCCCATCGGGATTGACGTTGGGCTAGAATACTTTCTTTCAACCTCAGACGGAAAACAAGTCAAGCGGCCTCGCTTTTTTGGCCGTCTGCAACGCAAGCTGAAATTGCTGCAACGCAGGCTGAAGACGAAGCACAAGGGGTCGGCTAACTGGCTAAAACTCCAGAAGAAGATTGGCAGAGTCCATCAACGCATGGCCGATACTCGCAAAGACTGGCACTTTAAGCTGGCTCATCACCTCTGCGACAGCGCAGGGATGATCTTTGTGGAAGACCTAGACTTCCGCATTATGGCCAAGGGGATGCTGGGTAAGCACACCCTAGATGCTGGGCTGGGTCAATTCACGAACCAGATCTTGCCCTGGGTGTGTTTCAAGCGCGATGTGTATTACGGCAAGGTTGATGCTCGGGGCACCTCTCAGGAGTGCCCGGACTGTGGTGCGGAGGTTCGCAAAGACCTCTCAACTAGAATCCATCATTGCCACAACTGCGGGTCAATCAAGCCTCGTGATGTGGCAGCAGGGCAAGTAATTTGCACCCGTGGGCAACGGGGAATAGAAAATGCCTGTGGAGTCGAGGTGGCGGGGGCTGAGGTCACTCAGTCTAGTCAACTGGCGCTGAAGCAGGAAATCTTCGGAGCGATCCGGGGAATCACCACGCATAATCTTTGATTTGTGTGGTGAGGATGTCAATCTCGATTGCTTGAGATTGCGAAATCCCGTGAGAGAATGAAGGAAAGACCAATCCACAATTCGGTAGACCGATGAGTGACGATCGCACAGCCGTCCTGGCAGCTAATCAAGCCTTTTATCGCGCTTTTGAGAAAAAAGATATTGAAGCGATGAGTACCGTATGGTCACAGGGAACGGGAAGTCTGTGCATTCACCCCGGACGCGATGAACTACGAGGGTGGAAGGACATTCGCCATTCCTGGGAACAGATTTTTAACAATACTAGCTATATCGAAATTGAGATGGAGATTCTCGCAACAGAAGTGCGTGACAATCTCGCTTATGTTGTTTTGGTGGAGAACCTGCTGCAAGTGAGCCGAGGGAGACGAGTTCAGGCTCAGTCGATGGCAACAAACGTATTTGAGCGTATGGCGTCATCGTGGTATCTGGTGCATCACCACGGTAGTCCTTTGATGCGCTGAAGCTTGGCGGGGATACTCGCTACAGACTCAATGTCACTCAATATTGGTGATTGTGTTGTTACCTGGGATGGCGTTGAATTGGACAAGTACGCAAGGCTCCAGAGGCAGCTAGTCATAAGAACACTAGATAATAAACGCTTCATAATCTCCTCCTGATAGTTATTAACCTATCTCTATAAACAGCTCAGAAATATACAAAAAAAGATCGTTAAACCGAAATAAATGCAATTTGTCGATATTTTGGTATTAACAATCACATAAGTTAGCTATATGAGGTCGAGAGTTCAGTAGTCATGACAGGAAGAAACGTCCTGTTATCACATCAAGACCACAGAATTAAAAACAATTGTTCCCTACCATTTCCAGAATTCTTGCCAACAACACATGACACGCAGGCACTAGCACAATTAAGTACAGATGACTGAGCGTAAAGGCGATCGCCAAGAATGCAGGATTAAATTGATGACAAGGGGTGATAATTGAAGAAATTACAGCATAGAAAGCGTTTTCGTCAGTGTTTGCCGAGGTATTAGTTTAATTCCAGCCCTAGCACTACTATTTAACGCTTACTGCTGTACGGATTCCGGAATATTTTTAAGCATTCACACCAAAACGCGCCTGTAGATGCAACGGCATAGACCAGCCGAAACATTACAGTAAAGGAGTAGCAAGCAACATTTTGTTATGCCTACCCTAGAGTTGAATATTACTCAAATCCAGGCTCCTCCAGAGCAGAGACCTGAGCAACCACCTGTCCCTTCCGAACCCGACCCAGAACCTGGCCCCCAACCGATACCGGAACCCACAAGGGAAACCGAACCTGACCCGGAACCTGGCCCTGAGCCGCTGCCAACTGAACTTGACCCGGAAGCGCCTTCTCGATGAGGTGTGAAGGATGAACGGCTATTTGCGGGTGGAGGCGTAGATGTCGCGATACTCAACGTAAATTTTGCCGTTTCTGACTTCTCTGCGGGTGGGTTTACCTGTCCAGATTTCGACGGAAATGAAGTCTTCAGATTGCTTGAGACGGAAGCTTTTGCCAACGGGTACTAGGTCATCAAAGATGATTGTCCAGCGAGACGGGCAGATTTCCCAGGCTTGCGGGGGGATGATGCCTTCTTGTTTGCGATCGCTATCGTAAATCGGGATTAGGGAATGAGGGCTATAAACAACTTTCGTGGGGATGGGGTTGACGCAGCGACCTTCAACCTTAACAAATTCAATCACGCTATCCCAGTCACGAACAGATTGGCGATCGCCTACCATCCAATCATCCTCACCGATACAAATCGCTCCCATCAACCAAGTCAGCTTAGACAAAATTCGGGTGATACGCGGGGTTTCCCGTCGAATTAACTCGATTTCTAAGGGCGTGAAATTGTTGATTTTAGAAACCCATCGGGGCGTCCACAACTCGAAGGAGAGGTTTTGATCAATGGGGACTTTGGTGAGTGCCAGATTAGGCGTAGATTGCCTCGGACGTAGTGCCTTCCGCAGTTCTGACTGAATAAATTCCGACATCAGTAGATGTTGCACGCCCTTGCATCTCCATATTTCAAAATATATTTTTCTACAGCTACAGAAAAATTCAGGAATTTTCTATGCAGCTTAAATAGGAGATGCACCCTGTGGCACCGCTAGCGCCAAGCACAGCCGATGCCGAAAAACCTAGGCAGCGAGAGTAAAAGTATTTTCTTTTTTAACTGTAATATTTTCTGGAGGCGATCGCACTCAACAAGAAAGGAAATCCCAAACCTGTCGGAAATATTTCCAGCAAGGCGATAAGGAGTAGATCTAGCGGATGGCGATCGCATCGCATAATGGTAACAATTCATATGACTCACCCCGCCTCTTCACAGCGGCTCCCGCGTCTCATACTCTCCCTGCGGTTCGCGCACTAGCGATTCTCCCACCCAACCCCCAATCACTTCATCAAAAAAACCAGACGACCAGCCTAATTCCTCTGGTGTTTTCGATGGCGTTGATGATTCAATGGGCTGATAAATTACCATGACTTCAAACTCCCGATTGGGTACTCCTACCGGAACATTTAGATGCAAAATGCCATCGTTCCCCACAAGCGATCGCGTTTTGATGCTTTTCATCATTCTTTTACCTACTCACTACTCTTTCAGAAAACTTGCTAAAATCCTACATTTTTGATTAATTGGACTGTTTAAAATACAACTTCATCCACTCACTCTATCCAGCCATTCAATCAGCTCTGCTTCGCTAGAAAAGTCTAGAAGCGCCTCTCCCAAATCTTCAACCCGCTCGATCTCTAGGCGGCTAATTCGCTCCCTCAAATCGAGCCGCAAAGTTCCCAAACGACGATTTAATTGCCGCAGCACTAATGCTACTTCTCTTTGTTGTCCCTGGTGCAATCCGCGCCGGATTCCCTCTTCCATCCAGCTTGTAACAATTTCCATAACCCTCTCCTCTTCAGTTAGTCCCATCCTATCAAGCTCAACCTCAAACGCCGCTTCCTCCCTTGCATCTAGCCGCAAGTAGGTATCCACAAACCCTGAAATCAACCGCATCCGGGCTGGATCTAGCTTTAGAGTCGCCAACAGACGTAAACACTCCGCCTTCACCTTCGGACGTTCCTCCGGTTGAATCTTCATTTTTGCCATTAATGCTGCTGCTACGGGATTGCGCTGCTGCAAAAAATCCCGCCAATTCATCTGATTGAGTTGAATGGTCGTAAAATTGAATTCCAACACCTTCAATTCTGGGAAATCTACCCGATATTGTGTTGTCTCTACTCGTTGTGGTTCATCGAAGGAAAACACCACAACTGGATAGACGGGTAACAAATACTCCTGATGCAACTTAGCAAAATACAAAAACATCCGCCGAGCAAAATTCGACTCCGTGTAAGACTGATTCTCCACATGGATAATAAAAAATGCCGACTGCTCGCGAAACCGCACTTGAGCAACAATATCTAGGAGTTTGCGATCGCCAGAGACAAGATCGGTAAAATACTCTTGGGGTAAAAAAGTAATAGAGTCTCGTTCCAGAAAACCCGCGACATCTGGCAGAAATAACTCAATGAACTCTACAAAAAACGTTGAGAGGAGTTCTTTGAACAACTGGTCATGGTTAATTTGCTCACTCATCCAGCAACACCATGAGTTCCGTCATCTCCTCCATCGCCGTTTGCAACCTCAGCATAATCTCTGCCGCAATCTCATCCGGTTCGGGCAAATCCTTCCCCGATTGCAAACTCTCATCCCTTAACTAGGATATATCAAGGTTATTCTCCCGCTTGCGGTTTAATCAACGACACCATGCAGTCAATCAGCGGACGCGGCGTAAAATACTGCCCTGCCCCGGACTTCTTCTCGCTGGCATTCTTTTCTAATAGCCCCTCGTAGAGGTCGCCTAACCCTTCCTCCTTGACAGAATACCAGTCCATTCCAGTGATTCCAAAGTGTCTCACTAGGACAAACAAACACATCCGTAATAACCCTTAATACATTTTCGCTATCTGGCTGATGTAAATCAATCGCTAATTGACTAACAAATTGCATCAAATGACTGTATTACAGGGGTTTTACAAAGTGAAGATAAAGACTTAGCGATCGCTAGTTCCCTTGTCCGGGAGAGTGGGCAGACTAAGAGAAAGATTTCTAGTGCAACCCACCTATCTAGCAACGAGGCGATCGCGTGACTGATTTTTCTCCTTTGGTACACGACACAACGAAGGCTCAAAGCGAAAGCGTAGAGACAGTGTTATCAAGATTAAAAAGCGGGCGTGTCTATATTCCTGATTATCAACGTGATGCCGAGCAGTGGGGTTCCCGTAAAAAATCACTCTTTATTGAATCAATTCTCAACAATCTGACAATTCCAGCATTTTTCTTCTGTGAAGATGAAAATCGCAATTATGAAGTTGTTGACGGACAGCAAAGACTCTCAACAATCTGGGATTTCTTTGAGAATAAACTTACAGTAAGTGATGACCCAAAAATCGACTATATAGCGCCTGCGTCAGCCTTGTATGCGGGGAAAAAGCATAATCAACTCATTCCGACACTGAAAAATATATTCAGTGATTATCCACTTACCATAATCTACCTGCCAAAAAATCTAGAGTTACAAACAAAACTGGAAATTTTCCGGCGTATCAACGAAGGTGGGACTCCTCTTTCAGGACAAGATATTCGTTTGTCCTTTTACATTCAATCTAAGAGTGTAACTTTCATACGCTTAGTTGGGATTTACAGTAGTTCCACGGAAGCTGCGATAAATGACTTAGAGACTGATGAAGAACCTGAAGTCATCAAAAAACCATTTCAACGAATGCTGGAACTAGCCGAGAAAAAAGGAATTTATAACCCTTGGGATAGCCTCCCATCAAGCAGAGACCTTTGGTATGAATGGTGGCAAGGTAAGGATAAGGCAAAAGGACAAACACCTTCCCTGATGTTTCTTTGGTATTTAGTTTGCCTAGAACGTGAGAAACTAGACGGGCTTGTTAAAAGACCAAAACATTTACCTGTTAACTTTGGAGGTTTAACTGAGACTGCTCTAGATATTTACTGCGCTCAACTTCAATATCAAGAGCTAGGTAAAGGTGTAGATGACAAAAATATATTATCTCCTTTTAAAGTTATACATGGGGATTACTTTGAGCAATTTGCAATTTGGATGCAGTTCATATTATCTAGAGGACTTCCGGGGATTAGTGTTGACAAATACAAACAGTTAGCTTTGTTCATAGCTGGAGCCGTTGAATTAAATATATCGCCCCAAAAGCTTACTGAAAAACAGTGGAAAAAAGCTGGGGAATTCATTCGCAATCCTCGAAAAACAGGTAAGGATGTTCTGAATGATGAGGACGGATATCCAGAACCCAAGGGACGTTGGGGAGGTGCAAAGGGACAAAAGCAGCAGTGCGAAAAAACAGTAGAGATTGTCAAAATCTTATTAAAATAATGGCTGTAGCAGATAGCTTAGGGGATTTACAGCCGTGTAATTCTAGAGCAAGAATCTTCCCCTTATCCTGGAAAGAAGCTTACTTTCGGCTCAATTTCAACTCTGAATTGAATGGGTATGTTTGCCCTATTTGCGGCAGAGTTTTTCGAGGTACAAAAGGCTTCAAAGAACTGAAAGCTGATCATCGTCACCCCTATAGCAAAGGGGGATTAACTGTATGGAATAACCTCCAGCTTCTCTGCTTACAGTGTAATGCTACGAAAAGCGATCGCACCTAATAGGGGCATGACAGTGCCATGTCCTCACGGTGCGCCGATAAACCAAGAATCCCCCTTCATTCATCGCCATAAGTGTCAAGGCTGAGCAAGCTGCCCTCTAAAAAAACAGAAGCGATCTAGGTGATAGATCGCTTCTGATAAGATTGACGAGCTTATGGCTTAGTAGCCTGCTTCTTCTTCGTATTCTGGCTCTTTGGTTTTTTTAGGGATATTGACTCGTGGTGGGTTGTAGGGTTCCGACTGCATGTCATCCTCCCAGGCATCACCCGAAAGTTCGTAATCTTCGTACTCGTCTACATAGTCTCGGTTGTCATAGGGTTCTGGTTCGACGTAGACAGGCTCTTCGTACTTAGCCATACGTCGTGGTGCTTCTAGCCGCTCGTCATTCCAATTATCTTCTTCGAGTTCCTCTTCATAGATAATTGATTCCTGCTGACGCTGACGCAGGGGCAGAGGTTGGGGTTCTTGCCAATCCTCATCCCACGCAGGCTCTTCCACAGGCATTGCGGTTTGGATGGGAGTGCGTACAGGAATCCCTGTCCCCAGTTGATTTTCGGGTCGCACGGCTGGGGTGTAGTAGGCTTCTTCTTCCTCTCGTTCCCAGGGGGGTCTGCCAATGCCAAATCGTTCTAATAGACCAACAGTCAGCTGAACAAGTCGCTCTTCTGCACCTTCAAAGACAATCAAGCGGTTGGGCCCACTACTAACAATTTCATCAATGGGCAGTTCGTAGGTACTGATAAATTGATCGGGGATTTGGGGCAAACCCAGCGAAGCGACATACAAACACGAAACTTTACCGTCTTCGACGTTAAACTTGAAGCCCCGGACTCGCCCCAGCGGCTCGCCTGTTTCGGTAATGACTTCGCTGTTAATCAGGCTGCTGTATGCATCCGCGTCAATATCCTCTACTACGTCTTCGTCATCGACCAGGATGGCATCGCCAAACTGTCGAACGCTGCTCAGGAGAATGTAGCGTGGCATCCCAGCGACGGAGAGTAAATTGTCTCGCAAACCCAGCGCAACGACCTCGCGCCGGTCGATATCTACCAATAGCTCCTTAATGACCCCCAGGCGTTTGGCATTATCCATCGTAATAACCTGGGTATTAAGTAGATCGGAGCGTTGTCGAGTTTGTTCAGTGGCCATTATGTCCTGCAATCGAAGATCTCGAATCGGTACTTTAAAATTAACGATAATTGACGTTACTATAAATGATATTTACCCTACCGGATAGCACTACGAGGCTGTAACTTTAGCCCTAAGACTTGAGTATATGCACCTCTGGCTTGGGTAACGCCGATTGCTCGTTCGGAAGATTCAATCATGGGTCGGCGTAAACTTACAACAATAAATTGGGCAAGTGTTGCCTGTTGTTTGATCATTCTAGCTAATCGCTCGACATTTGCCCCATCAAGAAACATATCTACTTCATCAAAAGCGTAGAAGGGAGATGGGCGAAAGCGTTGCAGGGCAAAGATAAAGCTTAAAGCGGTAAGGGATTTTTCACCCCCCGACATGGAAGCAAGACGTTGGACAGGTTTACCTTTGGGGTGAGCGACGAGATTTAATCCTCCAGAAAAAGGATCTTCAGGGTCATCCAGTTGCAAGTAGCCGTCGCCATCAGACAGTTCAGCAAATATTTTTTGAAAATTTTCATTAATTGCATCAAAGGCTTCTTTAAAGGCACGGAAGCGGAGTGTGGTGAAGTTTTCCACGCGTAATAGGATTTCTGTGCGTTCGGCTTCCAGGGTGGCGAGTTTGTCGGAAAGTTCTTGCAGGCGTTCTTGGGTGCGGTCGTATTCTGTCAGTGCCAGCATGTTGACGGGTTCCATGGCTTGCAGGCGTTTGGTCAGCGATCGCGTTTCTTTTTGCAGTTGCTCTAGATGCAGTTGCTCTGGTACGGCGGGTAAGGGTTCTGGCAGTTCCACTTTTGCCGCTTCCAACTGACTTTGCAACGCCACTAATGCCTCGCGTCGCTCCTGAGTAGTTTCCTGAAGTTTTTGCAGTTCCCAGGTTTGCTGCTGATGAGAAAGCTGACGTTCTCGGAGTTGCTGTTCTGCCGTGTCACGCTCCTGCTTCGCTTCTCCTAAGTGCTGTTCGAGTTGGGAGAGTTGGGTTTGCGTCTGCACAAGCTGTTGGTTGATAGCGGCTAGCTGTTCCCTAACTCCCGCCTCAGAAGCAATGACACCAGACTTTTGTTGCTGGTATTCTGACAATTGCCGCTGAGACTCGACGGTTTTTTCTTGCAGGCGTTGCTGCTGATTCTCTAAGTCTTGCAGTTGCTTTTCCGCCTCGCGCAGTGCTTGTTCCCGCTCATTGAGCTGGTTGGTAAGTCCTTTAATCGTGGCTTGGATTTGTTGCCATTCGCTGTGGGTTTGGGACTGCTCCAATTCCGCGAGTTGTTGCCGCCATTGTTGCAACTGCGCTTCTTGAGCGGGTAACTCAATATCGAGGGTTTGCAGTCGGCTTTGAGCTGTTGTGAGTTCTTGGGTGTACTGAGCCAGAAGCGATCGCGTTTGCTCCTGTTGCCTCATCAACCCGCCTATGTCCTTCTGCAATTGCTCAAAGCGCAGTTCCTGCTCTCGTCGCTGGGTTTTTGCCTCTGTTAACTCCCCAGAGAGTTGTTTCACCGCCGCAGAGGCTTGGTAAATTGAGGCATCGCAGCGTTCTAAAATCCGCTCTATTTCCTGGAGGCGGTTTCTCAACGCGGCTAATTCTGCTGACTCCCCAGCCTCCGCCGTGCCAAACGATAGAGCAGAACGCTGGTTGCTGCTCCCGCCAGTCATTGCGCCACTGGCTTCTAAAATTTCTCCGTCTAAGGTAACGATGCGATATTTGCCCAAGTAGCTACGCGCCGAGTTGAGGGAGTCGAAGACTACGGTATTACCAAATACGTAGGCGAAAACGTTCTTGTAGCGGGGTTCGCTGTCGATAAGGTTAATCGCGTAGTCAATGAAGCCGTTGGCATAGCGTAGTGCTGTGGTGTCGGAGAATCGGGGGGACTGAAGTTTATTTAGCGGTAAAAACGTTGCACGTCCAGCGCGTTTTTGTTTCAGCAGTTCGATTCCTATTGCTGCAACGCTGTCATCTTCCACAACGATATTCCCCAAGCGCCCCCCGGCGGCAGTTGAGAGCGCTAGTTGATACTGAGGTTCCACACGCCCCAACTGAACGACTAAACCACAAACCCCCGGTACACCTGTATTTAAAATGACTTTGGTGGCATAGGTGCCTTGGGCTTCCTGTTGGGCTTGGGCGGTGGCTTCGAGTTTGTCGAGTTGGCGTTGTTTGTCTCGCTGTTCGGAAAGCAGGCGGGTTTGGGTTTGTTGCTGGATTAGTCGTTCTTGTTCGGCGTTGGCGAGGGATTGGGCGAGGGATTGGATTGTTTGGGTGGAAGCGGCGAGTTTGCCTTCTAAATCGGTGGATTGGGTTTGTTTGGTGGCGATTTCTGGCTCTAGGCTTTGTAAGAGTTCGGTTTGCTCGGTTAGTTGCCGACTAACTTGATTGCTGCGTTCTCGCAGTCGGGCTTGTTCGGTACGTTGCGGATCGATGGTTTGCAGTAAGGTTTCGATTTGGCGGGTGAGGGCGGTTTGTTGCTGTACCCAGACATCGGAGGCGTCAGCGATCGCGCTGGCTTGTTCTCGGCTTTGCTCTAAGGCGGCTTGGGCTTCGTCCGTTCGGTGTTGTCGGGTAGCGATGAGTTGAACGAGGGCGGGTTGTTGTTCGGCGCTCAGTTGTGCCAGGGTGTGGCGGTATTGCTGAATTTTTTCTTCTGTCTGTTTAATGTTCGCTTCGGTTTGGCGGGTGGCGTCTTGTAGTTCTTGCTGTCGCCGTTGCAGTTGTCGCTGTTCGGCTTGTTGGGTGGCGAGGTTGGAGGCAATTGATAGAGATTCTTCTTCCCCCAAGGCTTTGACGCGGACGTTGAGCTGTTCGAGGTGGGTAGTGGCTTGGTTAATTTCCTGGCTGAGGTGGGTGAGGTATTCATTCAGTTGTCTGACCTTTTCGCCCCCGGCGGCGAGTTGTTCAGAGAGGTTCCACTCTTGTTTTTGGAGCGATCGCCACACTAAAACCGCTTCCCACTGCTGATAAGTTTGCAGTTCGAGGCGGAGTTTTTGGTATTTTTCGGCTTTGATGCGGTCTTGAGAGAGGCGATCGCGCTGCAAGAGTAATTCTCGCTCTATAATCCGACAGCTATCTTCCCGTTCTTTAACCGCCTCTAATGTCCCCTTTGCCTGCACAATTTTGCGGTCAAAGGCTGCCACGCCTGCTAGTTCATCAATAATCTCCCGCCGTTCCCGCGAGTTCATTGAGATGATGCTCGTGACATCCCCTTGCAGCACAACGTTGTAGCCTTCTGGGTAAACCCGCAACTCATTGAGGCGTTCGTGCAGTTCTGTCTGCGTGCAGGGTTCGCCATTGATGTAGTAGTTCGAGGTGTAGTTACCTTGCTTCGTCACCCGCAGTCGGCGGGTAACACTCCATTCCGTGTCTGTGTTCCGGTTTCCGTTAGTTAAAGCGACTTCGTCGTCGGGTGAGAATTCGGCATGATGTCCGTTATTGGTGACGAGGTCTTCATTGAACTCCTTACCCAAGCCATCGGCACCTCCCTCTATCCCCAAAGAGGTTGTCAAGATGCTGGCAAGCGTTTGATTCTCGCTACCTGCTGACGCCAAATCACTGACATCTGACAAGTCAAATGTCACCGTGACGCTTGTCTCAACGGTTCCGCGATGCTCTTTGTTGTGGTTGACTAAATCCGGCAACCGTTCTGCCCGCATTCCTTTGGAACTGGCAAGCCCCAAGCAAAACAGCAGGGCGTCAAGAATATTCGACTTCCCAGAACCATTCGGCCCAGAAACAACTGTAAATCCGGACAGTAAGGGAATTGCTGTCGTGCCACCAAAAGATTTGAAGTTGGTCAGTTCCACCCGCTTGATATGAACCATAGGCGCAGGGATTTAGAAAGTACAGGCGTATCAGGACAATAATTCTCAACAGGTTAGCACGGGCGTTGTAGGGAGAGAAGATTATTGAACCGCAAAGATGCAAAGTGTAGCAGAAAAGCGATTTGCTGGTTATATTCGCAGTCAAGCCTTAACCCACCCAGCCATTATCCCTAGATGCAACGAGCGATACCTTTTTTGAAACTATCCGCTTCAGTAGGGCTAACTCTCGCTTTAGGTTTGCTGATTAACTATCTGTCGAGCAAACCAGCCCCTGTCTTTGTTGATGATGCTGCCTTGCCCTGGTTAATTGTTGGTTGTGGAGTGTTACTGGCGATCGTAAATCTCAACTGGTCTGCTAACGAAGGTCGGTTTCCGCTTTGGATTTGGTTTGTTATTTTACCGCCTTTAATCGGCAGTGGAATTCTTTATTTTGAACTTAGAAATGGTCACATCCCAGCGCAGTTTGTCACTCCTGTGGGTTATATCGCCCTAGTACTGTTTCTCATCGGTGCCTTGTCGCCGATGGGGGTGATGCTGTGGCGACAGCGACTTCTCGATAGGGAAACATCTAGTCACGCTGAAACTACACCATCACCGCCAATGCAAGATAAATGGCGGCAGGAACTGTTAAAGGTCGTGGAGACTGAGGTCAACGTGCGGCTAGAAGACTCCCTGCACGATCGCGAGTTGATTTCACAATTGAGGGAAAATCAACGGGAATATAGACGATCTGCCAAAGCAACGCCCAACCCTAACCCAAACTTCCTCAATCAATTGCTGCAACCAAAGCGACTGCTAGAAGTCTTTGGAGTTGCAACATCTCCGTTTAACCGGGACGAGAAGATTATTGATGTTTTTGAACGCAATGATTTTGCGGGAAGATTATTAATTTTGGGTGTGCCTGGTTCTGGGAAAACAACGGCATTGCTGGAGTTAGCAAAAGATTTGCTCTGCCGTGCCAAACAGCAGCCAGAACAACCGATTCCGGTAATCTTTGAACTGTCTGACTGGAAAGATGACAAACAATCTATTACTGGCTGGTTAGCGGCTACGCTCAATTTCCGCTACAACGTTCCCGAAGCAACTACTCGCGAGTGGATTGAAAAAGGACAGTTGTTGCCACTCTTAGATGGTTTGGATGAGTTGGGAGATCGTCAGGCAAAGTGCGTTGAAAAGATTAATGACTTTCTGCAAGCCAATTCTGGTGGTTTATCGCTTGTTATTTGCTGCCGTCAGAAAGACTACATCAAAGGGAGAGCAACTCTAAACAAACTTCGAGGATCTGTTAATCTGCAATCGCTGACGGATAGGCAGATTGAGGATTATCTCAAGCGATTGAATTGCGGGCATCTATGGCAACCGATTAAAGATGACCCGGAGGGATTGCTGATGCTGGCAAGGATGCCGTTGCTCTTGCATTTGATGCCAGTGGCGTATCCGCAAGGGTTGGTGAACCCAAGACAACGCTTCGCTTCTCAAGAGGAACACTGTCAGTATCAGGACAAGTGCCGCGAAGAGTTGTTTGCGGCATACATTCAACGCAAACTGGAAGAACCCCATGACAACGAGGGGTATGAACCAGAGGAGGTAAAACACTGGCTGAAGTGGTTGGCGCAACAGTTGAAAGAGCGGAATCAGACAGAATTTTTGATTGAAAAGATGCAGCCTGACTTACTAAAAAACAATCAAAGATTACTTTACAAACTAATTTGGGGGCTATCTGTAGGGCTATTTTTGGGACTAGTTGCGGGGATATTTTTTGGGCTATTTGTAGGGCTATTTTTGGGGCTATATTTTGGGCTACTTGAAGGGCTAGTTTGTGGGCTATTTTTGGATATATATGCTTTTGGAATAAAGCCTGTTGAAACTCTCTCTTGGTCTAGTAAAAAGTTCAAAAGGGAATTGATTTTGGGGCTATTTTTTGGGTTAGTTGTGGGGCTAGTTGTGGGGCTAGTTAATGGGCTAGTTGTGGGGCTAGTTAATGGGCTAATTGTGGGGCTAATTGTGGGTGTGGGGCTAATTGTGGGGCTAATTAGCGATGAAATTAGAACTAGAAGCAAGCCCAATCAAGAAATAATTGAATCAGCAAAAAATATGATTATTATTAGTTTAATTACCTATCCAGCTTTTATTTTGCTTTGTTCAGCACTGGAGCTGGCTAGAGGGCAGGCTGTTGATTGGAGCAGTATGATACTTCGGGGAGTATCTATATCATTAGTTTCTGGCATTTTTTTTGCTGGCGTACCTGTCATTCAGCACTACACCCTGCGCTTCCTGCTGTGGCGGAGTGGGGCAATTCCCTTCAACTATGTCAAGTTCCTGAGTTATGCCCATAAGCGTAAGTTGATTAAGCAAGTGGGCGGACGCTATCGGTTTTTTCATGACTTGCTCAGAGAGCATTTTGCTCAGATGCCGTAGCGATCTTATGCACTTCAGCTTTCTGATGCCATGCGGGTAGAGAAAATTTGAAATCAGCGATCGCGTCCTACTTCAACGCCAGAAACTTCTGCAATGCCATTACCATATCCGGGGGCCAACGGCGGACATTTTCTACCCAATCCAAATCCTTGTAACGTCCATCTAAACCTACAGTGGCGACCCAGTTACTTTCCGCTTCACCGTATTTTCCTTTTTCCCAGAGGGCGGCGGTGAGGGCAGCACGGGCATCGGGAAATTGGGGGTATTTGCGGATAATGTTACGCAGTGTGTGGATTGCGGCTTCTCGTTGCCCTGATTGATAAAGGGCGAGGGCGTAATTGATCCGCGCAAAGGCAAAATTGGGGGCTAATTCGGTAGCTTTTTGGTAATCTGCGATCGCTGCCACCCAATCCCCTTTTCCCGCCTCCGCATTTCCCCGATTGTTGTACGCCATAGCATCGTTGGGGTCAAATTCCAGCACCTGGTTATAGTCAGCGATCGCTTCATCCCAACGAGCCTGACCTTCATAGGCTGTACCGCGATTTAGGTAAGGGTCAGGTGCATCAGGCGCTAGTTCAATCGATTTATTAAAGTCAGCGATCGCTTCTTCTAACTTATTTTGACTAACTCTAGAATTCCCCCGGTTACTCCAGCCCACCGGATTATCAGGCAACAGCTCGATTAACTGTGTCCAGTACCCTTCTGCCTCGATAAAACTTCCTAAATTGGTTGCACTAAAGGCTTTTTGCCGCAAATCATTCAGTTGCTGTACCTGCTGCTCGTTTAACTCCGGCATCTGCACCTGCGCGATCGCGGGGGACGCCATGAGCAACCCAGCCAATGCAACAATCAACGCACTCAATACCCTCAACAACCCGCGAATCATCAGAATGCCTTGTCCTACTATCTTTAGCGATTATCCCCCAGATTCGTTGCAGGTTGAGCGGTAGAAAGATGGAAGCCCAAAAGTTGAAGCCCCAATCAGTAAACTACACCCATTTCATCCTTCACCCTTCATCCTTCATCCTTCATCCTTCACCCTTCATCCTTCATCCTTCACCCTTCACCCTTCATACTTCATACTTCACCCTTCATCCTTCCCCCTTCACTCATAGCCTAAATGCTGCCGCGCCGCTGGAGTCGCTACGCGTCCGCGAGGCGTCCGGTGCAGGTAACCGATTTGCAGCAAGTAGGGTTCGTAAACTTCCTCAATCGTCTGGGAATCTTCCCCAGTTGCCGAGGCGATCGCTTCTAATCCTACAGGCCCACCATTGAATTGTTCGATCATCACACTTAGCACCAGGCGGTCTGTCCAGTCTAAACCGCTGGGGTCTACATTAAACACTTCCAGTGCCTCTGCTGCCACTTCTGGGGTAATCGGTTCCAGTTTCTTCACCTGAGCATAGTCCCGCACCCGCTTCAGGAGGCGGTTGGCAATCCGGGGAGTCCCACGGGAACGACGGGCAATTTCTGCTGCCCCCTCTGGAGTCACGGGAGCTTGCAATAGGTTTGCTGTCCTTTGCACAATCAAAGTCAGTTCATCAACCTCGTAGAAGCGCAAGCGTTGAATTAAACCGAAGCGATCGCGCAACGGCGAACTCAAAGAACCTACCCGCGTTGTTGCCCCCACCAGCGTAAACTTTGGCAACGGGATACTGCGGGTTTTCGCACTTTGACCTTTGCCAATCGTGATATCCAAACGATAATCTTCCATCGCTGGATACAGCAACTCTTCACTGAGGCGATTGAGGCGATGAATTTCATCGACAAATAAGATATCCCCAGGCTTCAGCTTCACCAAAATTCCAGCAATATCGCGGGGACGTTCCAAAGCCGGGGCGGAGGTAATGATACAGTTCACCTCCATTTCGCTTGCCAGAATCAGAGACATCGTGGTTTTTCCCAATCCTGGCGGGCCATAGAGCAGCAGGTGATCCATTGCCTCTTTTCTGCCTTTGGCGGCTTGAATGGCAATTTCTAAAACTCCTTTGAGTTCTTTTTGCCCAATGTAATCCGCTAGGCGATGGGGGCGGATGCCTTCTTCCTGGTTGTCAGTTTCCTCTGCCGTAGCGGTAGCGAGTAGGAGGTCAGTTTCTAGATCGTCTGGCTGTGGTGAGTGAAAGTTACGGCTACCTTTTCCTTTTTTGCTCGAACGCGGCTGCCGATCCGGGTCTTGAGACTGTTGTTTGAAAGAAGTTATCGCCATGTTGAAAAATAGTTTTGTGTTTGCACTAAAACACTGAGGCAGAAAATAGTTAGATTGAAGCTGGCGCTCAGTATGATGACATCACAAGAGCTTTAGGGCACACAGCAATGCTAGCTAAACGAATTTTACCTTGCCTGGATGTGAAAGCTGGGCGAGTTGTCAAAGGAGTCAACTTTGTTAATCTCCAGGATGCCGGAGACCCGGTGGAACTGGCGCAGGCGTATAATGACGCGGGGGCAGACGAGCTGGTGTTTCTAGACATCACCGCTACCCATGAAGACCGAGGTATTATTTATGATGTGGTCTACCGTACCGCCGAACAAGTTTTTATTCCCCTTACCGTTGGGGGTGGCATCCAAAGCTTAGAAAATATTAAATCATTGTTAAGGGCGGGAGCCGACAAAATCAGCATAAATTCCGCAGCGGTACGCAACCCTGACTTTATTAACCAAGCAAGTGCCCGCTTTGGTAACCAGTGTATTGTTGTTGCCATTGATGCCCGTCGCCGTAAAGATCCTAGCAATCCGGGATGGGATGTTTATGTGCGGGGCGGACGGGAAAATACGGGCATTGACGCTCTGAGCTGGGCAAAGGAAGTGGCACAACGGGGAGCTGGGGAGCTGTTAGTGACCAGCATGGATGCAGATGGTACGAAGGCAGGTTATGACCTGGATTTGACGCGGGCGATCGCCGAACAAGTCCAAATTCCGGTGATTGCATCAGGGGGTGCCGGAAGCTGCGATCACATTTATGATGCCCTGACTGAGGGGAAAGCCGAAGCGGCGCTTCTGGCTTCCCTACTGCATTACGGGGAATTGACGGTGTCCCAAATCAAGACTCATCTGGCGGAACGTGAGGTTCCTGTGCGACCTGTCTAGTTTTCTGGTCGAGGGGGAGAAGGCGATCGCTACTTTTAATCCGGCATCCGCCGCCTCGGTTCCAGCATAAAACTGAGGCGGCTGCTAAAATGGATAGACCGTTACATTTCGTAAAATATGTTAATTGCTATTCTCATGTTGGATGTTGCCCTCGTGGCTTGGTCGCTACATCTGATGCAGGAAGCTTTTGACTCCCAAGAGTTTTCGTTGATGCTGGCAGGAACCTTAGTCGCTATGTCAGCTGCTGCCATGCTAGTCGTGTATTTCCTCATGGGTAGTTATATTGGCTACTTGACAACCATTGCTCACTAACAGTGGCATCCCTGCGAGTTCCCACTGCTTTCAAAAAAAGTACTTGACGAAATCGTAACAGCTAAGGCAGTATAGAAAAGCACGTTTCGGGGCTATAGCTCAGTTGGTAGAGCACCTCAATGGCATTGAGGGGGTCAGCGGTTCGAATCCGCTTAGCTCCATAAAATTAATCAAATATAGTTTTACCGCTCAATCCTCGGTTTAGATAGGGATGGTGAGTGATGAGGCGATCAGCTTTGCTGCTGCTCTTAGGCGATCGCACCCATCTCCACAGGCACCCAAAACTAGGCCAGCGATCGCTCTTGTGTTCATTCATGCTGGCGCTCAGGCGGATAACCGCTATGACATAGCACGCGATCGCCGTCTCAAGATTCAATCGCTTAAAAAAAAGTGGGCATTGCCCACTCTATCTCTATAAAATTAGCGCTCTAAGAAGCGAAAGCGCGATCGCAATTGCCCTAAGCGTTGACGCGACGACGGCGTAAGAATGCCAACCCGCCAAGGCTCAGAAGTCCCAATGTGGCGGCAGGTTCGGGGACAGATTCAGGAACAGCCTGAATCTCACCCGCTGCAACTGGTAGCGTGGCAAGGTAGCCGCCCGATCCGTTTACTTCACCGTCAGTTCCTTCACCGATTCCTGCTGGTACAGTCATTCCATGCAGAACAATCTCACGCTTCATTAACGGGAAGAGGTCTTCTGAGGTGAAATCAATTCCGGCAATCGGATCGAAGAACAGGGAGTCGTTCGACAGATCGTAAGTCTCGGTGAAGCTAATCGTCCCATTTGGAGCAGTCGGGAATACTTGTTCGCTAGCAGATTCAGCAGGTGGCGATGATAGCGGTAAGATAATTGGGCCATAGAAAGGCAAACCTTCAAGCACCTCAATAAAACCGTCGCCATCGGTGTCTGCTGAGGGAGGTGGCGTAACTGAATTGATCGGCTGGCCTTCAAAATTAGATCCAGAGTTGGCAAATCGCCCGTGAATGTGCTGCGGATGCAACATATTTGGCTCTAATCCGGTGGCATTAATGGTGACTCTCAAAAGATTTTGAGCTTCGAGTACCTCTAGCAAAGCCGTCCCGTTGACACCAGAATTATTTAACGGTTTTAAGTCTGCCTTGAATGTCGCCGCGTCAACAGCGATCGCAGGCGCTAAGGCGATCGCCGTGCTTAGTAATGCCGCTTTCCCAAATTGCTTCATTGTGTTGTTCTGAATAGCTTCAAGTAATTTTTTCGCCGCAATCAAAAAGTATTTTCCTATCTAAATCGGTTGCTTCAATTTAGGAGTTTGCTTTTATTTTGAATTGCTCTAAAACTTTTAACCGACGCTGAGTTGTTCTAAATCTAAATATTTGAGATAAACGAACGGCGGTTAAATCAGGTCTTAAGTAATAAACTTACTGGAGTTATATATCAAAAAAATCTACTTAAAGTTGATACTTTGTTTCTATCAATAGGTAGTAGCAAATATAAGTAATAGATGTATCTATCAGATAAATATGTAATTTATTTTGCTTCATCAAAACTTTACCTAATATTTTACCTAATCTTTAATTAAAAGCAAAGAACAATATCGCTATTGTCGATCCCCTGCGACTTGCAAGCATTAATAGGACTGTTTGGTAAATTAAAGGATATCTCTAAGAGGCTGGCTAGTAGAGCGATCGCTCTACTCGCATAGCAGTCCTAAATGACCTTAGGGAAAATTCCTTCTAGAAGGGGTTTTGCAATGAGGAAGAGCTTTCCTAACATAGTTGCGTGACGCTGTTAATTAAAAAGAATAATGTCGGGTTGGACGCAGATAATTTCAGATGTAATGAGTCGGATCAATACCTTTTGGGATGCAACGAAAAAGCGCATCACAGAAGGGTTAGGCATTCAAGATCCAATTCGCATCATGCCCTATCGGGGTTACGGTACACCAGAAAAGCTTTACCTCAAAGGTCGCGTATTACAGGATGAAGAGATTAAGCTGCGGGAGGAAAACGCTTCCGTTTGGAAAAATCTCCGGAATATGTTCCGTCGCTTTGAATCGGATGAGATACCCAAGGCACGGTTGCAGGTAAACTTTAAAGACTTGCAGCAGGAAGTCATTGCTGATGAGGAGGGATTTTTTGAAGTTGAAATTCAGCCGCAAACAAAACTAAATGGCGATCGCTTATGGCAAAACGTACATCTAGAACTGCTCGAATCTCACCCTGAAACTCCACAATCCATTCAGGCTGAAGGCGAGGTTATTGTTGTTTCAGAGGGTGCAAAGTTTGGTGTCATCAGCGATATTGACGACACGATTATGCACACGGGTGCTACAGATTTGCTGAAGATGATCCGCATCGCCTACCTGGGTAACGAACGCACCCGCCGTCCTTTTGCTGGCGTTCCCGCGTTTTACCAAGCCCTTCAGCAAGGGCAAAGCGGGAGTGAAAGCAATCCGATTTTCTACGTTTCCAGCAGTGCGTGGAATATGTACGACTTGTTCGTCAAGTTTATGGACTTTAATGATATTCCCCACGGCCCCCTTCTACTTCGGGATATAGAACTCTCTCCCGCTAATCTGCTGAGCTTTGAGCATAAGAGCCACAAGATAGAGCAAATCGCGCCAATCTTAGAGCGCTTTTCGCATCTGCCGTTCATTCTAATCGGCGACAGTGGTCAAAAGGACGCGGAAATTTACAGGCAAATTGTACGCGACTATCCCGAACGCATCCAAGGAATTTACATCCACGACGTGACGCCAAACGACAGCAAGCGCAAGCAGGAACTCTCAGCCATTGCTGAAGAAGTGCAAGAAACAGGCTGCGAATACGTGGTGTTTTCCGAAATGCTGGCGGCGGCTAACCATGCAGCAGAACAGGGTTGGATTGCGAAAGAGGCGTTGCAGGAGATTGAACGCGATTAGGCGCTAAGGCGATCACTCACGGACAACTGGCGAACCTGCTCTTGGAGTTCTTGCAAGGACATGGGACTACTCCAACCTATGCTGGTGTTTGAATTCTAGTATGAGCGATCGCTCTTTGGATTCTCACTTACGCTCGGCTAGCTGGTGCTCTTATGCGATCGCGTAGCATACTATAGGCTAGTTATTCGGCTTATGACCCACTAAGTCATGCCTCAGCGAGACGCGATTCATAACATCATCAGGCAAGCTCTCATCAAGGAGGGTTGGGAAATCACGGACGATCCCTACGTCATATCCTATGGTGAGCGATTTCTCTTTATCGACTTGGCAGCAAGATTAGATGTCCTCAACGGTATTGCAGGACGCTTTATCGGTGCTAGACGCGGTAGTAGTCGAATCGCCGTTGAAATCAAGGAGTTTCGAGGCAACTCGGCAATTGCTGATTTGGAGCAAGCGATTGGTCAATATGTTCTTTATAGGCTACTCCTCGAACAGGTCGATCCAGAGCGTGAGTTGTATCTCGCTGTGGCAGACAAAACCTTTGACGGGATTTTCAGCGAACCGATTGGTGAGTTGGTGATGCGGGAGTTACCGATGAAATTACTTATTGTAGATGTAGAGGCGCAAGAGGTGAAGCGATGGATACCACCACGAGAGAGCGGGACATTGTAAAGCAAGTAATTCAACGATACGCCCAGTTTAAGCCTTCTCACGGCGATATTCGACTCGATACGGTATTTGACGACACGCAAAACCGCTATGCACTAATGCAAGTGGGTTGGGATAGAGGACGACGGGTGAGGGGAAATTTGATTTATGTGACGTTGAGTGAGGGTAAGGTTTGGGTGGAATATGACGGGATGGAACAGGGAATCACTAAAGATTTAATCGCCGCAGGTATCCCAAGAGAGCAAATTGTTCTTACATTTCTCCCTGAAGAGCAAAGTGCTGCAACTGCGTAAACTCAAACTATGACGATAGATTGCACCAGTGCCTACATACAGCCAAAACCAACACGAGCGATCGCTCCTATTTATGCCGTGCCGTTGCCAATCCGTTACATCTACACGTAAAAGAAATTGGTTTGAGCATCTGCAATCTGAACAAACCCTCCATCTGTGGGCAAAGACACCTTATTTCTACAGATTCAGTCATAGAAATAGTCACGACAATGGGAATACTGAAATCAGAAGTATGTAAAACAATACTGGAGGTACGCCATTTGATTGCTGATGCAGTAATTTTGCAACTGCCAAAAATTACTTTACACGCGAAACAGCTACTCCCTGAATATTCAGGAATCTACTACGTTCTGGATGAAAGTAATAATGTTTGGTACATAGGGCAGGCAAAAAATATCCGTAAACGCTGGCAAGGTAAATCTCATCATCGCATCTACCAACTGGAAGTTCAGAAAAAGAAACATTTCACTATTTACTATGAGCAAGTTAGCGAATCTCAACTAGGCAGCCTAGAGAAGCAACGCATTGAGAAATACCATCCGCATTTAAACTCTAGTCCGGTAAAGACGAAAAAGGTACGCCCAGTAGAAACACTATTAAGGGAAACCATAACTGCGATCGCTGATTTTGCATTCTTATTAGGAGTAGAGCCACCTAGAAAAGAAATTGAGTCTGAAATTAGCATTAACTGGCTAGCACAGAAGAAGGTATTAGGATTAAGTGTCATTCATATTTGTCTAGACTTAACTGCTCTCAAGGAAATATTTAAGCCAGAGTCAATAGAAGAGCAAGAAGCACTTATTAAAACAGCATTTAGCACTCGCAAGGCTTATGCTAGTAAATGGGATAACTTTTATTCTTTTATATATCGGCTCTCGATAAATGGCTATGTAGTTGAAGTTAATTACTGGAACCGTTTCTTTCCTAAAGAAGAACCCAAGGGGCTTCGAGAATATACGCAGACTACTTTAGCTCAGGAGACTATTAGGGCAATAACCCCTGAGTCACTTGCTAAAATTCAAAATCAGGCTGATCGAGAGGAGCAATCTGCTTTCTACCTAAAGAGACTCAATCCTTATAGCTCAGACCTTATAAAACCACTTTTCAATGAACTAGTGGATAGTGAGACTGCTAAGAAAATCATGGTAAATATTAGTGAGGAATACAAAGCAGGAATGCGCGGAATAGGTAGTCGCTCACGACATATTAAGTCCAAACTTATTAGCTCAGAATTTATTACTATTGAAGAGCTACTGATCGAGCGAGGAATTGACACCCAGAAATATAGTAGAGGTGGAGTAATCAACTTTTCTGGAGGCAGAGATCGAATGGGTCTATATATTAAATGTTTTAGTGTTGACCTAAAGCTTCCTGGTAAATATGAAACAGATGCTAATAACCAGAAGTATCCTGTTTATTATAATCTAGCCTACGGAATACTAAATAACAAAAAAGCAAATGCTGCACCTTGTCAATTTGATAACGTGTATCTTGTAGCTAGTGTTGATAAGAAGGGATGGCTCTTGGTTGAAGAGTATCTGAAAGATTTTGCTAGCCCTGCTGCTACTAACTTAAGTAATGGGGTAGGCTATATAGAGAAGTTCTATATATCTGCGCGTAAGTATATAGTGCCTGCTAAGGTCAATATAAAACTGGAGAGTATTGGATATAGTGCTTGGATTCCTTTTGGACTAACCGAGGAGTTTCCTACCTTTGTATCTGTTAAAGAAGAGATTCGTAAGCGGTTAGAAAGTTGTAGTTTACCAGGACTCAAATTAGCATTTAAACAGGAAACTATCGAAAAATAGTTTATGGATTGCAAGGCGCAAGCGCTTCTGCTAAACCGATCGTACGCTCTGGATGTAGAGAATAAACGGTAGGAGCGATCGCATTTTCCCCCTTTTGCCGCAGTCCTCAAACTGGCTTTAGCTCCAAACTGCGCCACAAATACCACGAAGCAATACTGCAATAAGGCTTCCACTTTTGCCCAAAACTTTCCGTAGTCTTGCGGTCAGGAAGTGCTTCAAGATCGTAGAGTTTCCGAATACCTGCACGTACACCCAAGTCATCCACAGGCAAAACATCCCAACGATTGAGACGGAAAATCAGCAACATCTGCACAGTCCATCGTCCAACACCTTTCACCCGCGTCAGAGTCTTGATAATCGCCTCATCGTCCATGGCTTCCAACTCCTCAATCGTCGGCAATCCCTCGATTGCATGATGCGCCAAGTCCTTGAGATAAGAGATTTTGGGGCGTGAGATACCCACCCCTCGCAAGGCTTCATCTGGCGTGTTCAGAACATCTTGTGCGGAAGGAAACTGAGTGTCAGGGTAAAGCTGGAGAAACCGAGTGTGGATGACTTTCGCCACCTTAGTAGAAAGTTGTTGGTGGAGAATTGACCGAGACAGGCAAAAAAACAAGTCTCCCTCCAACTCTTGCTGATTCAGTTGACATGCACCAATTCGGTCAATAAGTTGTCCCAGAATAGGATCGGAATCCTTAAGAAAGTCCATGGCGATCGAGTAATTCATCAACGCTGTCAATAGAAACGCAGAAGCTGTCGTGACCAACACATCAAGTAATTATAAGTAACGTTTAATCCGTCGTTAGCGCTTGGCTATCGCTCTGTTGCTAAAAATTGCTAAAACAGGAGTGGAACGGGCAATTGAGACAAATGAAGCCACTGCAATTGCCTGGATGAATCAACAACTTGAAGCCTTGGGAGTTGAGTTATCGGGTTAGAGTTATGTCAAAGGAAATCCGGTTCAGTGACCATGCCCTATTAAAAATCGACCTCTTAAGTGAACGGGGAATTACTATTGCTCAGGATTTTGTGGTTGAAACCATTCAATCTCCAGATACACGAGAACCGGGAGAAGGAGAAAAAATCACAGCACAGAAACAGTTGAATGAGAACCTAGTGCTACGGGTTGTCTACCGAGAATACGAGGCATTCATTTTAGTTATTACACTCTATCCAGGCAGGAGGAGCCGTTATGAAAAAAATTAGATATAGCAAAGATGTTGATGCACTTTTGATTGAGCTATCAGATGACGCGATCGCCTATGCAGAAGATGAAGGACGAGTAATCCTTCACTACTCAAACAATGAAAAATTAGTGCTGATTGAGATTTTAGATTTTAAGCAGTTTATGTCTGACGATATTATGGCTGAACTGATTTCAACGTCTTGATTTTTGCCAATTGCGATCGCACAAGCGCTGCTGCTAAGTGTAATCGCACGCTCTGGATATAGAGAATGAATAGATGCGATCGCCTCTAGTACCCTTTTTCCAGCCAGGAATGAACGATTACTTTAAGCTGCACACAGAACTTGCCGCATATTCCGCATATTCCCTGGCAATTCCATATGCATCGCCTGTTGAATGAAAACTGTCGGTACCGGAAGATTAGGCGTTGCTTGCACGGAGTAGGTGAGCAAGGTACCATCACCGAAATCTTGCAAGGTCAGGTCTGCCGTAAAATCGGTAAAGGTGCCTTTTTCTAGCCGGAATTGAATATGCTGTTCTGGCACCTCAAAGACATTCAGGTAAATTTCAACTTGAGCGGTGAGGAATACAAAGGCTTTTTGGGCAACTTGATACAGACGTTTGACCTGACCTTGATGCAAGACTTCGCTTTTGGTGACATCGGGGAAGTATTGCACCCAGCGAGGATAATCGGTTAGTTGTTGCCAAGCAGATGAGCGGGCTATTGGTAAGTACATTTGTGCAGTAACAGCACCACCCCAGGCTGAGTGCGCTCGCGTTTCCACCAAAATCTCTCCTTGCAAAAGCGCCTTTTGCTGGCTCCATGAGCGGTTTGGAACTGTATTATTCAAGTCTTTGATAGAAAGCACCATCATGATCGTTTAGCCACTCCTCAGCCTTTAAGAATACAGCTTAAATTGAGCAACATCAACTTTTATTGCCTAAGATAACCTTTCTAACAACTTATACAAAACTCTTCAAAGAATGTATAAAGCTGCTGTAAAACTTTCGATAAATTTACTACACATTGTTTATAAAAAATTCAGGCTCGTTGCTTCTATCACCAACTAGTCAAAAAAACTATTAATAACTCCCTCCAAAGAAGGAACCCTTAATAGAGCAACAGGCAAATCACAAGCAACTAAATTCTTTCGCTAATTGCTTTATATTACGCTAATACTAAAAGTGATAATTACTTCACTCGTCCGCTTCTAATCATACTGAAAATTAACCACAAGCCGATGACACTCGCCACCACAAACAAAGTCCCACTCACCCAAAAGAAAACTGGATTATCCGGGGCTTGGGAAAAAATCATCGCCGCACCAATCAAGATAGCGGCTGTCACAATACCAAAAGTTATTTGATTACCCACACTATGAAGACTGCGGCGAAAGGGTTCAAGCCCTCGCAGCGCTATGTTCCACTGCAATGTTTCCGAAGTCACCCGATCTAGTAACGTCTCCAATTGGCGAGGAGCCTCTAGGGATAAGCTTTTAATATCCAGGGCTGCTCTTAAAAGGTCTTGCAGGGGAGCTTGTCCAATTAACCGTTGCCGGAATAAATCTGCCATTAGGGGTTTAACTTGTTCGATCAAATGGAAATCAGGGTCGAGTTTGCGAGCTACCCCTTCTAGATTGGCAAGAGTTTTGGCATACAAGCCCATGTTGCTAGGAACACGAATTGCGTGTTTCCGAGCAATTTGCAACACTTGATAAGTTAACTGACTAAAGTTAATTTCCGATATGTTTAGGTTGTAGTAGCGTCGCAGCAATCGGTCAAAATCATTTTCTAAGTGAGCCAGATTCACAGGGATAGTAGACTCTGCTAGTTCCAAGGTTAATTGGCTACACCGCTTGCTATCTAAATTGGCGATCGCTAAAATTAGTTCGATCAAAATCTGTTGAGTGCGCGGGTCTAAACGACCCATCAAACCAAAATCAATCAGAGCAATGCGCCCATCGGGAAGATAAAACAAATTTCCGGGATGAGGGTCAGCATGAAATATGCCATCGATATAAAACTGCTGAAAATAAGCTGTGATCAGTAAATCGGCAAGGGCGCGGCTTTCGGCTTTAGCCTCGTCCACTGTCCCCCCCATCTCAGCCAGTAACAGGGGAACTCCATTCAGCCACTCCATGACGAGTAACTTTTCACTAGTCAAGTCCCAGTAAATTTCTGGAATAACCAGTTTTTGAGGATTGAACCAGTAACTTTTGGAGAGATTGCGCCGTAGTGTATCCGTGTAACTGGCTTCTTGGGTAAAATTTAGCTCCGCCCGCAGCGCACTAGCGAATTCCTCAACGACAGAGATGAGATTGTAATACCGTCCCACAGACGTGCGATTCACTAACCTTGCCAAGCCGCGAAGCAACCGGATATCCTGCTCAACAACTCTATCGATGCCGGGTCGTTGAATTTTTAAAGCCACCTCACGCCCATCTATCAGCGTGGCGTGATGGGTTTGGGCAATCGATCCGGCTGCAACAGGCTGCTGATCAATGACGGCGAAGATTGTTTCTATCGGGTGTAGAAGCTGTTTGCGAATAACCGCTTCTACCGCCTCCCAAGGGACTGGCGGAACCTCAGCTTGCAGGGAGGTTAAGGCTTCAATATAGGACGGCGATAACAGATCGGGGCGCGTACTGAGCAGTTGTCCAAGCTTAACGTAGACAGGGCCAAGATCTACCAAAATATTGCACAGCACTCTAGGGGGTGGTAGTGAAGGTTCTTCAGCTTTCCCTCCCAGGAGAAGCCCTCGCATATAACCCCAACCGTGTCGGAGAACTACTTGGACAATTTTTCTTTGACGAGAACTGGTTTTGGGACGACCTGAAAACACGCGCACCTTTACCTAAATGGGATTTTATCGGAATGAACGGGTGAAAGATATCCTATTGGCTCCGACGAGAGCAAGACAACTCACAACTCTAACTTTAAAGCTCCTAAGAGCGATCGCGCCTCAGCATTGAGATATGAGTACTTTCTCCAAGACTCAAAAACAGACACAGCACCATCAGTTTAGATAAACGCACTATTTGCGATCGCGCCACTGTATATATGCGTTAAAGCCAGCCTAGGCGATCGCTCCCATGATTCTCTACATCAATGAGTGCGATCGCCTTACGCTCAATAATTGAGTTTGAACCTACTCAAAGCCTTGTAATATCAGTACTTGAGTTTCTGCATCAACTCCTGGGACGCGATTCACCGCACTGAGAACGGCTAGCAATGAGGCAGTCACAATATTAGAGTGGATGCCAACACCGTATCGGGAACTGGGGAAACGATCGCCAGCAATTTCAACATAAGCGATCGCAGACGCATCGCTACCCTGACTCAGCGAGTGTTCCTCATAGTGGTGAATGCAAATTCCCAGATTGAGCGCATTCAAAAACGCATCAATCGGGCCATTGCCCCGCCCAGTAAGCCTTACAGGTTGTCCGTTCACCTCTAGTGTTGTGGCGATCGCCTGTTCTCCACTTTCCGTTTCCGACAAGTGATGAGAGAGATAATTAAACGGCGAAACAGCTTGCAAATACTCCCGCTCAAACAGTTGCCAAAGATCAGCGGCAGACATTTCCTCACCGCGAGCATCCATTGCTTGTTGCGCCACCTGACTGAACTCGATCTGCAATCGTCGAGGCAACACCAGATCGTAATCGCGTTCTAGCAAGAAAGCAATGCCACCCTTACCGGACTGACTGTTAACTCGAATCACCGACTCATAGGTGCGTCCCACATCTGTTGGATCGAGTGGCAGATAGGGAACTTCCCAAATTGCCTCCGATTTCTGCACCGCCAGACCTTTCTTGATTGCATCTTGGTGGGAACCAGAGAAAGCGGTAAAGACCAAATCTCCCACATAAGGATGGCGGGGATGAATGGGTAGTTGCGTACAATCCTCTACCGTTCTCGCCACTATATTGATGTCAGAAAAATCCAAACCGGGGTGGATGCCTTGGGTGTAGAGGTTCAGCGCCAGCGTCACCAAATCCACATTTCCGGTGCGTTCGCCATTGCCAAACAGACAACCTTCCACTCGATCCGCACCTGCCATTTGCGCCAGTTCTGCTGCTGCAACACCGCAACCGCGATCGTTATGCGGATGTACGCACAAAATTACGCTATCCCGTCGCGCCAGGTGACGATGCATCCACTCGACTTGATCGGCGAATACATTCGGCGTTGCAACTTCCACGGTTGCTGGCAGGTTGATAATTGCTTTGTGCTGCGGTGTGGGTTGCCAGACATCCAGTACCGCATCGCAAATATCTTTAGCAAAGTCTAGTTCAGTCGTCGTAAAGTTTTCCGGAGAATATTGGAAATACCAATCAGTATCCGGTTGTTCTGCGGCAAGTTCCTTCATCAGTTGCGCTGAGGATGTTGCCATCTCGATAGTGCCGAGGCGATCTAGATTAAAGACAGTGCGACGGAAGACTGGAGAGGTGGAGTTGTAAAGATGCATGATCGCTCGTTTTGCACCTTGCAAAGATTCAAAGCTACGGCGAATCAGATGTTCGCGAGCAGGTGTCAAAACTTGAATCGTGACGTTATCTGGAATTAATTGCTGCTCAATCAGTTGGCGAACGAAATCAAAATCGGTTTGCGAAGCGGAGGGAAATGCAACTTCAATTTCTTGAAACCCAATCTCGACCAAAAGCTTGAACAGACGTAACTTGCGTTGAACGTGCATCGGCTCAATTAATGCTTGGTTGCCATCGCGTAAATCGGTACTGAGCCAGATGGGAGCATGAGTAATAGTTTTGGAAAACCAAGTGCGGTCGGGTAAGTTAATGGGCGCAAATGGATGATACTTGGTTGCAGGACTTTTCAACACGATCGATGTCTCCTATATTTTTGGTGTTTGTGAGATGTTGTGGCGATCGCAATCGAGTTAAACCAAGAGTTGTCAGGTTGCCACGCAGACCCACTCTGACAACCCACTAACAGTCGCAGTAACATCTCAAATGCTGTATGAAGTCGCATAAGAATCTCCAAAAAAATTACTAATGAATGGAATGTGCAATCAAATGAACCTGATGACAGCGAGTCACAGGTACAAAGATAAAGTCTGGTTGCAATACTTCTCGTTAACCTCTCCCCAACCCCTTTCCTGGTAGCTGAGGGAGGTTAGGGGCGTTAGGTCTGCCTTAACTGACCTACACAAACAGGCTTTAGCTTAGAAATCGAAAAATTGGGTTGAAGTGGTAAAAAATTATTTGCGCCCAAGGCGCAGCAGCAGCCCTAGCCCTAGTAGCTGGCTAGCGAACAGATGTAGAGATTGCTGCTGTGAAACCATGAGATGACGACGATGAACTACGGATATATTAGCCCTAGAGAATGTAGGGGTCAATATTCAAATTGAAATACTTGCCCCTATACCGTCAATCCGCTGGCGATCACACCCTAGTAGCTTTTAGCTGACCTGATTTTAGTGTCGCCCTACAAAACTGTGTCGATTGAACCCACCCCAGAATTTAGTTTTCGGCTAAAAGAATTATCCTATCTTGAGGTGCAAAGCTAATGAGCTGATCTTTTTTGGGATTGATCGTAATACCATAAGCTCTTGCTGTATTGTTAGCATCAGCTTTGCAACGATAGCCAATGGCCGATTCACCGCGTTGCTTGGCGGCTTCAACAACCGTGTAAAAATTGACGGGATGATCGAGGGCAATATAATCGCTGACAGGCTTGAGATAAATTTCCGAGCCTTCTGGACTAAATAGATCGGCAAACACAGCATTAAGACTTTTTTGTTCGGTAACTTGAGCCAGCAGGCGGCTGACAATTTGTTCGCTAATCACAAAATCATCGGGGCGAGTAACTTGCGCCAGCGCTTGATTTCGCACATCCAAAATTTCGGTGACAACCTGAAAATTGCAATTGTTGCGATCGGCAATATTCCGGAGATAAAGCAATGTAACTAAGGTTTGAGCATCAGCTCTCTCTGGCTCTAAGTCAGAATTGCACAGCACGAGAACATGATCGTATTTAGTTAAGTCGAGGTTTTCCAGCACCTGACGCTCAGTGGGATCTCCCTGACGATACTGCACAATTTGTTGTTGTAAGTTGAGAGATTCAGTTGATAGATCGACCTCGGCGGCGGGAAACTCTGCAACAACAGTGACGCTAGAGCCGAGTACAACATAGCGATCGAGTAGCTGAATAATGCTAATAACGCGATCGTTCCAACCCAAAATTAATGTGTTTTCTGGTGCTCCGATAGGATTTTTATCCTTAACTTGAATCGCTTGACGAGCGATTGGGGGGTCAGACAGTGGCGATAGATGAATGGTATTGTCATCTTCACTAATCAAGACGAGTTGTTCGTTAGGTTGTAGCGGCGTGTTGATGGGTGGGTTAAGCTGGATAGTTCCGTCAGAGTACCGAATCCCCAGCACAGCAGAATCGTTGTAGGCTAATAGCGCATCACCGTAGGTCTTGCCTTGTAAAGTTGGTTCTGCTTTGAGATAAATTTCATTCCCGCTAAAGTCAAGCAGTTCCATATAAACCATTGATAAACCCGATTGCCGACAAGTTTGCACAACGATCCGCGAAATTAGATCGTTGGTGAGTAAAACCTCTATGTCATTCCGTCCGATCAGGTTAACAACGTCGAAACTCTTGGAGTCTTGAACTTGAGCAACGATGTGATAGGGTTGGGCGATCGCCCTAGGAATACTGGTAATTGCCAACAGGGTTTTGACGAGTTGAATATCGGCATATTCCTTAGTCGCGTTCAGTAGCACCACCGCTCGTGCACTTTGAATGCTGACCATACCCAAGTCAACGATATTGCTGGGGCTACCCGTGCGACAAACTACGCGAATTTTGGGACGTTTACCCAGGACAGTGGAGAGGGCATCTTCCATCTGCACTTTGTCTTCTTCGCTGAGGATGACAATACAAGTACCGGGTCGATTGGCGTTGGCAAGGGCGAGTTCTGAAATGAGGGTAAATACTTGCAGCGACCAACCTAAAATTACGATGTGCTCGGTTTCAATAACGCGGGAACGTCCTTTGCGAAGGTCTTCTAGCTTCGTGTCGATGCCACTGCTGAGAACGCCAATCAGGGTACTGATGATGAAGATGCCCCCAAAGGTGACGAAAAGCATGGCAAAACGAAATAACCAACCTGTATCGCCGCCCATCGTACCTGCGTCTAGGGTACGCATGAGCACGCCCCAAATCGCCTCTAGAGGGTTCAGGCGATCGCTACTTTCAGGAGCAATCCCTGTTAGGCTGACCAAGAATCCCATTAAAAGGATAAACGCTAAAGAGGTTAAAGCTAAACCACCAATCAGGGCAGCCGTACCTCTAGACATGAAGCTGTCGAACCCGTAATGTATGCGATCTGAAAAGCTAATCTTACTCATCTTGCTGGAAGTCTCCTTGGTGCTGGGAAAATAGTTTTAGGTTTACCATTGAAACCACTCATTTTGAATGGATTTTTGAATCCCTAATATCTTGAGGTGATGTATAAAAGTATTCCCATATTTCCCGGCATTAGTTGTACGGTTTGAAAGTTTGTCATCTTAGTTTTAGGGAATTGAGAAATATTGACTTCTGTGTTGCTTAGAGTAGTAGTAATCTCAGGCATAGAGGTAAGCCAGATTTTAGTTTGAGCCTTGTATGATAGTTCTTTATCCGCTTTCAGATTTCCTTGATGGCAATTGTGCTATTAGCGACTTGGCTCCTAGCTATTTCTATGAGGGGCGTTGTCCTCAAAGTGGCGATCGCCTAAGACTTCCTCGCACTGCTTTGGCAGAAGCGATCGCTGATGGTTTAATGCAATACCTTGCCAAGGATGACCGTTATTCCTCTGAGGGCAAGATGTATGGAGTATTGCTGGTGGAACTGCCTACTGGTGAACAACGAGTACTCAAAGCCTTTTCCGGTCTGCTTTTTGGTCAAAGTGTTGTTGAGGGTTGGGTGCCGCCAATTCCGGGACGAGACGAAGTTGCCTTAGAAGAAGCCCGCACCTTAGCTGAGTTGGAGGCGATTAAGCAGGAGTTGATTGCCCTGAAGCAACTGAGCGAACGGCAGCAGTATGAAACGCGTCAGAACGAGTTTGATCCTCTATTGCAAACAATGAGCGATCGCCATCGACATGACAAACAGCAACGATACGAAAGGCGTCAGAGACTCTGCCAAACCCTCACAGGAGAAGCGCTGAGTGTTGCCCTCGAACAACTCGACGAAGAAAGTCGTCGCCAGGGAATCGAGCGACGAATACTCAAACGCCAGCAGCAGATGGTATTGCAACCGCTCAAAACTAAGATTGAAGCAGCGGATGCGCGGATGTGCCAACTCAAACAACAGCGTAAAAATTTGTCTCGCCAATTGCAGGAGCAATTGCACGCGGCTTATAGCCTGACTAATTTTTCCGGACAGTCTCTATCGTTGCAGCAATTGATGCCCAGAGGCTCAATGCCCACGGGAACCGGAGACTGTTGCGCCCCAAAGCTGCTGCACTATGCGGCAACGCAGAGACTAAAACCCCTGGCAATGGCGGAGTTTTGGTGGGGGTCATCCGTTCGGGATAAAGTACAGGGAAAATTTTATGGAGCTTGTACAGAGCGTTGCCAGCCATTGATGGGGTTTCTGCTTTCGGGATTGTCTCAGTGGACTAGGGCGTGCGTTCCAACTTCCCCGCCAGATCCAGCTCCCCCTAAATCCCCCTTGGAGATCCCCCCCTCACCCCCTTGGGGTGTACACACAAGTCGGGTGAGAGGGCTTTCCACCGTTCGATCCCTCCTAGCCAGGGTTAAAAAGGAGGGAACAGAAATCTTAGTCCCTCTTTTTAAGGGGGATTTAGGGGAATCAGACAACCTTTTACATCCTGGTAAGAGATATGTAGCCCCTTGCAGGGGAGGGGTTCCTATTATTTATGAAGATGAATGGCTGATTGCTGTCAACAAACCCCCCCAGTTACTATCAGTACCTGGTCGTTATCACCACACCTTTGATAGCGTCCTCAGCCGATTGCGCCATCTGTTGCCCGATGGCATGGCGCTGATGGCAGTGCATCGCCTGGATCAAGAAACATCTGGTATCCTCTTGCTGGCACGCGATCGCTCCTCCCATCGCCAACTCAGTCAGCAGTTTCAGCAACGGCAAGTACACAAAATTTACGAAGCTGTACTTTCCGGTTCTGTGACAGTTGAGCAAGGTGCGATCGCATTACCCTTGTGGGCAGATCCAGAGAATCGCCCCTATCAGAAAGTCGATGAACGGGGTAAACCCAGCTTGACTCACTTCCAGGTGATCGCGAGGAAAGGAGACTGCACTCGTGTAGAGTTTATGCCGCAAACAGGACGCACCCATCAGTTGAGGGTTCACTCTGCCGATCCCAGAGGACTGGGAGTGCCGATTTTAGGCGATCGCCTCTATGGATGTCGGGCTGTAAACAGTCGATTGCATCTGCACGCCAGAGAACTGCACCTTCAGCATCCGCAATCTGGACAAACTCTCCATCTCCAAGCAAAGACACCGTTTTAAGGAGCGTTGATTTTGATCGCCAGGGGGAGTAACTGACACCAAAGCCGGGGAAGCAAATGCAGGAAGCGATCGCCTAATACCAATTCTCCAAATGCTTGCTACAGATACTTTTCTTACTCCTTTTTTTAAGCCCTGTTGGGGGGATCTCTGTGTAGCCCTTTAAAAGGGAAACGGTATAACTCTCTACTTCGCCAACACCATTCCGCCATGAATTGATTAAGTTAAAGATAGAAGCCGACGCTCAATTTCAGCCCTAGGACGATCCAGTGTTATGCCACAGCCTACCCTTTCCCCAAAAGAAGACGAAAAACTCACAAACTTGAAAACCGAGGCTCCGAAGACTAAGAAGAAGAAAGGGAAGTCACTTCCTCCCAAACTGATCATCAGGCTGGGAAAGTTTGTCTGGACAACCATTTGGCACCTGATGATGTCGAAGCTGGCACCGCGCAATCAGTCAGGCGAGTACGTGCGTCCCAGCAGCCAGTTTCGGAACTTCGTCGGGACGGAGGAAGGAAATGCGTATCCACCAGCAGTAGGGCGCTACACACTCTATGTGGGGATGAGTTGCCCTTGGGCACATCGAACTTTGGTAGTACGAGCGCTCAAAGGGATTGAGGATGCCGTATCGGTATCTATTGTGTCTCCTTCACCACTAGAAGGCGGCTGGGTACTCAACCAAGAGGAAGAAGGCTGCCGTAGGCTAGCCGATTTGTATGAGCTAGCAGAACCGGATTATGGTGGGCGCTCTACCGTTCCTGTACTGTGGGACAACCAGACGAAAACCATCGTCAACAACGAGAGTGCAGAAATTATTGTGATGCTGAACTCGGAGTTTAACGAGTTCGCCAAACATCCCACTCTAGACCTCTACCCGCAGGAACTGAGGGAGAAGATTGACGGGTGGAACGAGAAGATCTATGACTCGGTGAATAATGGCGTGTATCGCTGCGGCTTTGCTCAAACTCAAGAGGCGTACAACCAAGCCTGCGATGAACTATTCGCCAGCCTGGATGAGATTGACGCTGTGCTAGAGAAGAGTCGATACCTTTGTGGAGACAGGGTGACGCTGGCAGATGTTCGTCTCTTCACAACATTGTTTCGCTTCGATCTTGCCTACTACGGGCTATTTAAGTGCAATCGCCGCAGAATTCAGGACTATCAAAATCTAGGGGCATACCTGCGCGACTTGTATCAGCTTCCCGGAGTTGCTGCTACCTGCAACCAGGAGAGTGTAAAGCAGGACTACTATGGCAACCTGTTCCCCTTAAATCCGGGCAGCATCGTCCCTTCTGGCCCTGATATGACGAGCCTCCTGGAACCGCATGGTCGAGAGAGCATCGGCAAGGAAACCATTAAGCAAAATTGAACGCCAGATTTTATTGATAAAGTTCAATCAGCGTGGAGATTAGGACTTCATTTTGTTCCGGGGTGCCGACGGTGATGCGAAGCTTGTCTTCTAGTCGGGGCTGCTTAAAATAGCGGACGAGGATGCCTCGACGCTTAAGGTTTTGGTAGAACGATTCCGCCTCTATGTGCTGCGGTTGAACGAGTAAAAAATTAGCTTGAGACGGCAAAACCTTAAATCCTAACGACTCTAAATCCTGGGCAACTTTAGCTCGCGATCGCTTAACCTTATCGGCATTAGCAATTTTATAAGCTTGGTCAGCGATCGCCGCCGCTCCTACCCTACAGGCGATCGCGTCTACGTTGTAGCTGTCTTTGACTTTAATTAATCCCTTTAGTAGGGTGGGATTGGCGATCGCAAACCCCACCCTCAATCCAGCCAGGGAATAGCCCTTAGAAAGGGTACGTAGAACGATTACATTGTCGTACTTCTGCACTAAATCTAAGGCATTTTCTTCGGCAAAATCTACATAAGCTTCGTCGATTACCAGTACCCCCGATAGTTGCATCGCTAGCTGATCCAACATTTCTCCTGGCACAGCCGTACCCGATGGACTATTGGGAGAGGCGATGAACGTCACGGCTCCCTTGGCTGCAATCAGCTCATCAAGCGGTAACTGATAATCTTCTAGATAGGGAATCTCTCTGGGTTCAGCATCCTGAATCTGAGCCAAAGTCCGATACAGCACATAGGTTGGCGTCGGATACACCACCGCACGCCCCGGTTCCGCACAAGCACGAACAATCATCGTCAGTAGGTCATCGCTGCCATTTCCGACTAAAATCCAGTCTTGGGGTATGCCTAGAGCCTGACTCGCCGCTTGCCGAAAAGGTTCAGCCATCGAATCTGGATAGCGACGCAACCATTCCCCATTCATTTCCTGCATCACTTTCAAGGCTTGAGGAGAAGGAGGATAGGGATTTTCGTTCGTATTCAGTTTAATGACGTTGGCTTCTGAATCCGGCTGTTCCCCCGGCTCATAGCCAGACATCTCTTCAATAGTGCGGCGAAAGTAGGTCATAACGTTGAGGCATCTCGCTACTGGCTTGACAAGATTAATAATAGTAAAGGGAGTTTGGCATTGAAGGCAATGTGCCTGTGCGCTCCCATCATGGCAATATCTCAATAACACTGCGGGTATCAAGTCATCAAAAAATGGTTGAGCTATCGAGAGCAGAAATTGTTGGGGCGATCGCTCAAACAAGAAGAAGTCATGGAAGTGACCAATATGGCACGACGCATTGCAGCAATTTTGTTGCTAGAACCTGAATTAGATGCAAAATATGAAGCGGTGAAACAGGCAACCTACCCTTGGTCAGCCCAAAAGCAATAGATAAGGGAGGAAGCGTTAATGTCTGAAGTTACTTTGAACACTGAACAAAGGAGAAATCAGCATGAATATTAGTGTCAAAGATCAATTGCTAAAAGAGATAGAAAAAACATCCGATTCTACGCTTAAAGAAGTGCTAGATTTCTTGCTGTTTGTCAAATTTAGAGAACTTCAACAAGAGCAATTAGAAATCAGCCTATTGAGTGAATCCAGTTTAGCGGAAGATTGGTTAACCCCTGAAGAGGATGAAGCATGGCAACATTTGTAAAAGGCGATATCGTAGTTGTACCTTTTCCCTTCTCAGATTTAACCAACGCTAAAAGACGGCCTGCATTGGTGCTTGCCGGATTAACCAAAAATGATTTGATTCTTTGTTTGATTACCAGCCAAGCGGCAAATGACAACTATACAACGCTAATTGAAAATAACGATTTTGAAACTGGAAGCCTCAGTAAAACCAGTTACCAGAAGAACTTTGAGCGGGATGGAAGCAATGAATATGATTTGTAAAGGACAAGTCAAAGATATAGAGCGAGGCGATGTTGTGGCTCAGGCAGCATTCGGGTGTCAAATTTTGGGAGTAGTGGCATAGCCTGGTTCTCCACAGAAGAGCTGTTTGTCTTCACGTATTTACGACACAACCCAAGATTTGTAGTTCAAGTTCAATCGTATTCAGATTAGCAACAATGAATTTTTTTCTCGGCTGTGCTGTTTGGGGGTACAAAGGGTGGGTTGGCGAACTATTTCCCCCCAAAACTTCAGCAGCAGATTTTTTACACCTCTACAGCCAGCGCTTGACAGCAGTTGAAGGCAATACAACCTTTTATGCCGTACCTGACCAAGCAACTATCGCGCGTTGGGCAGCACAGACAACAGAAGGCTTTAAGTTTTGCCCCAAACTGCCTCGCCAACTCACTCACGGTAATCTGCTGGAACCTTCCATCCCCGGTGCTTTGAAGTTTTTAGAGCAGATGCAGGGGCTACAAAGCCGCCTCGGCCCCCTCTTTGCTCAACTTCCCCCCAGCTATGGGCCTAGTTTGCTCAACGACCTGACGGCATTTCTCAAAGCATGGTCTTCCCAAGATGCTCCCCTCGCCTTGGAAGTGCGCCATCATGACTGGTTTAAGCCACCTCATGCTGACAACTTGAACGCCCTTTTGGAACAACTGGGTATTGGACGGGTGCTGCTCGATACCCGCCCTGCCTATAGCGGTTCAGCAAATTACCGCGTCTCCGCCGACCCGCGAAAACCCAAGGTGCCACTGCAACCTGTCGTCACCGCCCCCTTCACCTTGATTCGCTTCATCAGTCACCCTGAACGGCAGTACAATCAAGGGTTTTTAGCCGAGTGGGTAACGCTAGTTGACCAATGGTTGCGCCAGGGTACGCAGGTATATTTCTTCGTCCACTGCCCGATTGAAGTCCATTCCCCCGCAACTGCTCGTTACTTCCAGCAGTTACTTGAGTCACAGGGCGCACCCGTACCGCCTCTCCCCTGGAACGCCATTGACTCATCGCCAACTCAGTTGAGTTTGTTCCCACTGGAATAAAAAGAAGCAGGCAGCAATCTTTACTACTACCTGCTTCTATTAATGTCTAACCGTTGAGAAGAATGAATCTGCTACCAAATGAATGAATGGGTCTAGTTAACAATAACTAAGCGCCTACTTGATGCTCTTGCTTGTCCTTCTTTCCTTTGCTCAAGCGCAGACCACCTAGCCCAAACAGCAGTAAGGAAGCAACCGTACCTGGTTCTGGAATGTCCTGAGGATCGCGAGGCTTTTTGGGGGGTTTGGGTGTTCCTACTCCTGTGCCGCTAGCACCGTTGAAGCCATTGCCGTCAATACTTTGGTAGCGGACGCCAAAGTTACTGAGAGCCAGTTTTTTCACATCACCGCTATAGGCAAGGGTCGCTGTGAACTTGCCAGGAGCATCAGCAGTTTTAACACCACCATTACTACCTCCCTGACAGGTGTTCCCGTTGGTGAAACAGACATCAACAGCACCAAACTGGTTGGGGAAGGAGCCGCTTCTATCATTGGTGAAAATCCCTGAGGAGCGTGTATTGCCGCTACCGGACTGACTTCCAACTCCTAGTAGAGGTAGATCGACATCAAAACCTAAGGCAGAAGTTCTGGAGTTGATGCCATTACTAGAGGTGTTGTCTAAGGTGATTTCAAACGCCGCCTCAGTTTTAGCTGTATTCCCAGTTCCAATGAGTGTAAACCCTAGGAATTTAAAGATGGCACTAGAAGAAAGTCCGGTAACGTTGTTTTCATTCACGTTGCCACCAAAGTCAACTGTGAAGTTTTGACCGATATCCCCAAGACCAACTTCAACGGTACCGCCACTAAAAATGAAGGCTGAAGCCGAAGGTGCGATGACGAGCGAACCCATCGCTACTGTCGATAAGACTGATAAACCTAACGCTACTTTTGAAAAAGTTTTTGTCATTTCCTTTAACTTTTATTGGCTCACTGCCGCCAGATAGGTAGAGTTGTAAACGACGCTACTTTTTCAAGGCGTCTGTAGTCAGCATAACCACCAGTTTTTTGAACTGTCTATACAAAGCTTTGAATCTTCTTGATAGCTTTATACGCTATTGAAATCATTAACTTTATATGAAGAATGGCAGTAAAACTACGTAAATTGATTCCTAGAGGAGTTTTTAATGGTGCTTACTTCGTAAAAAAAACTCCAACAATTACTAGTTGGAGTCTTAAAACTCATGAACCCATCGATTTTGCTACCGCGAAATTACGGAATTCCCAAGATTTTAACTAAACAATTAATCAACCTGAGCATTAGGATTCGACATATTGAACGAGCTGCGATAGGTTTTGACGCAAGGTTTCCAGCCCCAAGCATTTGCTGGCGGAGATAAATACCGCTTGGGGAAATTCATCTTGGGCTAGGGCTAAGGTGTCGCTATCAACCGAGTCAATCTTATTGAAAGCGACCAAAATGGGGCCGGGTGTTACAGGCATGTCTGATAGAAGGGACATCACGGAACGAATATGACTTTGCCACGCTGGATGGGACAAATCCACAACATGCAGTAGGGCGTCAGCTTCCGTGACTTCTTCTAATGTGGCCCGAAAAGAATCCATCAAAGGTGGCGGTAGTTCGTGAATAAATCCTACCGTATCAGTTAGCAGTATCTCTCGCAGGTTTCCGGTGACAGCGTCAGCAATTGGGAGGCGTCGTGTCGTGGGGTCAAGGGTAGCAAAGAGCTGGTCAGCGGTATAAACTTCCGCATTAGTTAAGCTATTGAGCAGCGTAGACTTGCCAGCGTTGGTGTATCCCACAACAGCGACTGTTGGCACTTCATGTTGCTGACGTCGTTGCCGCAGTCGTGAGCGGTGAGCTTGTAACTGGTTGACTTCCTTTTGCAGTCGGGCAATGCGACGCTGAATAGCACGGCGTTCGGTTTCTAGCTTGGTTTCACCAGGCCCACGGGTACCAATCCCACCCCCCAGTCGTGACATCGCTTGTCCCCGACCTGTAAGGCGAGGCAGCATGTACTCTAACTGGGCAAGTTCGACTTGTAATTTCCCGGCGCGGGATTGGGCGCGTTGGGCGAAGATATCCAGAATTACTTCTGTACGGTCTACCACCCGAACACCAGTTTGTAATTCTAGGTTGCGGACTTGTGCGGGGGAGAGGTCGCGGTCAAATACGACTAGACTTGCTCCTAGGGTTTGCACAGTCAGGGCAATTTCTTGTACTTTACCTGCACCAACAACCGTTTGGGGATGAGGACGCGATCGCTTTTGTTGCATCGTTTGTACAACTTCCCCTCCTGCTGTATCTACCAACCGCTCGATTTCCGCTAGACCATCTTCAAAGCGGTCTGGTGTCACATCATTGGTCATTACCCCCACCAGTAGTACCCGCTCGTGGTCTGTGTCTACCTGCTGGGCAACAAATTCCCGACGAAACTCGGCTTCGAGTCCTTCAACTATGGCAAGGAAGTCTTGCTGGCTCAGAACATCCAGATCCATCGGTGTCGAGATACTCCAATTTGCCCCAACGCCATCCGACGATTGCCCATTTTCAGGGCTTTGACTCATTAGCGGAGAGTGGGGAATCAGATGAGCCAGATAGATTTCTTTGACATAACCTGTTGCACCGCCGCCTCGCCGTTCAAATCCTGAGCTGGTAACGTTCAAAACAACTAGCGCATCAAGCCGCTGAATTGCCATTGCCGTCAACGCGGATTCTCCAGGAATCTCCGACTTAAGCTGGGTAGAAAGGCAACGAATGCCACACAATCGTTCTGCACCGTAACGGGGTAATTCCAGAGGTGGAATCTTGGTCTGAGAAGGCGTACCAACCCCAACTCGCAGCACTTGACCCCGGCGATTGACATAGGCACACAACGGTTGCTTGATGTCAGCACTAATTGCTGCCAGTCGTTGGGCAAATTCTGGCGTTGTGAAGCGATCGCCTGGTAATCGCTGGTGATACAGTCGCTGTAGTTGCTTCAGTTGGCTGGATTTTAGACCCTGAAGGTTTCCGTAGATGGTTTCGATAGGCTTACAACCTCAACAAATCCTTGTAGTTTTATTTTACTAAAACGAATCCTGTGAGATGATGCGGATCTTTCACCAAATAACACTAATCCGTTCTTGATTTAGAACATGAAGGTTTTTGCCCTCCGACTGCAGCCAAATCAAGATTTAAAAGTTAGCTTGCAAGACTTTGCCATTGAGAATCATCTGCAAGCGGGGTTTGTCTTAACTGCAATTGGTAGCCTCAAGCAAGGGTTGATTCGCTTTGCCAATCGAGACACGGCAACGATTTTGCCAGAGAAGTTAGAAATTTTGTCTCTCAATGGCACGCTGTCAGAATCTGGAATTCATTTGCACATCGCTGTAGCAGACGGAACGGGTAAGACTAGGGGCGGACATCTCGTAGAAGGATGCGTAATCTACACAACGGCTGAAATTGTCATTGGAGAAGCAGAAGGCTTGACGTTCTTGAGGACGGTTGATCAGCAAACTGGCTTTCGAGAGTTGCAAATTGTGCCGAAAGATTTAGCTTAAATTCGCCAACAAACAGAGTTTCAAAAGCCAAATAGTTTTTCAGTTTCTGCAAGTGCTAACTTCCGAACTTACACGACAGTACAAGACCATTTGATTTTGCTAAAATAGCATATAGAGAGCAATTTTAAAAGTAGCAAAGTTTGCAGCTTTAGCCCTTCACAAAGTTTCTCTAAGTTTTCTCTATATTGTTACATTTCAGCAAAATATCCATGATTATTTCTAGCCAGAGCCATTTGCATTCAGGGACAAGTGCAAACCTTTTAGAGCGTCCTGATTTTTTGGAAGATGAACAGTTTAATAGTCACAAAACTGAGGAATTAGTTCTTCAGCATAGCCTGCATCATCAGTTAGTTGAAATTGAGCATTGCTGCACTACCGAACGAGCCGCTAATCTCTTAGATGTATCTCACGAGACTCTTAACCGCGCCAAACGAGAAAAACGAGATTTTTATGAGCGGGGAAGCTGGATTGCCTATCCAGTCGTGGAAGTAGAGAGGGGATCTCGGCTGAATGTGCGGAGAAGACCTAATTTTTGGCGAGTTTTCTTCCGAGTTTTACCCGACGAATTGGTAAATAACTAGTTTCTGAATTTAATCGTCCCTAGGAGGCAGCGATCGCTGTCTATTTTTTATTATTTCTTTAGGATCTAGGAATAAACCTTTCCCCATCTAATTAGTCACAAACTGGGTTTTAAATCACCCGACTGGAGTACACAAGTGGGTGATGTGGATCGAAGAGCAACCCGCGTACCTTAGGAAGTGTCAAAGAAAAACTTCACGAGGCAAAAAGATGCAAACTTCTGATTTCCAAACCAACGCTACTGCTCAACTCAATAAGCCAGTACTTCAGCAAGGTTCCAGAGGAGAAGCTGTTAAAGAACTCCAAACTCTTCTAACAAAATGGAATACCTATACAGGTGACATTGATGGAATTTTTGACTTAGTAGTAAAACAAGCTGTTATTGCTTACCAACGCCGCGTATTTTTAGTTGAAGATGGCATCGTTGGTAACTTAACTTGGCAGGCATTATACAAGGGTGCCCCAGTTAATATGCCAGTGCTGAAGCAAGGTAGCAAGGGCAAGCAAGTTCTGCTCGTTCAGCAACAGCTGAAGTCTACCGGGGAGTATCGCGGTACGCTCGACAGTGACTTTGGCCCGGTTACCAAAGCGGCGGTGATTGCCTTCCAAAAGCGTTCTAATTTAGTGGCTGATGGAATTGTCGGCGATCGCACTTGGCACGCCCTGAGCAAAATACCTCGCTAATTCCCTGCTTGTCGGCTGCGATCTGTGTGATTTCCTGGCAACTAAAGCTCTTTAGCAATCTGGGCTTTAGCTTGCTGCCAAAGTGTTTCCAACTCAGCTAGAGTGTAATCTGAAAGGGGGCGGTCTGCGACTGCCTCCATTTTTTTTAACCGCTGAATAAAACGCTGGTTTGTTCCTTGCAGCCCTTCTGTGGGATCGAGGTCATGCCAACGGGCAATGTTGATCAATGTAAAGAGTAAGTCTCCCAACTCAGCTTGCTGTTCGGCTTTGCTTTCTTGCTTTAGTGCTTGTTCAAACTCTGCTAATTCTTCGTGGTACTTCTCCCAAACGCCTTCGATGTTCTCCCACTCAAACCCGGCGGCGGCGGCTTTTTGCGAAATCTTCATTCCAGCCATTAGGGGTGGGAGTTGGCGGGCGTAGCGACTGAGTTTGCGACTGAGTAGCTGCGTCTGGGCTATTGTTTCTCCCTTCTCCGCCGCTTTGATTTGCTCCCAGTTTTGGTGAACCTGCTCGACACTTTCCACCGCCACATCCCCAAAGACATGGGGGTGACGGCGAATCAGCTTTTCGGTAATGCCTCGCGCTACTTCTGTCAGGGTAAATTGCTTGCTCTCGCTGGCGATTTGGGCTTGCAGCACGACTTGCAAGAGTAAGTCGCCTAATTCTTCCGCGATCGCGTTTTGATCTCCACTTTTGATCGCATCCACTACTTCATAGGCTTCTTCAATCACATAAGGAGTCAGCGATTGCGGTGTCTGCGCCAAATCCCAGGGACAGCCACCATCGGGCGATCGCAACTGAGCCACCACCGCTATCAACTCCTGAATCGCTGCCAAAGCATCAGCCTGAGACGTTTTCTGCAAGTCCTGGGAACTAGACATAAAGGAAATTTTAAGACCACTTAACTATTCTTAACGCGATTGCGGTTGGCTGCCAAAAATTTCATCCTTCAGCCTTTATCCTTCTTTGTTTTTGGCGTGCGCTTCTTCACAGCAGGCTGACTAGATTTGCGAGTAGTGCGGCGCGATCGCTTCTTTCTCAATATCCCCTGCCATCCCTGGCGTTTAAAGCGCTTGTAGCCAGAACCCAGCTGATCGCTCAGGGTATGGCTCATCGCCCCCAACTCTAACCCCACAAATAGCGCTAGCCACTGGGCTTGGTACTGAAGGATCGATCGCTCTGCATCTTGCCCAAACTCCTGCCAGTTCCACCTCACCTCTCGGAATACCTGCACCACCGCCAACCCCAACACCCCTAACCCAATAATCCACACCGCCAGATAAAGCACCCGCAGTGTCGTACCGATAATCAGTCCGTGGGAAAACAGCGAGCGATGGCGCATTACTTTCTGGTAGGGAATCCATATCCACCGCAACCAACCCCAGCGCTTAAAGGGGCGCGAGTACAGGTCTAAATCTGGACTCAGCATTAACCCGCTAAAGAGAAACCCACTAGAGACAATCAACGTTAGATCGCTACTACGGGTTACTCCTAAGCTGATGCCAGTTACTAGCGGCAAAGTCCATAAGGTAATGCGATCGTGTGTTTGTCCAGAAGGCATCAGTTTTTTCGCAACTCATGTTAATCTAAGTAAGTATCTTACCGGGCGGTTAGCTCAGTGGTAGAGCGCCTGCCTTACAAGCAGGACGTCACTGGTTCGAATCCAGTACTGCCCATTTACTCGGTTAATTTACAGTGACTAATTATGTGTCGTCGTGACAAATCAATGTCGCCGAACTGCCAGTGACAAATTAATGTCATATTTCTAATTCTAAGAAACTAAAATGTCCGCAGTTGGTAGAGTTTGACAGGGGTTTGGCGATGGCGACGATTGAGGGGGGGTCGCCTGTTGTGGCTTTTTGGAGCGATCGCATTCGCCAACGCTTGGCTTAAGAACTGGCTCTAAGGCGCGATCGCTTAAACTTGTGGAGTTTGAGTTGGAAGAGGCGATCTGCGCTTGGCAGTAGCGCTTCAGATGCAGAACTCCAAAAAATCCCCCAACGGCTGAACCAAAGGGCGAAGCGTAGGCTCAATCTCCCCTAATATCAACTCTTCTCATTCACGAGCGGCTGATGACAGAATAGGATGGTCTTCGGTCTTGAGGTATAGGATGATCTTGAACAAAAATGGCTTCTATATTCCAAGAGATTCAGCCGTTTACTAGATGGCGGCGTAATTTAGCTCAATTTTTAACTACCCTGACTGAAGTTCTCATAAAAGATTAGATGTTTGAGCAAACCTTCAAAAATATTGATGACGTTCTCTGGAAGGAGGCGGGCTGCACCACAGAGCTAGATTATACGGAGCAAACGTCCTGGCTGCTGTTTCTCAAGTATCTGGATGACTTGGAGCATGAAAAGGCGCTAGAGGCGGAACTGGTTGGGAAACCTTATGAATTTATTATTGATGAGGCGCATCGCTGGTCAGTGTGGGCAGCCCCCAAAAAAGCTGATGGGACGTTGGATCATGATAATGTGCTGATTGGTGACGATCTGATTGATTATGTCAACCGTCAGCTATTCCCCTATTTACAGGGATTCAAGCAGAGGGCTACTAGTCCAGACACAATCGAATACAAGATTGGGGAAATTTTTAGCGAGATTAAGAATAGGTTTCAAAGCGGCTACAGCTTGCGGGATGCACTGGAATATGTCGATGAGCTACGGTTTCGATCGCAACAGGAGAAACACGAGCTATCCCATCTCTATGAAGCCAAAATCAAAAATATGGGTAATGCGGGGCGCAATGGTGGGGAATATTACACACCGCGTCCGTTGATTCGAGCGATGATTCAGGTGGTGAAGCCGAAGATTGGCGATCGCATTTATGATGGGGCTTGCGGTTCGGCGGGGTTTTTGTGCGAGAGTTATGAATATTTACGTCGGGGCTTCGACTTCGCTCAACCGAACGGTAAGCTGACGACAAAAGAGCTAGAGACACTTCAGACTAATACCTTTACGGGTAAGGAAAAGAAGAGTTTGGCGTATGTGATTGCCATCATGAATATGATTTTGCATGGCATTGATGCACCAAATATTATCCACACCAACACCCTGACGGAAAATCTCAGTGACATTCAGGACAAGAATCGTTTTGATATCATCTTGGCAAATCCGCCATTTGGGGGGAAGGAACGCAAGGAGGTACAGCAGAATTTTCCGATAAAGACTGGGGAGACGGCATTTCTGTTTTTGCAGCACTTCATCAAAATGCTGAGGATGGGCGGTAGTGCGGCAGTGGTTATCAAAAATACGTTCCTCTCCAATTCGGATAACGCTTCGCGGGCGTTGCGTCAAGAGCTTTTGACTAGTTGCAATCTGCACACGATTTTGGATTGTCCGAGTGGGACTTTTATCGGGGCGGGGGTGAAAACGGTGGTGCTGTTTTTTGAGAAAGGAAAGTCCTTTGACGCTGTTCCCTTCGACTTCGCTCAGGGAACGGGGATGCCTTTATTTTCTCAAGGAAAACCGTTAAGTGAGGGAATGGCAACTCAGAAAATTTGGTATTACCAACTCGATCCGGGGCGTAGTTTGGGTAAAACTAATGCGCTGAATGATGACGACTTGCGGGAGTTTGTGGAGTTACAGGCTACGTTCGCAGAGTCGGAAAAGTCTTGGCTGGTGGATATTGCTGATATAGATCGGGTGACGTTCGATCTGTCGGTGAAGAATCCGAATAAGGCTGAGGAATCGCTGTTACGAGAACCGCAGGAAATTTTAGATGAAATTGCTGCGTTAGATGTAGAAAGTGCGGAGATTCTGGCAGGAATTGGAGGGATGGTATGTCGTTGAAGATGAATACTAAGCAGTTGCCAGAGAGATGGACTGAGAAGAAATTTGGTGAAATTGCCCTCTTAAACCGTGGTCATAATCCACCCAAAAGCCAATTTATTCATAAACCAAGAGAAGGTTACGTTAGATTTTACCAAATTCGAGACGGCAACAACGACGACTATGAAGTGTATGTTCCGGATACGCCTAAGCTGCATAAAGTAGAACCTGATGACATTTTAATGGTAGCTTACCGACATATTGGTAGAGTTTTTAGAGGTGCTAAGGGAGCATTTAACGTAGCTCTCTGCAAAATCACCAACAAAGACCGTTCCATTATTGACAATGATTATCTTTTTTACATAATTCCAACTGAATTTGTTCGCGGTGAATTAATGAAGCAAGCTGAACGCTCGTTAATTCCATCCATGTCGGTTAAGCACCTGGCAGAGATAAAAATTCCAGTTCCACCACTTCCTGAACAAAAGCGGATTGTGGCAATTTTAGATGAGGCGTTTGAGGGGATTGATAGAGCGATCGCAAACACCAAAAAGAACCTCGCCAACTCCCGCGAACTATTTGAAAGTTATCTAAACGCCATCTTTACCCAGAAAGGCGACGGATGGGTAGACGCAGCGATTGAAGATCGTATCAAGTTTATTGATTATCGTGGTCGTACACCCAATAAGACAGAAGGCGGAATGCGGCTTATTACGGCTAAAAACGTAAAAATGGGATTTTTACAACTAGAACCACAAGAATTCGTCAATCCAGATATTTATGATGATTGGATGACTAGAGGAATTCCCCAAAAAGGTGATGTTTTATTCACGACTGAAGCACCACTAGGCAATGTGGCTCAACTAGATACAGATGAAAAAGTAGTTTTTGCCCAAAGAGTCATCATTATGCAGCCAGATGAGAAATTCATTAACAAAACTTTTTTGAAATTCCTGCTTCTATCAAACATAATTCAGCAGCGCATACAGAACAAAGGTACTGGAGCAACAGCACAAGGTATTAAAGCTAGTTTACTCAAAAAAATTCCGATTTCATTTCCTTCTGATCTTCTTATTCAAGAAGCTATAGTTTTAAAACTTGAAACTCTTGAAGCCGATACTAAGCGACTCGAAACCATCTACCGCCAAAAACTCGCCGCCCTCAACGAACTCAAACAATCCATCCTGCAAAAAGCCTTCACTGGCGAACTCACCGCAGACACCCCAAAAGCTGCTAAAGAGGCAATTGCAGCATGATTACCCTAGAAACCCTTGAAAAATGGCTGAATGCACCTGCTGAAACCGAAAAACTTGAATTTAAACAAGCCAAGCAGCAATTTAATAAAGTTGACTTACTCAAGTATTGTGTAGCATTAGCCAATGAGGGAGGTGGATATCTAGTTTTCGGCGTAACCAATAAGCCACCACGTCAAATTGTAGGTTCCCAAGCTTTTCCATCACAGACTTCCCTGAATGAAATTAAATCCCGTATTGTAGAAAAACTCGGATTCCGCGTAGACGTAACAGAATTAGCCCATCCCAATGGTCGAGTGTTAGTCTTTGAAATACCACCTCGTCCTGTAGGACAAGCTTATACCTTTGATGGTGCATACTTGATGCGATCTGGTGAAGATTTACGCCCAATGACACCAGATGTACTCAAGAAAATTTTTGCAGAAGACCAACAAGATTGGTTTTGCCAATCTGCTCGATCAGAAGCCAGCCCTGATGATGTAATCAACCTTTTAGATACTCAATCATACTTTGAACTACTAAAAATTTCCTACCCTACTACCCGCGATGCCGTCCTAGAAAGATTGCAGAACCAACATTTAATTAAACAAACAGCACAGGGCTGGACAATCACTAACTTAGCTGCCATCCTGTTAGCAAAAAAACCAGATGCCTTTTCCCCTACATTAGCTCGTAAAGCACCCCGTGTAGTTATTTACGAAGGTATAGATAAGCTGAAAACTCGTAATGAAATAACAGGTGTTAAAGGTTATGCAGTTGGCTTTGACGGATTAGTGGATTTTGTCCACTCAGCAGCACCGCAAAATCGCTTCATCGAGGAAGTTGTGCGGGAAGAAGTAAAGATGTTCCCAAAACAGGCTTTACGAGAACTGATTGCTAATGCTTTGGTGCATCAAGATTTTCTAGCAACAGGTACTTCAGTGATGATCGAGATGTATAGCGATCGCGTTGAGATATCTAATCCCGGCATTCCGCCTATTCAGGTAGAGCGATTTATTGATGAATATCGCTCCCGTAACGAACAACTTGCCGACCTAATGCGACGTTTCGGTATATGTGAAGAAAAAGGCAGTGGCATTGACAAAGTTGTAAGCGCAGCAGAGGACTTTCAACTACCCGCACCAGATTTTCGAGTGGGTGAGACCCGCACCACAGCAGTACTGTTTGCCCATCAAGATTTTGCCGATATGAGCAAATCAGACCGAATTCGAGCCTGTTACCAGCATTGCTGCTTGCTATTCGTCAACAATCAACGAATGTCTAACCAAACCCTACGAGAGCGGTTTCGTTTAAGTGAGTCAAAGGCAAAGGCTGTCATCGTTTCTCAGATTATAGGAGCTACTAAGGAAGAAGGCTGGATCAAGACTGATGAATCTGAATCAAGCTCTACCCGTTATGCTCGCTATCTTCCCTTTTGGGCTTAGAAGCAAAAAAGTGATTAATTGCAAATCGATATCAGCCCCTCTCAAAACCTGAAACCCTTACAGAACAAACAAAAAAGTGATTAATTGCAAATCGATATCAGCCCCTCTTAAAACCTGAAACCCTTACAGAACAAACAAAAAAGTGATTAATTGCAAATCCAGATGAGCGAAATATGAACGAAGCCGAAACCCGCGCCGAACTCATTGACCCTGCACTCAAAGCCGCAGGATGGGGAGTTATCGAAGGAAGTCGCATCCGTCGCGAAGTTATCGCCCCTGGTCGCTTAGTTGGCAACGGTAAACGCGCTCAATCAGACATCGCCGATTATATGCTGGTTTATCGGGGTGAAAAACTCGCCGTCATCGAAGCCAAAAAACGCGACCTACCCGACACCGAAGGTTTAGGACAAGCCAAAAAATACGCCGAAAAATTGGAGACTCGATTCGCCTACTCCACAAATGGCATCGGTATCTACCAAGTCGATATGCTCACAGGTGCAGAAGGCTACATCAACCAATATCCCACCCCCGATCAACTGTGGGAAGCCACTTTTAGCCAAGATAACCAGTGGCGCGATTTATTTGCAGCCATCCCCTTTGAAGACAGAAGCGGTACATGGGAAGCCCGTTATTATCAACACAATGCCATTAAGCACGTCCTAGAAGCGATCTGCCAAGGAAGAGAGCGAATTCTATTAACGATGGCAACTGGTACAGGCAAAACCTTCATTGCTTTCCAACTCGCCTGGAAACTCTTTCAAAGTCGTTGGAACATCAGCCGAAAACCCACCCGTCGCCCTCGAATTTTGTTTCTAGCCGATCGCAATATCCTAGCCAACCAAGCCTATAACTCCTTCTCTGCCTTCCCCGACGATGCCCTTGTCCGCATTGACCCTAAAGCCATCAAAAAACGGGGTCGAGTCCCCAAGAATGGCAGTATCTTTTTTACCATTTTCCAAACATTCATGACTGGAAGGGATGAAGAAGGTAATCCTACCCCTAAATTCAGTGACTATCCCCCCGACTTTTTCGACTTCATCATCATTGATGAATGTCACCGAGGCGGAGCCAGTGACGAAAGCACTTGGCGCGGCATTTTAGAATACTTCTCCCCAGCCGTACAACTGGGACTAACTGCCACCCCCAAACGTGCCAACAACGCCGACACTTACGCCTACTTCGGCGAGCCAGTCTATACTTATGCCCTCAAAGACGGCATCAACGACGGGTTTCTTACTCCCTTTAAAGTCAGACAGATCGAAACTAACCTCGATGAATATATTTACAGCCCCGACGATGAATTAATCGAAGGTGAAGTAGACGAAGCGAGAACCTACACCGAAGCCGACTTCAACCGCATTATTGAAATTAGCGATCGCGAACGTTACCGAGTGCAACTGTTCATGGAAGAAATTGACCAGAATCAAAAAACTCTGGTGTTTTGCGCCAACCAAGACCACGCTCTAGCGGTGCGAGATTTAATCAATCAAATGAAGATTAGCACTAACCCCAATTACTGTGTTCGCGTCACCGCCAATGATGGGAAACTGGGAGAACAGCACCTCAGCACTTTTCAAGACAACGAGAAAAATATCCCCACGATTCTCACCACGTCCCAAAAGCTATCCACTGGGGTTGATGCCCGAAACGTTCGTAACATCGTGCTGATGCGTCCCATCAATTCGATGATTGAATTCAAGCAGATTATCGGTAGAGGGACTCGCCTATTTGAGGGGAAAGACTACTTCACTATTTATGATTTTGTTAAAGCCTACGAACACTTCAACGATCCTGAATGGGATGGCGAACCCCAAGAACCTGTAGTAGTCAAAAAGCCTGAAGGTGCAGATACAACCAAAGGTTTCATAAAAGACACTAACAAAGGTAGCGTGGAAACTCCAGAAGAACGCCGCCCTCAAAAAATCAAAATCAAGCTAGCTGATGGGAAAGAACGCACCCTCCAGCACCAGAGTTTTACTACTTTCTGGAGTCCAGACGGTAAACCCATGACCGCCGCAGAATTTGTAGAACGTCTGTTTGGCGAAATTCCTGAACTATTCAGAGATGAAGACGCATTAAGAGAACTCTGGAGCCGCCCTGATACCCGTAAAGCCCTATTAGAAGGACTTGCAGAGAGGGGCTACGGGGAGGAACAACTCACGGAAATTAGCCGCCTGATTGATGCTAAAGAAAGCGATTTATATGATGTGCTGGCTTATATCGCCTATGCCTCTACACCCATAAGCCGCCGAGAGCGCGTCCTCGCTCACAAGTCGTTAATCTTCTCGCGGTATATCGGCAAACAGCAAGAATTTCTCGACTTTGTACTGGAACAATACATCAAAGCAGGGGTAGGGGAACTCGATCGCACTAAATTACCTCAACTGTTAGAGCTGAAATATCATACCGTTGGTGATGCGGTTACAGCATTAGGAAACGTTGCAAATATTAGGGAAGTATTTATCGGGTTTCAGCAGTATTTGTATTCCCAGGAAGGAGCAGCGTGATTCAGAACACTCTGGCTAGTACAAACCTTTAGGCATACCAAAATGCAAGCTGAGCGATCGCCTCAGCTTCTCAGGCTGACGAGATACTCGCTTCAAGTCGAGTATTCTTAATTAGGCGATCGCTCATTCATTCCCTCCCAAGTTTTCCAGCAACACTTGCTACGCCTCAATCTGAGAAGTGTAACTAATGGATGCGATCGCTGATTGAAGGCGATCGCTTTTTAAGCATCCTACTAATAGTGCTTCATCACCCGTGCCATTTCTCGCTCATCCTGACGCTTCTTCAGGCTTTCGCGCTTGTCGTGGAGTTTCTTTCCTCTCGCCAGCCCCAGAGTCACCTTTACCAAACCGCGCTTCAGGTACATTTTTAATGGCACTAGGGTTAAACCCTCTTGTTCTACCTTGCCAATTAGTTTGTTAATTTCCTTGCGGTGCAATAGCAATTTGCGTGTCCGACGCGGGTCATGATTGAAATAATCGCTGCTGCTTTGGTAGGGAGAGATATGCACGTTCAGCAACCACGCTTCTCTGTTGCGAATCAAGCCATAGCCATCGCGCAGGTTAACCTTACCCGCTCGGATTGATTTGACTTCCGTTCCCTTCAACTCAATCCCTGCTTCAAAAGTCTCCAGGATTTCGTATAGAAATCGAGCTTGCCGATTGTCACTAACAATTTTATAACCGTCGTTTTTTTCACTCATATCAACAAAATTAACGTCTGATGCCAGGAATTGTGATCATAAAAGTAATTCCTGACGTTGTGCTTTCTGTGTTACAACCTGTCACACCAAGGCGTCCACATCTACAGGTCGTCTTTTGAGGGCAATATTTTGTAAAGAAACGTTAAAGACTTGACATTTACCTCCAAATTAGTAACAATAGATACAGAAAGTAAATCGTTCATCTCTCAGCGTTCTAAAGACAAAGTAACTGGAAACGGTATCGAGAGACGGAAGTACGGAGTTATCCCGAAGGAACGCGCCTCATCTCACCACAGTTCATTACAGAGGCGAAAACCATGAAACTCTCTTATCGCGGTATTAGCTACGATTACAATCCCCCTAAGGTTGAAGCTACTGAAAGCAAAACCGTAGGCAAGTATCGGGGCTTAGACTGGAGATTCCGGAATCTGAAAAAGCCATTCGTACAACAGGCAACTGTTGATCTAAAATACCGTGGCGCAGCCTACCAAGCAGCGATCAACCCGGAAGTTGCAACAACTTTGTCAACTCAAGACAAAGCTCGCTATCAGATGCTCAATCAAGAACGTGCGGCACTGAACCGTCAGCGGGCAATGTTGAATCGTGCAACCGCTGAACTTGCCTAAGTAGCTAATAATTTCAGCATAATCTAATAAAAGAACCCCCAGCTAAAACTAATGACTGGGGGTTCTTTATTTTGGGCTTTTTAGGCGATGTGGCGCTTTGCAGAAGATAATTTGTTATTTTTTTTCGTGTTTTGGCAATAACTGCTGGGAGACATTGCGATTCAACATTTGCTGTCCTCCTAATCCCAATAGCCAAACAACCACTACTACCCAATGGATGAGAGCGATCGCCCAAACAGACCCCGTCAGAGCGTAGACTACGGTACAAACTAACCCCAAAAGCCCTGTCAACAGGAGAAAAAGGGGATTGAGAAATGTAGGATATCCAGGTGGATAGACAGTCAGCGCACTCAACGGATGATAAAGGATAAATAACAGCAGACTCAACGCCGCCCAAAAGCACCAAGTCTGCACATCAACTCCTTCTGTGGGATGGGGTATCAGCAATACTCTAAACACCAACTCCTCCAGCAAGGCGGGAGATATCAGGCTAGTGAAGGCGAAGCGAAAGGTTTGCCCAGGGGTCATTTCCTTTAGGGTAAGGAAGTTTGCCTTTAAAAAGCCTTGCTGCCAGCCCAAGGGTAGTGCAATGAGTCCATAAGCGAGGAGCATTCCGGCGGATAACAACCAACCTTGAGGATGGGGGACGCAGCTAACCGCTTCAATCACGCGGGAGAAGGCGTTGGGAATTATATAAAACTGTCCAAACAGTTCTGTCGGTGCGAGGGGGCTAATATCAGGGTTCCATCCGCCAACTTGGTTGGTGCGAAGAAACCAAAGTGTCGCGCCATGACGGAGGAACAGGCTGATTATTTCATCGTGTGCCACTCGTGGTAAGACTGTTCGCCAACTGAGAAGTTGGGTGAGCCAACTGTTGTCCCGAATAAAGCGATCGCCTGCGGGAATTCCTGCTATTTCAGTATTTTTTTGCCAGTCTGAGCGCACAATCCCTAAGGGAATTAGCTCTTTTCCCAGGTCTTTACCCAGTTTTACAAGCTGCTGAAAGCGCAAGGTTTGAGGGTGATCTGGATGTGATTGCAGCCATGATTGAATCGCGGGGGTGGTACTGACTTGCTGTTCAATGCGTTTGATCGTTCGATACATCGCCTGACTAGAATCTTGAACGCAAGAGAGGGCAGGAGTTACCATGGCTGCGCCCGTCCCGTCTCCCGTGCGGTAACGCGCCATCATGATATTGAGTTGCTGTTGCAGTTCCCGTAGGGGTGAGAGGGAAACAGTACCAAAGTTGTAGTCTTGGGCGATCGCATCTAGTTTGACTAAGACATCCGCAACTGGTCGATTACCCAGCCAACCTCGCTGCAAGTTGCCCATATAATCTGCCCAGCTAACCGTCCCCGCAATGATGGCGTTGGGATTGTGGGCGTAGACTTGTTGATACTGAATGTCAAACCGTAACTCATTGGTGAAAGGATCGCGCACCACCTCCGCTAATCCGTAGGCAAAGTGACCTGTAACCGTACCACCGAAGTTTGGCTCTGCCTTCTTGCCACCAATGCCGCCAAAGAGGTGAACCACGAGGGCGCGATCGCCTTCTTGCCATTGGGCGATCGCCTGTTGCGGTTGAGGCTTGCTAGGGTCAACCAGAACCTTGGTAATTGTCCCTTTCTTCGCCTGCTGCCAGTTTTGGTGATTAATGTAATTTAGCCCGGCGGCTTTGCCCAACAGCACCCGATCCGGTTGGAGTTGAAACAGCGATCGCGGCGCAATTCCCTGCACCACAAACACCCCTTCTGCATTCTTGGCTCCATAGATGTACCACCCACTTTTTCCGGCGGCGGAGTGTTCCAATTGCTGCGGGGTTGATTGATAGCGACCATCAGGGCTGGGTAACACCTGGGGAATGCGAACGACCTCTTCGGCTCCATCAAACTGCTGGGAGGCGGGGTTGTAGTGGCGCACCCGGAAGAATTCCTGAGATAGGGAAGGTGAGGGTTTCCCCAAATCTTCGCCACCCCTCCTATTAGATACAGGCTTTAGCACCTTGACTAAGCCATAGAAGCGACCCGTCACTTGAACAGGTTCCTCTGCAATCCTCAGTACAGTTGACTCTTGACTCGTTGAAGTTACCGTCACTTGCTTGAGGGCAACAATGACATCATCTTCAGGTCTTGCACCAGCGAGGGATTGTAACGGGCCGACTTGCGGACGGTGGTTCAACCGGGTGGGATGGACGTTTCCACTGCGCTGACTCTTTTGGGCATCTGGCGTAAAGTTGACATCTTGCGTCACCATTTGCACATACGCCTGTACATCTGGTGATTGGCTCCACTCTAGGCGCACCACTTGCCCCACCAAGTTTTGAGCTTCTGGGGGAGCATTATAGACTTCAAACTCAACCCAATCGGATGCCTTCTGCGTTGGCGGTTGGGTTGGCAGGATGAGGCGTCCTAACCAGGGGGCAAGGGGGCGGTAAAGCTGAGAGTCAAGGCTTTGTTGGAGGGGATAATAGTCCGGGTGATTAAACGGCGACTGACGAGCGATCGCATATTTCGATTCTGCTGTCTGATTGTTGTCCCCAAGGCGAGTCAACCCCCCGATACTGACAATCAGCACCACCAGAACCACAAAAATCAGCCACAGTTGTTTTTGCCTCTGCCCAAGGCTCCGCCTTATCCGTTGTTGAACCACGATCGAGCCAAATTAAATAGATAGCTATAATTTAGCTCGATCGATAAGGCGATTAATTCCTCTGCTTATAGCAGCCGCCCCATAGGTTAAGACATTCCTGATTCTCTAAAACCAAGTGCTGGTTGAATCTTAAACGCACCGACTCACCGACTCAGGACTTTGCTCTAAAGCCGCTTATTCCCTGGTTTGACTGTGCTGGATTTGCTGCAATAGTTGCTCCTCGCTGAGGGCGGGTTCTAGACAGGAGAGTCCTTGACAGACTAAACCTACAGCATTGGCAGGAAGTTCGGAGGTTGGGGCTAAAACACTGGCGGGTAAGTAGTGGGCAGTCAAATCAGCCAAGCGATCGGAAGTGGTGCGAACCAAAGTACAGTAGCGATACCAATCGAGAGCCGTAAACAGGCTAGGGCAAGCTTGGGCAGCCTGATTCATGATGCTACCAAAAGATTGTAAAGTTTGCTCAGCGCGATCGAGGTATTGCAAGTCTTCAGTGGCTAAGGCAAGGCGGACTAAGTTAGCCACGGCTACACCATTAGCGGCGGGTGTAGCGTTGTCCATATAACTACGTTCCCGCACCAGTAAGTCTCCGCTAGCGTCCACGGCTGCATTGTAGTAACCTCCCAGTTCTACACTCCAGAGAAATTCGTCAAACTCTTCTTGGACTGAGAGTGCCTTTTCTATCCAGCCGCTTTGTTCGGGAGTACAAGCCTGTAAATCTAGTAAGGCTTTGATGAACAACCCATAGTCTTCCGACTGGGCTAAGACGGCGGCGTGTCCGTCGTAGTTGAGGCGATGGAAGCGTCCATTTACCCACTGGTTATTCAAAATGAAGTTGGCAGCATTGGTTGCCAGTTCCAGGTACTCCGGCTTTTTAAAGACACCGTAGGCCCTAGCTAGTCCTGAAATCATCAAGCTATTCCAGGCGACAATCATCTTCGTATCAGTGACAGCAGGAATGCGCCCCGACCAGTTTCCGGTTTTAGCTTCTTGGTTGTTGCGGGCAGGGGGAAAGGTGTCTAAACTCTCTGCTGTTGCGCCATAACGAGCTTGGAAAAGTTTATCTAAGGCGGTTTCTACGGTATCACTGAGGCGATCGCTATTCCATCGCTGTAAAACAATGTTGCCTTCAAAATTTCCCTTCGGCGTAATCATAAACTGCTGTTTCAGTTCCGCCAACTCTGCTTCTGTCAGCAGTTGTTCCAGTTCGGCGTAACTCCAGATGTAAAACGCCCCTTCCTCCGGTTCGACTTCATGAGGATTAGTAAAACTATCCGCATCCTGCGCGGCATAGAAGTAACCCTCCGGTGCGGTCATTTCTCGCTTTAGCCATTGCACCGTTCCCGCGATTCCTCGTTCAAAGGCAGGTTCCTGAATGCCTGCACTCCATAAATTTGCTAAATACTCGACGATTTGTCCATTGTCATAGAGCATCTTTTCAAAATGGGGCACCGTCCAGGAGGGGTCAACAGTATAGCGGTGGAACCCTCCAGCAACCTGGTCATAAATTCCGCCTTTAGCTAAATCGAGTCCCCGTTGTGTTGCAGCTTGCCTAGGGTCATACTGCGACTCAAAATTAAACCGGGTGCTGCGTAGTACCAGATCCGCATAGGGAATCATCGGGAAGCTGGGGCCTCCGACACTACTGCCGCTAATGACGCTGGTATTTTTCTCTAATCCTTGCTGGAACAACTCTGCACTCAACTCTTGAGAGCCAGGACGTAGTGTTGCCTGTTGCAGGTTTTCTAAAATTTCGGCTTTGAAGCTTTGCAGCTTAGTGGTTTCAACATCGTAGAAGCGGCGAATCGATTGCAACACCTGTAAAAATCCCGGTCGTCCGTAGCGCGGCTCAACGGGAAAGTAGGTACCACCATAAAAGGGTACCCGGTCGTCAGGGGTGAGAAAGACATTTAACGGCCAACCCCCTTGTCCGGTCATCATCTGCAAGGCTTGCATATAGATGCTGTCAATGTCGGGGCGTTCTTCCCGGTCTACTTTGATCGGCACGAAATTCTCATTCATGTAGTCGGCGATCGCTACATCGGAAAACGCTTCCCCTTCCATCACTGTGCACCAGTGGCAGCTAGAATAGCCAATTGACAAAAAAATGGGCTTATTCTCAGTTTTTGCCTTTAAAAGCGCCTCATCAGACCAAGACCACCAATCAATCGGGTTTTCGGCATGTTTGCGGAGGTAAAGGCTTTGAGATTCGGCAAGGCGATTAGTCATGGGAACAGATGATGGTAAGGGTAAGGGATAGATGCACTGCAAGATCGTGGCTTAAGGCTGAGGGAGGCTTGAGAATGCCTAGGTTTGCAACCCCGCCCAATATTGCCAGCAGATTTGGCGGATGTTTGGCGTCAGCCCCTTTGTTGTCAGTCTATCGTCAGGAACAAATCCATCATCTGAAGATCGGTAGAGATAGTAAGTCAGGGATCTCAACCGAAACGCGATCGCGTGAACTCCACAAAAGTAACCTCAACCACATAACAGCCATACTTCCTTGGAAAGACGCGATCGCACAGATGTCTTCCTAGGACTGTAAAAGTTGCGATCGCTGGCGAGGCAATGACTGTCAGTTAGTCATCAATGATAATTGTGGGTGAATGGCGAGTTACGGTTGAAGAAACCGCCCCAGCAATCGACGGAGGAACACCAATGACCGTTACCATTCCCATTCGTGCCATTGAACTCACTCCCGGTAGCACGATTAGCCTTCATAACCTTTCCTGGCAAGACTTTGAAGAGATTCTTATCGAACTGGGAGAAAAGCGCAGCACCCGCATAGCATACTACCGAGGAACGCTTGAAATCATGTCTCCTTTGGCACTGCACGAACGCCCCCATCGCATTATTGCTGATATTGTCAAAGCTATCTTAGATGCTCAAGGAAAGGACTGGGAAGATTTTGGATCAACGACTCTGAAACAACCAGAAATTGCGGGAGTGGAACCTGATACCTGCTTCTACATCCAGAATGCCAGTCGTGTTCGAGGTTGCACCAATATGGATCTACAGGTTTACCCACCCCCCGATCTCGCCATTGAGTCTGATGTCACTTCAAAGACGACTTTGAATGCTTATAAAGCCTTGCGCGTTCCAGAAGTATGGATCTATCGGAATTGCCAACTGACGATTTATCTTCTCCAGAACGGGGACTACGCCGAATCATCCATCAGTTCTATCTTTCCCGATCTTCCCATCACCGAAATGATTCCCCAACTGGTACAAAAAGCCATTGATGAGGGAACCAGTCGGATGCTGCGCGAACTGAAAATACAAATAAGTCAATAACTGGAAGGACTGGAACCAAACTAGATAAGCAAAATATGGATAGTGCCACTCGCCTCCAGGAGATTTTAGTTGATTCGCCAATTGGTGTTGTGTTACCTGCGATCGCGCTTTTGAATCTCCCCGACTGGTGGTTAGCTGGCGATGCAGTACGAAATACGGTTTAGCGATCGCTATTTGTCAATGATTGTTAGTTATTAATGACTTCGATATCTTTTCAGAGCATAGGGAAAGCTTGATGTGGGGGTTTTTAGAACCGAGAGAAAATAACAAATTTTTGGCAAACCTTTTCTGCCTGTTAAGGTTAAAAGGCTCTAACAAGAGTATGGAAATATGAACTCAAGGTCAAAACCTAATACAATTCTGCGAAAAGAGTTAGCTGTTGTACCTTTGTTTCTTTTTTTTCTCTCTGCTTGTTTTTACAAGGTTTAGTTGGTTTTGCAATTAATCCGTTTTCCCGCTTTTCCAATAATCCTGAAAAGAAAAGCCATCCGAGCATTCTACTTGTGTAATCCCCTGCTGACTTAATTTTAACGCCCTTTTCGCTAGAAAAAGCCTCAACTATTATATTCCGCAAATTCTCTCTAGTCATAGTTTTACTTTTGTTAGCTCTCAAGTGCTGATAAATTACTTTTGTTACAGCATAATTCTTTAGTATTTCTGCTATGTGACCAGCGATTTCCATTTCCTCTGATTTTGCTAAGTAGGGTTGAACTATTACTTTATATCCTTGAACAGATACCATTTGTAAGTTTTGCAAATCTAAGATAATATTATCTGTTTTACTTTCCGAAAAATTAGTTTTCTTCTCTAACTCTCGTCGAACTATACCTTTAGAACCTTCTTTTTTTATAAGTTTAAATACTTTCAGTGCTGTATTAATAGAATTTCGTATTCTATAGCCAAATGCACGTTCAATATCTAAGAAATGGAATAAGCTTAACTGTTCACCGGATTGGAATAAGCTTAACTGTACTCCTGAAAATCTATCGTAAAAAGTCCTATTTAGCTTATTTGCAATTTTCGAGATATCATAATACTTTCTCTCTCCTATTACTCCTGTATTTTCTTGATAGAAGCTGTAATTTAGTTTCTCTACAACCTTTAATAAGCTTTTAGGCTGTTTTTTGAAACTCGCTTCTAAATTTTGATGTATCAGCTCATCTAATGACCAAATGGGAAATTTAGTATTATCAAAATTTTCAGGAATTTGAGTAACAATCGCATCAAGTTCCATATAACTTGCATAAGCAAGCTCTATTGCAGACTCTGAATTTCTAAGCTTGGATGTTTGCAGATTCCTTATAAGGCTATGATTAACAGGACAAACTTCCACTACTTTTTTTATTCCAGAAATCTCTTTTTCGGCATCGTTCTCACCTACCAAGTCAATGAGTAAGAGGTAGATGAGATCTAAGCCTCTTGGTGTTATGTACCCTTGAATTTGCTTGAAACGCATCAACTCCCAGAGATGATCGGCATCCTCAACAAATCCAACTCGATTGAGTAGCAACTCTTGAATAAGGAGGTAAGAAACCAAAACTCGTCGCATTACTCTTACTGCTCCTGATACTCAAGGGGAGTTTTGGGATTGGAGGCTTTTGGATACTTGTCAGTACCTATTCGCTTGCGTATATCTGACGGTGAAAGCCCTTCCTGTTTGACGTGTTTACCCTGTTGGCTAGATTGGTATTGAGTTTCAATGGTTTCCTGTTCAGGTTCCCATCGCATCAGATCTCCCGGTTGGCAGTTAAGAGCAGCACAAAGCTTTTCGAGGGTCGTGCGTTCCAACCGTTCTGGCACATCCTGAGAATTTTTCAACTTGGAGATTGTGACAGGATGCATACCAGTTGCCTCTGTCAAATCCTTATTTTTCATGTGCCGCTCAGCCATTAGCACATTTAAGCGCCATTTGATAACCATAGTTCTTCCTTAACGAGAGTGGCTCTGTTGTAGCCAGCGCCAACCTGCTTGCGCTACCCACAGAGCCAATTCCTCTTGAGTTCTAGCTTTATTAACTACAGCTTATCATTTTTTAGCAACAGAGTAGACAATATTAGCCACAGCGACTAATATTATTTTTATTAGCTGCTGTGGCTAATATATAAGCGGCTAAGACTAAGAAAAAGCGAGTTCAGTCTAGGGGAACACTGCTCCTCATCAAACTACCTGGCTTCAAGTGCTAATTCGAGCAATCCCAAGTTCGACACTTGCTGTCTGAATTTGGATGGCTCCCAAGCTAGCTTTCTGGTTAAACAGCGTTAACAACTTAAAAATCATGCCTAGCCTTAAACTGTCCCCAAACAATGATTTTTCTCAAAAGGACTTGAGTGCTTTGGATCTAAGCCACCGCGACCTTAGTCACTCTAACTTGTCATGTTCAAAGTTCAACGGAAGCGATTTGAGTCATTCCCGGCTAAATGGCGCTAAATTACAGGAGGCTCAACTTTATGGAGCCAATTTGACAAAGGCAAAGCTTTGTGGCGCTCAGTTACCTGATGCTAAGTTAAATGGTGCTGATTTAACTGGCGCTGATTTAACTGGCGCTGACTTTACTGGTGCTGACTTGCAAAGAGCGAATTTGAAAAACGCTAACCTAAGCAGTACAGACTTGAGCGGCACGAACGTTCAAGGTACTCAATTTGGAGGCAGCACTGGACTAACTGAAGATGCGAAGCGCGACTTGAAAAACCGAGGTGCAATTTTTAAGGATGCAGCGCCTGGAGTCCAAGATATCAAATGGTGGATGCAGTACGTTTTAGTACCGCTCATAGTTGCTGGCATAGGTGGGAGCGGTATCGTGGGTATTATCAATGCCCTAAATAGTGAATCTTCTTCATCACCAACGCCTACACCTACAACCCAATCTACAACTCAAGGTATTTTATCACTCCAACAAACTGTGAAAATCCCAGTATTAGAATTCCTCCGAAATGAGGCAGAGTGGACAACCTCCTACTTAGATAAAGAAATCAGGGTAGGACGAGGTGCAACAGGCAATCTGTTTGTGTTTCGTCGTGAGTGAGTTGGGCGTTTTGGGCGATCGCGTTCTATCAACTCTGCAATTATGGAGAATGCGATCGCTCACAAGTAAAATCCGCTCGTTCAAGTCATCTGAAGCCCCATATCGAAGGTTCCCACATAGCCTTGTGCATCTTGGGTAAGCTGGAGCATCAGTTGCGTGTCTATGTTTTGATTAAGCCCAACCAAAATTACAGCTTGCCCTTCATCTAAATTACAGTTTGGTAGTTCGAGCTAGTGACAGCCAGAGACATCTCTAAAATGTCGGGGATCTAAACCGCAGGCGATCGCCTGAACTCCACAAAAGTAACCTCAAATACACAAAGCGCCATACTTCCTTGGAAAGACGCGATCGCACAGATGTCTTCCTAGGATTGTAAGAGTGGCGCTCCCGTTCGGGCAGCGATCGCGCTATCGCACAGTTTGCACAGACTGTCTATAGCGAGAAAGAAGCACAATCCACAGCTTTTCTAGCGTGGAACAGTTCTATAGGAGTTTGAATGGTTATGAACAGTTCACCGAACCGACCTCTAGCTGTCGTGACAGGTGCCACCAAAGGCATCGGTTACGAGCTTGCCAAACAGTTTGCCCAAAACGGCTTTGATCTCCTCGTCACAGCCACCGGACCGAGTATCAATGAAGCCGCTCAAACCTTTGAGGGACTGGGTGCCAAGGTCGAGACGGTGCAGGCTGATCTTGCTACTTATGACGGTGTTGAGAAACTCTACAACCAAATTAAGGCGACTGGCAGATCGGTAGAGGCGATCGCCATTAACGCAGGAATTGGTGTCGGCGGTGATTTCGCCCGCGAGACTGACCTGAAAGACGAGCTGAATCTCATCAACCTGAACGTCGTTTCATCTGTGCATCTCGCCAAACGGGTAGTGAAAGATATGGTCGAGCGCGGCAAGGGTCGAATCCTCTTTTCTTCGTCAATTGCTGCCATCATGCCGGGGCCGTATGAAGCAGTCTACGCGGCTTCCAAGGCATTTGTACACTCCTTCTCGGAAGGGCTACGCAACGAGTTAAAGGATACAGGTGTCACCGTCACTTCGCTCATGCCTGGGCCAACTAGTACCAACTTCTTCCATGGCGCGGGAATGGACGACACCACGGTGGGTGAAACACAGAAGGATGACCCGGCTGAAGTCGCTAAACAGGGTTTCGATGCTCTGATGGCAGGCAAGGATCACATCATTGCCGGTTCGCTCCTGACGAAGATTGAGGGCAATATAAGCAAGGTTTTGCCTGATACCGTCAAGGCTGAACTGCATGGCCTACTGACTAAGCCTGAGTCGGCTAACAAGTAACCCACGCAACGCTTTTGTGATGTATGTAAAGGCGTTTTGGCGGATATTCTCTACCGACCGGAGCAAATGCAAGCATCGAGTGAGGTGCAGACATCAATACCCGTAGACAAAAAGTAGTTTAAAGCAGAACATTTATGCATATTCATCATCTTAATTGTGGCTGCATGTGCCCGGTCGGTGGGGCGCTCTTCGATGGCTTTAGTCGTGGTCTAACGGCTCGCCTCGTCTGCCACTGCTTGCTTATCGAGACAAACCAGGGACTTGTTCTGATTGATACTGGCTTCGGTCTACAGGATGTCCAGTCGCCTTACTCGCGGCTCAGCCCTTTCTTTATTCATTTCAACGGTATCCAGTTCGATCGCAAGTACACAGCGATCGATCAGCTTGAGCGGCTGGGATTTTCTGCACGGGATGTGCGCCATATCGTGCTGACCCACCTCGATTTCGATCATGCGGGTGGGCTGGAGGATTTCCCGGAAGCAACTGTACATGTAATGCAGACTGAAATTGACGCCGCGCAGGATCGGCACGGTTTCATTGCCAGAAGGCGCTATCGTCCAGAGCAGTGGGACGAGGTAAAACGCTGGAAGTTCTATTCACCGGGGGGCGAACCCTGGTTCGGCTTCGAGGCTGTCCGCGATCTTGAGGGACTACCGCCGGAGATTCTCCTAATTCCGCTTGCTGGTCATACACGGGGTCATGCTGGCATTGCCATCCAGACACCAGAGGGTTGGCTGCTGAATGCAGGCGATGCCTACTTTTACCGACACGAGATGGACTCCGACCAGCGACGCTGCACGCCAGGAATGCGTTTCTACCAAACGATGATGGAGGTGGATCGTGAGGCGAGGCTCCACAATCAAGATCGGCTACGTGCATTATCGCGCGATCGCAGTAACGACGTGCGCCTCTTTTGCAGTCACGATGCGATCGAGTTCAAAGCGTTCGCCGACCAGTCCAGCGACTCCGAGAACTTGAGAATTCATCATTCATGAGGTCTGGGTCGGTCAGATTGATTGAAGAAGCAGAAGTAGAGCGATCGCGCCGAACAACAGAAGATTATGCTCAGTTAGTCTATTATTTTGATGTTTGAGGTCAAGGCTAAAACTGACTCCTGGTTCAAGGTGCGTCAGAAGATTAATAATAATTAGGCAATTTGCAGCGTACTGGGTTCAGGAATGGATTCACCTTCTGCTTGCCAAGCTTCCAAGTACATATCAATTACTTCTTCACCGTTACGAATTGCTTCCTCACGAGTTTTGCCATGAGTGCAAGGCATAACAACGCGATCTGCGCTAGCTCTTTCAGAGCCGCTCCGCTAACGCAGCAGCGCTTCGCTATCGCTAAACTCTGGAATCGTGACTAGGAAAAGCTGATCTTCATCAGACCATTGAACAATCATGCTGTATCGACTCATGAATCTTCATCCTTTTCAATCTCAAAATATTGCTTAGATCTAAAATCTAAAGCTCTGTGGTACATCACTATAAAATATTCCTCTAATTTTCTGTTGTACTGTTTATGCTGTTCAATAATTAGACTCAAGTCACCATCAATCAAAAAACGCTCAAAGAATAACCAACCTAATAAATGGGCTGTAGTTTGCACTCTAGGGTGAGTTAAGACTTCTTCCGCAAGATTTCTTGCATTTTTATCATCAGTTAAACAAGCCTGATAAGTCTTTTTTGCAAAAGCAATGGATGCCAGTTCTCCTTTACCAAGATTCTTGCGCTTCTGTAACACCTCGATTTCTTGTAAGTCTTCAATATCTAAGTGATAATTCTTAAACTTCCCATTCTGTATTTCTTGTCTTAATAGATTTTGCAGTGCAATATCTTCAGGTTTAACTTCTGTTCGAGGTTTGTATAGGCACTCATAATAAACGAAGTCAGTGCAGCAAAAAGAGCAGCCTACAGAATATGCTGTTGTACGAAGGAGTTGGGATGAAATTATATTCCAAATCGCGCAAGTATCAACGACATTAAACTTGTGAAATTTAGATGGGTCACGCTCAGTTGCCATACTTTAAACCTCTCCCATAGAGAGCTGCCATTGCATCTAGCTCACGCTCACTCACTAAGAGCATCTCTGCCAATCTACCTGCTGATATGACATCTTGTTCATATGCATCAAGGCAAAGACTGACGTAAAAAGTGGACAATCCTCTTTTCAATGATTGTTCTCGACGCTGACGAGAGCCTGGAGATAAATTTGCTGGCAACTCTGGATCGATTTTTCTATCTCCTGGCACTCTGACAGATTTAATTTGTGTTTCGATAGATTGTGATATGAGATTTGCATTTCTTAATGCAATTGCTAAAGCTTCGGTACTCACTTTCAGTCTGTTTGCCCAATCAATTGCTTTATCAGGAGTCCAGTTACTTGAGTCTGGAATATTATTTAGGAAATCTGGTGGCATGAGATAATGAGATGCAAATGTATTTGCTCTGACTTCCACAAGATTACTTTTATCCCCTGTAAAAGAAACAATAAAATCTTCTTCTTCATCTAAAATTGCATGAGCTGATTCATGAGCAGCCGTAAACCTTTGTCTGTATACATCTTCACTATAGTTAATCAAGATACATTTTCCAGCCGTAGGGTGTTTAATATATAAGCCAGAAATGTTTGAATTACCTAATTGGCGACGAAATATATGAAATCCTAAAGTGCGAAAATCCTCATAGATATCACTCCCTACTTGAATAAAAGAATAACCAAGGTGTTTTCTGAGCCTTGCGGCGGCTTTCTCACCATGACCTTTAAAGTAACTTCCAATTTTAGAAAAGCTAAAAGGTTTGTAGTCTCTTCTAGGAAGAGAGTTAAGCAAGAATTCCTCACATTCACATAAGAATAAAAACTCTTGTACAGCCCGACGATCTTCTTTGGAAAAATAATCGCCATGTCTTCTGTATAACGTCTCAGTTTGTTCAAAGGGAGCTACTTTTTCATTGGAAATGAAGAATTGGTAATCACATTGATAGTAGTCCGCTAGGATTAGAACCTCATCTCCTGTAGGTCGTCTTTCTGCACTTTCTAAAGCGGCTAGAGCTTGAGTTGATATACCTGTTACTGCTGAAACTTCGTCAAGAGAAGTTTTGAGTTGCTCACGATATTTCTTCAGTTTTGAACTAAATAAACTCAGATCAAATGTCATAGAGTAAAATCCTGGGAGGATTCTTGAGCTAAGATAACTCTACAAGGAGAGATGCGGTTGCTGCACAAATGAGGTCTGTTCTAGTGCTGCCAACCCTAAGGGAGCAACACAGCGATCGCTCACCCCATATTTCCAGTCAATAGGTCAGTCACTGCCAACCACAAGCCTGGAAACACTTGGCTTTGAATCACCCCGTTCTCATCAGCTGACAATGGAACAGACTCAGATGTAGAGAATTTGATTTTCCATTTCATCATCTGTGAAGACTTGTGCTAAAGCTAGGTGTGGTAAATTTCATACACTACACAGAAGCAATCTAACGACTGCGTTCAGCGGTGGTAAATAACCTTGAACTGCACATTAAAGGCTTGATTTTGTCTGCTGCAACGTGATTGTTAGATGGCATTGTCTCCCGACTGCGAACTACTGCGAACACGCTCAACAAATTCAGGATAGTTTTCCAAGTCCTCTAAAGACTGTAACGGTGGCATTTCAACCCAATTCGCCTCTGCATGTAACTTGTCTACGTAAGCATAAAACGCTTCTTGGTCATCCCGATGAGCCAAAACGTAGGCATGTAAATCTTTCTGACTCATTGCCTGAAAGTTAGGTTTGCTCATTGCACATACCTCCATCTGCCGTTGGGATATATCTCAATGATATTCTCCTCACCTGCCAAGAAGAAGACATTTCCTGTGCGCTCGTCCACACGAACAATATTTACAGGTAAGTAAAGTTTCGTAAACCAGCAGCACAAAACAAAGCACTGGGTTTTTTGTTCTGACGTAGGAATAATCTCTGCTCCTCATTACCTATCACCCCGCAGAATATTATCATCTTGTGTAAACTACTTCTTCAGAAGCATCGGATGGTTAATCTTGGAAGTTGGGGAGCTTATCTGTCATTTTTACTGGAGATTATTCCGAATACCAGAGTTATCCATCACCAAAGATATTATGTCGCACTCAGATGTCTAACTCTTTCATTTGGCTCTTTGTTAGTAAGTAGCAATTAAACAGACTCAAATTTCGTAATACTAGCGAATAAGGCAGCATAACACCGCTCTTGAAGAGAGTTTTACCGCATAAGAGCGATCGCCTGGACGAGTCTTCACCCGCACGCAAATCCTGGAACACATCTGGGGCTACGATTTCAATCCCAATACCAACGTTGTGGATGTGTGCGTTCAACGTATTCGTAAAAAAATTGACTCCATCGGTGGCGCGGGTTGGATCGAAAGCATTCGCGGCGTTGGCTATCGATTTCGCCAATCAGAGTCTTAGAGGCTGCTTCTAAAGTAATGTTAACTAGCTAGGTTGCCTAACGATTGGATAGATCCCCCCTAGCCAGGGTTAAAAAGGGGGGAACAAAATCTCTTGAAAGTCCCCCGTGATATCAAAGGCGAAGCAACATCTAGCTTCCCCCTTTTTAAGGGGGACGGGAGGGGGATCTCCAGGAATTTACAATTCTTTAGAGACAGCCTCTTACCAATTGGGGTGTAACAAGTGCGGCGTATAACTCAATACCAAGGCAAAGCAAGGGAGAATTCACGGAGCTGGTGAAGTGAGATTGTTTAGATAAGGTGTTGAGCTGAATCTCCCCTACTCCCTCTGCGTCTCATCTAAGACTGCAACAAATTTGCCCTAGCTTGATCGTAGGCTGCTCTTTGTTGCGGAGTAGCCGAACGCAAACATTCAGCATGGATGCGTTCCAAACTTTCCATATATTCCTGATTTTTGCCCAAAGTTGGATTGGTGCGTGTAGCGGCAACAAAAGCAAGTTGAGCGCGTAAGGGCAACTGATGGAATACTTCTAGGCGAACTTCCAGATTAGACATAGTTTTTTCCTCAATAACTCTGTTTTAAGAGTAGAAAATAGATGAAGAACTGTAAATGACTTAAGTTTACTGGATACCCCTGTCCGATGCTTTCTAACTTTTTGAGTAATTATTTAAAATGCTGCTTTCAGAACGCTTTACCGAGGCTCTGACCTTTGCCACCCAATTACATGCCGAGCAAATCCGTAAAGGAAGCGGAGTACCTTATGTTGCTCATCTGCTGGGAGTTGCCAGCATTGCCTTAGAGTATGGGGCCAATGAAGATGAAGCGATCGCCGCCCTTCTCCACGACGCCATTGAAGATCAAGGGGGTGACGCCACGAGAACAGAAATTCGCCGCCGTTTTGGAGACACCGTCACTGCCATTGTTGATGGCTGCACCGACGCCGACACTGACCCTAAACCCCCTTGGCGGCAATGCAAAGAAGACTATATCGCCCACATACCCACCGCTTCTGTATCCGTGCGGCTCGTTTCGGCTGCCGATAAACTGCACAATTCCCGCTCTATTCTCAAAGATTACCGGGTTTTAGGTGACGCCCTCTGGGAACGATTCAAAGGTGGTAAAGACGGCACTCTTTGGTATTACCGCTCTTTAGTTACCACGTTTTCTGGGGTTGAAGTTACGCCATTAATCGAGGAGTTAAGCCGAGTCGTTTCCGAACTCGAACAGCTAGTTGCAAGTTGTGATGCAGAGTGATGGGATGAATTGGCAACAGGCTGATCGATCTCTGATTGCCTAGCTAGTGAGCCGATTAATTTCAGTCGGAACTCCTTCGACGGATCTGCTCTTTGCTGATTTGAAAACCACTTTCTTTATTGACGGAGGTTATTTATTCAATTCAGGAAAGACGGCGAATTTGTTAAAGACGTACAAGCTGTTGCTCAACTTAACAATTCCCGCGAAGAAGCCGAACGTGCTATCCGATCCATATTTGAAGTACTGGAAAGGCACAATACTAGTAATTTCTTAGGAGCGAAGACGACATCTTTGCTCCTAAGAAACCTGTATTAGCTAATATCTAGGCAGTGTTTGCCCGGAAATAGTCTAAATTTCTGAACCACCGTGAGGGCTGGCACCGGAGGAGGTAACGCTATTGCGGAGGAAGGTTATTTGCTGCTCGAACTCGGCACCTTTTAGCGCTTCTAGCAGTTCTTTGGCTTTACCTTGCAGTTGGTAGTCGGGGGGCATGGGGACAATCGTGGTGGATTCCATGCCTTGTGCCAAGCGGTACCAGAACAGCAGCTTGGTGTTGTCGCTTAAAGAGCCGTATTCGCGGGAAATAGTATTGTCAGCGTTGTTGAGGAAGTCACGCTGAAGTTGGAGCTGCTCCTCGTGAGACTTTTCCTTCACTTGGTTGAACAGTCCTTCGGCAATTTCATCTCCGGCAGCTCCAGGAGCGGCGGGGGTGATGGATTTGCCCATTTCGGTGTAAACGAACCAAAGTAGAGCGAGTTGGTCGTCAACGTTCAGGTTTTTGAATTCTTGTAAGGCTTGGTCAGGGTTGTCTTTTAGATATGTCATAAATGCATACTCCTATGGATTTCAAGGGTTCAGAAACTTTTTTTATTGGCGGTGAAATTAAAACACGTTTGATTAATCCACTTAGTTCGTCGATATTCAGGTTCCGAACCAATGTCCATGGTGAACAAAATATTGAAGCTGTACCCCTGCAAGAAGGCATAAAGATTAAAAAACATGAAGAAAATTAAACCCTGCTAAAGATAGAGGTGAGTAACGGCAATTGCATAAGAGTTGTTAGGAGGAGTTAATTTAAAAGGAATTTTGACATGAGTAGACGTTTAGAAGGGAAAGTGGCGATTGTAACGGGTGCTGGAGCTGGCATTGGTGAAGCGATCGCGCACAAATTTGCCAAGGAAGGCGCGAAGGTTGTTGTCAGTGGACTTCCTGACGATCCAGTCGCAGACGTAGCCGCCGCGATCAAAGAATATGGCTCAGAAGCGATCGCCTATGCAGGTGATGTCTCAGAAGCCGCTCATGCTGAAGCTTGCGTCCAAGCCGCGATTACGGAATACGGCAAGCTAGACATTTTGATCAACAACGCCGGAGTCTTCCTCGCCACGGCAGAAACTCAGGACTACCCCCTGGAAGTCTTCGATCAAACCCTCCGCATGAATCTGCGTTCAGCATTTTTGATGACCAAGTATGCTCTCCCCCACTTACAAAAAACTAGGGGTAACGTCGTCTCGGCGGGTTCAGAAGCTGGCTTCAACGGTTTAGCGCAAAACACCCCCTACGGCGGAACCAAAGCCTGGATGCACTCCTTTATGAAAGGAGTTGCTGTCGAGCAAGCCAAGTATGGCGTCCGTGCTAACTGCGTCTGTCCCGGTGCAATCGACACCGCTTGGACGCACAAAGAAGACGGTCCCATGGACGCGCAGATGGAAGAAATGCTGATTAACGCCACCCCTATGGCGCGACGAGGTACTCCTGAAGAAATGGCAAATGTTTATGCCTTCATTGCGTCTGATGAAGCGAGTTATGTCACCGGGGCTTTATGGCTAGCCGATGGCGGTGTCACCGTAGCCAAAGGTGCAGTCGGACAACAAACCCCCGATGAATTCCGCAAAGCACCCCAGGGCGAACTCCGTCTGGATCATTCCAAAGAAGGATTGGAAAACAAAAACCTGCAAACCATTAAATAAGTGGCGTTTCAACTTCGCACCTGCAACCACTGACGATCAAGCCAGATTCCTATTTCATCCTTTAGGAGAGCCAGAGTAAAACACTACTGACTCTAAAGAGGGAAGAAAAGAACCTAGGGGATATCCATACTAAGGAGTCCTGTTCTCCTTGGGTGCTTGTCCCCTAATAAAGATGGGGAAGGAAGAACAATAACGATTCCCCTAGCCCCTTTTTCCAAAAGGGGGAGCGAAGTATTCTTGGCAACTGAACTCTAAGCGGTGACGAAGTGAAAAGTAAATGCTGATTTAAGGAAATAACTAATGACATCAAGAGAAGAAAACTTAAGCGATCGCGCCAATCGTCAAGAAACGTCAGGAGTCAGTGATACCGAACGTTGGGCATCATTGATTAGTGGCGGTGCGTTGGTACTAACCGGACTCCAACAGCGTTCCTTACGGGGGATACTCACTGCCGTAGCTGGTGGAGGCTTAGTCTATCACGGTGCGGCTGGGCAAAAAAGTATCCCAGATGCCGTCGGGCTGAACAAGAGCATCAAAGTTGAAAAGACGGTGACGATTAACAGATCCCCCGCAGAGCTTTATAGCTTCTGGCACAACTTTGAGAATTTACCCAGCTTCATGAAGCATCTCAAGTCAGTGACGGTAATCGATGCAAAGCGATCGCACTGGATTGCCAATGCACCTCTGGGTGCCAGTGTGGAATGGGATGCGGAAATTATCCGGGAGCAAGAAAACCATTTAATTGCCTGGGCATCTGTAGAGGATGGGGATGTTGATAACTCTGGTTTTGTGCGCTTTCAGCCGGCAACAGGGGGACGAGGCACCGAGATGAAAGTGGTGATGGAATACAACCTACCAGGAGGTGCTGTGACGGCAGCTCTTTCTACTCTCTTTGGCGAAAATCCGGAACAACAACTAGGAGACGAGTTAAGCCGTTTCAAGATGTTGATGGAAGCAGGAGAGATAGCGACGATCGAAGGTCAACCTTCTGGAAGACGTTAAAACTAACTATTTTCTGGTAAAAGAATTGAAGGAGAAAAAGACAACATAGAAACTGTTGTCTGCAAACTTCAAAAACAATCAATGAGGATTAAAGAATGAGTGGAATTATTTCTATTTTAAGAGGCATTCGCCTACACAAAATTTTCGCTGTTTTATTAGCAGTTAGCGCCTTTCTAGTAGTTCCTGCGTTTAGTGCCAGCCCATCCCTATATGCACGGGCGGATCAAAGCGCGTACACAGGTGGCGATCGCTACGCAGGTAGTGACTATGTAGATAAGGGCACTATAAAAAGAGTCCAACAAAGAGCCGAAGACCTGGGTGATAGTGAAGAGCGACCCATTGGTGATACAGGCTTAAAGAACCTTAAAAAACTGGGCGAAAATATTCCTGAGACTATAGGATTGAATGCTCGTCAGGGTTTCTTTGGTGGCGATCCCGACAACTTAGATAAAGATAATGTTGTGGACAACGCTAAAAGAGCCGTAGAAGGAACCAAGCGAGCTGTGCAAGACGCCGTTGATTAATTTTTAGTACGAGCTGCAATTGCAATCAGGGCAACGTTAGGCGTTGTCCTGAGATTTCAAAATTAGACATTAAAGGTGGTTTATGAACACAATAATTCTCTTTCTGCGCCAAGTCAGTTTATCAATGGCTAAAGTGGTTCACTTACGTCAGATTTTGACTGTTTTTTTAGCCGGAGTTACTTTCTTTGTGGGTGCGGCTTTTAGCAGCAACCTGCAAGCACAAGCGGCATCAATGACGCCAGAAGCTACCCAATACCAGGTAGATAACTCGGCGGCGGGTGCAAGCAATCAGTATCAGGCAAAACCAAAGTCTGACTTGGGAGATGCCTTGGACAATGTTCGCGAAAAGCTAAATCTTGACGAACCTGTCTATGAAGGGACAAAAGTGTTTGGCGAGCAAGTTAAAGAAAAGGTTAGAGAAACACTTGACGGGACAAAGCGGACTGTAGAAGACGCCACGTCTTAGATCAATATTTGACGTTTGATAATTCCCCATCCGTGCATCTTAATGTTTTAAAGGGTTTAGCTGCTAGGGGAGCGGTTAGTAGTATCTATGCCTCTGCTGACAAGATACGGATGGGGGCATTATCAAATTTTTTAGACAACAAGAGGAAAATATATGAATGATACAACTGTCAAAAAAGTGAGTGCCGAAGTTTCACCTCATGGTGAGATGGGACAAAAGTACCTTGTCTCTGGCAAAACTGTTTCCATGCGCCTGTGGGAAAATCAGGAACCTAATGAAGGGAAAGAAGCGGCAACACGGGATTATGAAACTGTTGGCTATGTAATTAGTGGTCGCGCCGAGTTGCACCTAGAAGGACAAATGATTTTGCTGGAATCTGGAGATTCTTGGCTAGTCCCAAAGGGCGCTTCTCACAGCTACAAAATCCTAGAATCGTTCACAGCGGTTGAAGCAACCAGTCCTCCGGCTGAAGTCCACGGACGAGACAACGGTTAAGCTAATTTAAAAGTTAATTTAGGTTGACATCACGCTTTTAGGGCGAAGCATTCATTGGTTAAATTATTGAGCCAATGACGAATGCTTCGTTTTTTATTTTTAGGTATATTTCTATACATAACTAAAGTGTAAACTTTTTATTTCTCAACATATTTTAACTTTTATACCACTAAAGATTGAGGCACGAAAAACATCGGACTCGATACCTTGGAAACCAATTGACACAATAATTTAAGTGTCAAGATGTAGTCGGTTTTAGAAAAGGCATTTATTACCTTATAAACCGATAAATTTACAGAATTCAGGAAACTTTTTCAAATGTTTTATCACAAAAAAAGGATGCAGTATTTCACTGCTCCAGAACAGCCGAATGCGGTCTATGCCAAAAAGCTTCAAGAGCTGATTGGTGGCCCCTATGGCGAGATGACCGTCATGATGCAGTATCTATTTCAAGGCTGGAACTGTCGGGGCCCCGCAAAGTACAAAGACATGATGCTGGACATCGGGACTGAGGAAATCGGGCACATCGAAATCCTGGGGACGCTGATTGCCCACCTTCTGGAAAAGGCACCTGTATCAGAACAAGAAGCAGCGGCTAAAGATCCAATCGTTGAAGGGATCATGGGCGGCATGAAAGCCGAACATGTAATTATGGAGACCATGAACCCACAGCACGCCATTGTCTCCGCTGGGGGAGCGTTGCCCGCTGACAGTGCCGGATATCCCTGGAATGGTCGCTATGTCACCGCTAGCGGTAACTTGATGGCTGACTTCCTCTCCAATGTCCAAGCTGAGGCACAAGGACGATTGCAGGCAGTACGGCTGTATGAGATGTCAGATGATCCGGGAGTAAAAGATACTCTGAGTTACTTGATCGCCCGCGATACGATGCACCAAAACCAGTGGCTGGCAGCAATTGAGGAACTGAAGAGCGACGGGCTGGAGGATTTACCTGTTCCTAGTTCTTTCCCGCAGTCCCAGGAGAAGCAAGAAGCGAGCTACCAGTTCTGGAACTTGTCGGAAGGTACAGAAAGCTCGGAAGGACGTTGGGCAAAAGGGTCAAGCCCGGATGGTAAGGGGCAATTTGAGTATGTAGAGAATCCTGAACCGCAGGGAACGGAACCCAATCTCCCTCAACCGAATCCGATACTGCACGCGACACCCAAACATCGTGGCTAAGGCTTTTGGGTAGAAGACTAGCATTTTTGCAGTGAGGCGATCGCTATTAAGAGTTAACTGCTCTCAAAAGGCGATCGCCTTTTGTTTAACGACGACGTGCTTGTAGTTTGCGGTAGACATCACGAATATCAACGTTGTGGTGAGCTAGAGCCACTAGGCTGTGATAGAGCAAGTCTGCAACTTCTCCAGCGATCGCGTCTTTGTCATCATCCTTACAAGCCATCACGACTTCTGCTGACTCTTCCCCAATCTTTTTAAGAATCTTGTTGTCCCCCCCAGCCAATAGTTTGCAGGTGTAGGAGGTGTCAGTGGGGTTGTCCCGGCGATCGCAAATTACCTCGAACACCTGAGACAGGGTATCAGCCGGGGGTGGTGCCTTGGTGCCATCGACTTGGTGAAAACAGCTCCGTTCTCCTGTGTGGCAAGCAATATCACCGATTTGTTCAATGCCGATCAGTAAGGCATCGCTGTCACAGTCATAACGTAGCGATTGCACTTTCTGAATATGACCGGAGGTTGCGCCTTTATGCCACAATTCACCGCGCGAGCGACTCCAATACCAAACTTCCCCGGTAGTGAGAGTCTTTTGCAGGGATTCTTGATTCATCCAAGCCATCATCAAGACGGTGCCATCAAGATAGTCTTGCGCGATCGCAGGCACCAATCCTTGCTCGTTGTAGCGAATGTCATCAAGGGGAATGGCTTGGCTAAGGGAAGGAGTTTCAGCAAGTGACATTAGGTTTACAACGCGTTGCACAGAGTTGGGGCAGTTACCAATTTGTATGGTAAAGCACTATTGACCATCCGCACTAATTCATTTCGCTCTCCCACCTAGGAGAAGGACGAACCCAGAACGTTGTAACTGTTGTGAGGGTGGGGCTTCAAGGCGATCGCGTTTGATTTTATTAGCAAACCTTAAGCATTCTTTAACTGAATCGCTCGTAAAGATTAACCTTTACTTATGTCATTTTTGCTAAATACTTCTTTTGCCTTGACTCCTTGTAATTTTTATCAATTCGTTTAAATTTAATTCAGATTAACTCCAAGCTTCGCCTGTGTCCGTACCCCTATTTGTAGATATAGTAATTCTATCTTGTGACAGATACACCCCGCTAATTATTTAATCAATATAGTTAGCCAGGACATCTTAATATTTCTTTGCTTGCCTCGTTATCAGGTTAAATCTGCTGCTCAAAACCAGCAACATTACCACACTATTCTTATATCTCATGAATAATTCCACGAAAAAGATAGGCTATCTACTGCTTGGCTATCCTAAACTTTCAGAAACGTTTATTCTCAATGAGATTTTAGAACTAGAAAATCAAGGATTATCTTTACAGATATTTTCTCTACGCCATTCCATTGACAAAAAGATTCATCTCGACGTTAAAAAAGTAAAAGCAAAGGTTACTTACATCCCTTCATTACACCCAAAGTTTATATTTAAAGACGCGGCTCGTTTACTATGGGCACATCTGAAACTCTTTTTGCAAAATCCCAAGCGCTATATTAATACTTTCCGGTTTCACCGATCTCGATCAGAAATCAAAAGTATCCACGCCAATGACTTTTTACAAGCTGGATATCTTGCACTAGACCTAAAAAAAGCAGGAATATCCCACCTCCACGCTCACTTTGCGGATATACCTGCTTCTTTAGCAGAAGTTGCCTATCGTTTTTGTGAGATTCCTTATAGCTTCACTGCCCACGCAAAAGACATCTATCTCTCTCCACCAGAGACTCTCGCACGGCGTATTAATGAAGCAAAATTTGTCTTGACTTGTACAAAATATAACCAGAAATATTTACAAGACATCTCCGGAAATAGTTCCTCAGTACATCTAGCTTATCATGGTTTAAATTTGAACCGTTTTCAACCAAGTCTAATGACAGAACCGGTAAAAAATGAAATGCCTTTAATTCTTAGCATTGGGAGATTTTGTGAGAAAAAAGGATTTCCCGATTTACTTAAAGCCTGTCATTTGCTAAAACAAAACGGTCATCAATTTCAGTGCGAAATTGTAGGCTATGGTTCTTTGCAAGACCAAATTGAACAGCTTATTACAAAATTTGGCTTAGATGATGTGGTGACGCTGGTGGGACAATTAACTCAGGATGAGTTAGTTGAGCTGTATCGCCAAGCGGATATTTTTGTGCTTGCCTGTCGAGTGGCGGAAGATGGCGATCGCGATGGCATTCCTAATGTTTTGATAGAAGCGATGGCAATGAAAACACCTGTCATTTCTACAAATATCTCCGCCATTGCTGAACTGATCGATCACCGCGTGACGGGTATTTTGGTACCGCAGAAAAATCCTCAGGCTTTAGCCAAAGAACTCGAAACCTTAATTACCCAGCCAGAATTGTTGCAGCAACTCCAGCAGGCAGGACGAGCTAAGGTCAGACAAATGTTTTCGACAACGAGAAATGTTAAGCAAGTGAAAGATCTGCTTCTAGAAGCCTTAGATGAATCAGCGCCAGCAAAAGTCGGAACTCCTCCACAAGAAGTGTCCGCCACCGCAACGAGACGCTCAAAGCCCATCAGCCGCTAAAGTCATTACCATCATTGGTTTCAGGGTGCATCTAATTGTGGTGTGTGCGATCGCTGGCACCAATCCTTGCTCGTTGTAGCGAATGTCATCAAGGGGAATGGCTTGGGTAAGGGAATGAGATTCAGCAAATGACATTTTGATTAGATTTAGGGAATTACATACCAACCCGAAGTCCGTTTCACCACTTGGGCTAGTTTGGCTACAAACCTACTTCTTTCTTCTCAATACCTGTTGCAACAGCAGTAGGTATAAGCCAGGTTTAGCATCGGTTCATTGTACCTTCTTTTAAAGAGACTTCTAATTGGTGACGTGTAAACGCTGACAGTGACTAGGGTTCAGCGATACCATGTCCTCATCGTCAACGCTTAAATGATTCAATCTCTGCAACCAAATTTGAGTGCAACCCAAGCTGCTATACAATCTTGCTGGATCGTCTATGGGTTCTGCCAAGCATGGACGAGGTATCCAGGGGGAAAAAGATGAAAACTGAGGGATCAGAGGTTTTTGTTTTTCCGGCATCGTTTGCCCAGCAGCGGCTATGGTTTCTCGACCAGTTGTTTCCAGGCAATACTTTCTACAATGTGTCCGCCGCCCTTCGCCTGACAGGTGTGCTCAACGCGGCGGCGCTGGAGGAGACGTTCAACGAAATTGTGCGTCGCCATGAAGCTTTGCGTACCACGTTTAGGATGCTTGAGGGGGAACCTGTCCAAGTCATCGCCCCGACTTTAACCCTACCCCTGTCAGTGGTAGATTTGCGGAGTGCCTCAGCAATTGAACAGGAAGCTGAAACTCGACGGCTGGCTATCGAGGAGCGATCGCGTCCTTTCGATTTGTCTCAGGAACCGTTACTACGAGTGATGCTGCTACAGCTAGCCGCTTCAGAACAGGTAATCTTGCTGAATCTGCACCACATTGTCTGCGATGGTTGGTCTATTGGCGTACTCATTCAGGAACTAGGAGCGCTGTACACCGCCTTTGCCAATAATAAGCGATCGCCTTTAGCGGAACTACCTATCCAATATGCCGACTTTGCCCACTGGCAACGCCAATGGCTACAGGGTGAGGTTTTAGAGGATCACTTAGGGTACTGGAAGCAGCAACTAGAAAATCTCCCCCGGCTGGATTTACCCACTGACCGACCTCACCCAGCGACTCCCACCTACCGAGGGACGACGCAATTTCTAGAGTTGCCGAAAAGCCTAAGCCAGCGACTAGAAGCACTCTCGCAGCGCCAAGGGGTGACTCTGTTCATGACCCTCCTAGCGGCATTCCAAACATTACTCTACCGCTACACACAGCAGACAGATATTGTCGTGGGTTTACCCATTGCCAATCGCAACCGCCGGGAAATAGAGGGGTTAATTGGCTTTTTTGTCAATAGCCTGGTGCTGCGTACCAACTTATCAGGCAATCCCCCATTTCTGGAACTGCTGGGCAGAGTCCGGGAGGTAGCGCTAGAAGCTTATGCCCATCAGGACTTACCCTTTGAGAAGCTGGTAGAGGAACTGCATCCAGAACGCACTCTCAGCCACCACCCCTTATTCCAGGTGGCGTTCAGCCTCCAAAACACGCCAATTGAGGCACTAAAATTGCCTGGGCTTACCCTGTCGCAGATGGACGTTGACAACCCTAGTGCCAAGCTTGATCTAGAGTTCCACTTGTGGGAATCGCCGGAAGGTCTTAGAGGACAGGTAGTATACAGCAGCGATTTATTTGATGAGGCTACCATTACCCGGATGCTGGGACATTACAACACCCTGCTGCAAGGTATTGTCACTAGTCCAGAGCAGTGCATCGGTGAATTGCCGCTGTTAACAGTAAGGGAACAGCATCAACTACTAGTGGAGTGGAATCACACCCGCCGAGATTACCCCCAGGAGCAGTGCTTTCATCAGTTGTTTGCAGCCCAGGTAGAGCAGACACCTGAGGCGATCGCTTTAGTCTTTGAAGACAAACAACTCACCTATTCCCAACTGAATATCCGAGCCAACCAACTCGCTCATTACTTGCAAAAACTTGGGGTAGTTCCCGAAGTTCTCGTCGGTATCTGCCTAGATCGTTCTGTGGAAATGATTGTAGGACTGTTGGGCATCCTCAAAGCGGGTGGAGGATATTTGCCCTTAGATCCTACCTATCCCCAAGAACGCCTTAACTTTATGTTGGAGGACGCTCAAGTATCCATCTTGCTAACTGATTCCCTGAATGCTGCACTTTTTCAAGGTTGGGGAGATCTCCAACAGGGAGGGACTATAGTTTGCTTGGACAAAGACGCGGAGATGATCGGTTCTACTCTTCGAGAACCCTTTTTGCGGGGCATAACTGCGATCGCTCAACCCAATCAGCAGAACCCCACCAGCCGCGTCACCGCCGATAACCTAGCCTATGTCATCTACACCTCTGGCTCCACAGGAAAACCGAAAGGCGTTCAGATTCAGCATCGAGGGTTGTGCAACTTAGCAAAAGCCCAAATTGAAATCTTCAACCTCAGCCCTGGTAAGCGCGTTCTGCAATTCGCCTCCTTAAGTTTTGATGCCTCAATCTTCGAGATCGTCATGGCACTTTTGACAGGAGCAACACTCTATTTAGCCAAAAAAGCATCCCTTCTGCCCGGACAATCCCTGATCGAGCTGTTGCGGGACAAGGCAATTACCCATGTGACGCTCCCGCCTGCTGTACTCACAGTTTTACCAACAGCCGAACTTCCTGCACTACAGACCATTATCGCCGCCGGAGAATCCTGTTCCCCAGACATAGTAAGGCGTTGGGCAGCTAATCGTCAGTTTTTCAACGCCTACGGGCCAACTGAAGCAACTATCTGGTCAATGGTTGCAGAAATCCCAGAGAACAGCACTAAGCCAGTCATTGGTCACCCTATTGCTAACACGCAAGTCTATATATTAGATGCCCAGCTACAGCCTGTACCGATTGGAATTAGGGGCGAATTGTACATTGGCGGCGATGGACTAGCGCGAGGTTATCTCAACCGCCCGGAGTTAACGGCTGAACGCTTTATTCCTAATCCTTTGAGAAAGGCAGAAGTCAAAGGTCAACCGGATGAAGCAGAAAATTTACTTCAGACTTCCTGGAATACGCCCCCCTGGGAGCTAAGACTTGATTCTGCAAACCGTCTTTATAAGACGGGTGACTTGGCTCGTTATCGACCAGATGGCAATATCGAGTTTTTAGGTCGCATGGACGATCAAGTCAAGATTCGCGGCTTCCGCATTGAGTTGGGAGAGATTGAAGCAGTGCTGAGTCAGCATTTGGCAGTGCGGGAGACGGCGATCGTTGCTAGAGAAGACGTACCTGGTACTCAGCGCTTAGTGGCTTATGTGGTTCCCTCCCAGGAGACATCATTAATGCTAGGAACGCCAGGATTTGCCCCTGCACTGCGACAATTTTTAAAAGAGAAGCTCCCTGAGTACATGGTGCCCTCAGCTTTTGTGGTATTGGAGTCGCTACCGCTAACCCCTAATGGCAAAGTAGACCGTCGTGCTTTACCTGCACCTGACTGGCTTCAGCAACCGAGGGAAAAAGTTTTTATTGCTCCTCGGACTCCCACACAGTTAACATTGGCAAAAATTTGGGCGGAAGTCCTTCACCTAGAGCGGGTGGGGATTGATGACAACTTCTTCGACTTGGGAGGAGATTCACTGCTGGCTGTACGCTTGGTGGAGCAAATACACCAGCAGTTTCAGCAGGAGTTGCCACTGTCTACGCTGTTCTTGAATCCCACGGTTGCAGCCTTAGCTAGCACTCTCAGCTCAGAAACCGATCTGCCTTGGTCGCCATTAGTTCCTATTCAGCCTGCTGGTTCAAATCTACCTTTTTTCTGCGTCCATCCCATCTTTGGGGTTGTCTTTCCCTATTATGAATTGGCGGCTCATTTGGGGGCAGACCAACCTTTTTACGGGTTGCAACCCCTCGGCATTGATGGAAAACACCCTCCCTTAAACCGTGTCGAGGATATGGCGGCTTACTACATTAAGGCATTGCGGGCAGTGCAGCCGGAGGGGCCCTACTCTCTTGGGGGGTGGTCTTTTGGGGGTTTGGTTGCTTTTGAGATGGCGCAACAATTGCAAAGGCAAGGGCAGCAAGTGGCTCTACTAGCTGTGCTTGATACTCTGGCACCCGTCTCTGGGAATAAACCTTCTTTGTGGGCGGGTTGCAAGTTTTTGATCACTACAGTGGGGCAGTCTATATGGCCTTTTGTCCTAGATTATTTTTATCTATTGACTACTCCTAATCAGCCTCAAAGCGATGCGGCTCAAGGGGATCGGTTTGGCTGGCGCAATGCCTTTGGTTTTCCCCTATTCCGGCGCGTTTTTCAACGGATGGGAATTAATCGCTCATGGCAGTCCCTCTGGGGACGGGCGGCTTTATCTAGCCTCATTCCTCAATCACAAAAACGGCAGATATTACGCGAACGTTCCATTCGCCCGCTGTTTCCTGTTTTTCAGGCTAATAGCCAAGCAACTCTCAGCTATGTGCCGCAAATTTATCAGGGCAAAATTACTCTCCTGAGGGCAACCACTCAGGTGAGCGGGACTGATGGCGACCCAACTCTGGGATGGAGTCAGCTAACGATGAAGGAGGTAGACGTTCATCTGGTTGCTGGTAATCACCTGACTATTTTGAAGAAACCCCATGTTCAGGTGCTTGGCGAACAGTTGAGGCGATGTCTGGAGAAGGGAACTAATACTAGGGCAAACACATCTTATTGAGCCAAAACCTTAGCGAGATAGGCATTGTTCCAACTTGCCTTCGACGTGCGACCAATATGTGTAAGTTTAGAGATATTCTCTAAATAATAACCTGGAAGCGAGTCAACGTTTGCCGCACTTTCACTGTTAGAGGTAGCAAGAACGATACGCTTAGGTTGCAAGAAAGATTTATGGTTTCAGTTTTGTGGATAAAGAGAGACTGTCAACGATGTTTTACAAGCTTTGCAGATATAGTGAAATTTTAGGTATGTGTTTATTTCTTTAGTTTATTAAACAAGTATTCTTGAAAAATATGGTGATTGACGATAAAACAAAATATAAGTTTCCAACATTTCAAGCGATATATTTTCCTTGGAATTAAATAAAAAACCTAACTCATCTTGAATTTCCTTTGCTTTAGAGTTTGGCAAACGCGAATCAATGTGCAATCGTTCCTTAATTGTTAAATCCGGTACGTTGATTCGTCGCGGCTCTTTCCAATCTATATTACTAAGTTCCCATTTATCTATATTTGTTTGATTAAGAAATTCTTGATTTTTAGCGCTCTCAAGTAGGATGCCTGTCACTGTAAGCATTTGTTGTCCATCTGCATATGAAAAAGCACTTAGAGGTTGAAAATAAATATCAGATTTTCCTACCATTGCTAAGTTAGCCGCATACTTTAGAACAAGACAAAGTGCCTCTGGAAACCTCTTTTCTGTCATCATGTTTGCTGTTACATCAGCCAAAGGAAAAATATCTCCTAACATTGTGTTCAATTTATTGATTCTCGAAGCTTGCAGCTCAAAGGAATTCATTCCTTTATGAGATGCAACATAAGAGGCTGGATGAGAATTGACAGTTATTTTAATAATATCGAGTGGCTCTAGCTTGTTAATAGTAGCCTGGAATTCCTCAATCTGCTTTCGTAGGTCAGATGGTCTAACGTAATCTAGCCAAATGATAGTTGGATCTGTTCTTTGAAATTCGTTTATAAAGTCGTCGCTAGATTGCTGAATACAATCAATACAGTTGTGAGGCTGGTTAAATTTCTGCCTATTGTAGACTTCTGTATCTTCTTCTATAGAGATCATATTGCCTATTCCAAATCGAGAATGAATATATTTGAAGTCCTCCAAAGAATGCCCACCAAAGCCTATATATTTGTAATGAAAAACATCACAATCTGAATACTTATCTATTTTTGATAGTAACTCCAAAAATGCATACCTATCAATTGCTTTGTTAGGTCGTAAATGATAAGGAATTGATGCCCCACTCATTGTCTAGCCTCTCTCAAGATTTTTTCAAAGCATTCATTACCAACCTCTGAAGGTTCACGCTCAGAGTCTTCAAATAAGTACTCAGCAACTATTGCGATCTCTTTTTCATGTCTGGAAAATTTTATACTTTTTGTATTGGATTTACTATTTTGGATTTGTGGCATAGGTAGAGAAGGAACATACTTTCTTTCATGACTTCTATGTCTAACTTTTATCCACTCTTGACTTGGAATCTCTTGAAAAAGTTTATTGGGGTCAACAAGCTGGGCTTTCTCTACTCTTGCCTTTTCTTCAACAATATTTGTTTTCCACTTGTTAGTATACGACGTAAATAATTTAAGCCCTTCTCGCATAAAGTCCTTGACATACAAATAGATATCAGAGGATGAATCTATACCTCTTTTAGTAGTCGTAATTGGCAATTTTCTCGCCTCTTTACTGCGAAAGTATACAACCCCTGAAATTGCAATAAATTGAGGATGATAACTAGGAACTTTCTCCTCTCCCCAGCCAGTCAAACGAGTTTTATCGCAATAGAGTACGACACGATCATTGCAGACAATAGTCCAACCTGCTGCTTCACTACTTCTCCTATTACCTACCATCTCATCATTCACTTCCTCTTCACTAGCCGTAGCTCTATAAAAACCAATTGCCAGTTTAATTTCAACTCCATCTTTATCTAATTCATAAAGGTAGGGAGCAATAGTACTTGATTTGTCCATCTGCTCAACACCATCCCAGAGAAGATCTAAAGGCTTGGGAGTAACTTTTACTTCATTGATCCAGACTGTGAAACCTTTGTGAAGGATATAACTGTAATGATGAGAAATTTTATGTACGAGAGAATTACTTAGCGTAGATTGCTGTGAAGAAAATGCCTTAATAATACTAGGATGTAAATCAGATATTTTGATTAACGTCCCATTGTGATTTAAAGTAGATTCAATTAGTTTAAATGGCAAGTTCCAATCCTTATCATTAGTTAACCATTCAGGATGAATAGTAACTTTAAAAGAATCAGTGTTTGTTTGCGATGTTACTTCGCTTGAGCCTCCCATTTTGAAGATTGCTCTTTTCATTCCAATGCCATAAGTCCCGATCGTATAAACGTCATTATCGACATTATTATTAGGTCTTCCCATCCTAAAAGCATAGCTTCTAGCCACCTCTAGTGGTATACCACCGCAATTATCCTCAATTATGAAACTTTCGTTTGAGAAGGTTAGTTTTGCCCAAAAATTTTTATACGGCTTCTCGGAAGGATGATTATCTTTAATAGTTCGTTGTATTCCATCAATACAATTATCTAAAAGATCAAGAATTGCATCTTCAAGTTCAATGTCGCGAGTAAGCATCTCTACAAAAAAGCTTTTTGTAGGTGATGCGTTTAGTTCATCTGGTCGCTTTCGCTCGTTAGGTAACGTCATGTCTAATCCTTCACTGATTTTTATTCAGTAATTGAAAAACTACCTCAATTCCACTAGAGACGAGATCAGCTCTTCCAATCGAACTCAGAGGGTTTACTTACGATTGTGATTAAACCGGACTTGGTTGGATGCTTGAACTGGCGATGACTGCCCCTAGTTCTTGCCAGATTATCAGCCATCCTGTTCTATTAGCTTAATCACGTCCCTAACTTTCATGCTGAGCCTCTAGCACCATTGCACCCTTTTATCCTGCCAAAATGTGATCGCGTCCCTAACGTACTTGACAAAAGCAGCAATTTGTGAGATTAGGATGGAGTGCAGGCGATCGCATCTTCCAAGTTAGACTCCACGAGAAAAGAGCGATCGCCTTGAATCTGCTGCCGCCGTTTACCATACGCTTAAGGTTCTTAACCTATACCTATAGATCCGTTTATAGTGATCTACAAGAAATATTTATGAATAAATGTTTACAAAGTTTAATAAGATAATCACATAGACAAATAAGTATTTTTTCCTAATGCCATGATAGCGGCTCAATTTCCCTGGCTTAGCGCGATTGTCCTGCTCCCACTCGTTGCTGCACTGCTGATCCCTTTTCTGCCGGACAAAGACGGCAAGCGCGTGCGCTGGTATGCACTCGGCGTGGGGGTCGCAGACTTTGTATTGATGTGCTACGTCTTTTGGAAGCATTACGATCCAACGAGCGCTACTTTTCAACTTGTAGAGAAATATACCTGGCTGCCTCAGTTAGGCTTGAACTGGGCAGTTTCCCTCGATGGAGTTTCAGCCCCGCTTGTGCTTCTGGCAGGATTAGTGACAACACTCTCCATGTTTGCGGCGTGGCAAGTCAATCTCAAACCCCACCTGTTCTATTTCCTGATGCTGGTGCTGTATTCCGCACAGGTAGGGGTATTCGTCGCCCAAGACGTGCTGCTGCTGTTCATTATGTGGGAAGTAGAACTAATTCCCGTCTACCTACTCGTTTCGATTTGGGGTGGACAGAAGCGTCAGTACGCCGCGATGAAGTTCTTACTATATACCGCCGCCGCTTCTATTTTTATTTTGGTCGCTGGTCTGGGAATGGCATTCTACGGCGACAATCTGACCTTCGATATGGTCGAACTCGGCTTAAAGGATTACCCCCTTACTTTAGAACTGCTGCTTTATGCAGGATTGCTAATTGCCTTTGGTGTCAAACTAGCGGTTTTCCCCTTGCACACCTGGCTACCGGATGCACACGGCGAGGCATCTTCTCCCGTATCGATGGTATTGGCAGGTGTACTGCTGAAGATGGGCGGATACGGGTTGATTCGCCTCAATTTAGGACTTCTTTCTGATGCACACGTTTACTTTGCACCTGTATTAGCGATTCTAGGCGTTGTCAATATTATCTACGGTGCGTTTAACTCTTTTGCCCAGACGAATATGAAGCGTCGCCTCGCCTATTCCTCGGTTTCTCACATGGGATTTGTCCTATTGGGGATTGCGTCCTTTACCGACTTGGGAGTCAACGGCGCAATGCTGCAAATGATTTCTCACGGTTTGATTGCCTCATTACTATTCTTTTTAGCTGGAGTGACTTACGACCGCACTCACACGATGTCCATGAAAGAAATGGGCGGAATTGCTCAGGCAATGCCGACTGTGTTTGCCCTGTTTACAATGGGTGTGATGGCATCGTTGGCGCTGCCGGGAATGAGTGGCTTTGCTAGCGAACTGTCGGTTTTCATCGGTGTAACGACAAGCGATATCTACAGCTCAACTTTCCGCACCGTGACCGTCTTTCTAGCCGCCGTGGGTGTCATTCTGACCCCGATTTATCTACTTTCGATGCTGCGACAGGTATTTTACAATTCTGGTGAAGTCCCTACCTGCGACATTGCACCTACCTGCGATATTACGGATACAGATTTGCAGAATCAGGGAAATCAGGAGCCGGTTTGCTTTGGTACAAACTGTAGCTTGCCGATAGATGCAGCATTTGTCGATGCCAGACCTCGTGAAGTGTTTATTGCCGCTTGCTTTCTGGTGTTGATTATCGGTCTTGGCGTATACCCGAATATGGGTATGCAAATGTACGATGCAAAAACTGTTGCAGTCAATGCTCAGGTTCGCCAATCTTATACCCAAATCGCAGCCATGAATCCCCAGATTTATGCGGGAGGATTCTCAGTTCCTAAGGTTGCTGAGTCGGAAGTAACGCCCGTTTTGGGAATGGTAGAGCCTTATTCCAGGTAAGCGCCGCATGAGTAATCAATCCTTTGGTAGCCGGCTGTAGAGGCATTTTGCTCCTACCGAGAGGGTTATCAGCTACCAAAGTGATTTTTTGGCTGCGCTTATCGGCTCAATTGCGATCGCCTTTACCTCTGTAGTTCGTTAAACGCTGATTCTCTCAGGGGCTTAATTGGCAGCCCAATTTTTACTTATACCTTCACTAATTTGTTATCAGTAACTATTGTCAGTGACAAATAATTAGTTAATGTACAGCAGTTTGTCGCCGTACAGTAGTAGTAATCTCTGTGTCTAAAATCGGTGGAAGGCGATCGCATCCAACAATTACAGCAGCAGATTCAGACATGGCAAGCGATGCGGTCAAAGTTGGGAGGGAATGAATGAGCGATCGCTTCTCCTTCTGCCGAGTTGCCCTGTCATCGGATGGAGTTGCAATTTCAGTCAATGGTAGGGTGTGAAAAGCCTCAATTGAGGTTGCTGTCGAAGTGTCCCAGGATTGGGGCGAGGTTTAAGATCCCGAAAGCTTTTTGAGTAAGGTGTTTTTCTTGATAACGGCTAAAATCAGCGGCGGCAGATAACCTTTGCCGTAACACCGATCCTCGAACCAGCCGTCCGTTGTATTGTGTTGTTAGGTAGCTCATACAGTTGATTGCTGCTCAATATCACTCGACAACTTCTCCAAAAACTTAGCAGATTGCTCAAGCAAGTCGCAGAAGACTCTTTGTAGCTCTTTTTCCGATAGCTGAAGCCTCTTGACCAGTTTTGAATAATTACTACCTTTTAGGTGAGCAACACCAGACGAACGAATATTTTGAATATCTCGAAGCAGAGCTAATCCCTCCTGGCAATCAACAAAATTCTTCTCCTCAAGGAAAACAGCAAATTTTGCTATACCTCTTGGAGGATCAGGAATAGATGAAATATTTTTTCCAATTTCGTTCTCATTCAAAGCATCTATGAGAACTTTAGCTAGTGTGAGAATTTGCAAGTCGAATTCTGATTGACTATTATTCAGTGGAACCCGAAGATTTTGGAAGAAATGAGAATCTTCAGATGAGAGTTCGCGAAATAAAGACCAACCATACTTAGCTTTCCATTTTTGATTTAATTGCTTATATCTTTGCTTAAAATTTAAATCTTTCCCTTGAGGATCAAAAGGTACACCAAGAAAATCTCGCATATACTTTGTCGTACTTAGTGACCCTTTTGGAGTGATATTAAAAACTTTCCAGTATGCTCGCTCTTTAGCGGGAAGATCGCGACCTAAATCGCCTAGATAGACTATAACCACATTTTCATGGTTGTTATCCATGCGAAGTCCCCAGCTCACACCACATCTTAGATACGAATCTTCCACTGAAAAACGCTCAGGGTCGTTATAGTATTTTTGAAGCACATCACGCTTGAAATAAACTGGTGTGAGATAGTGGGGTGCATCAGGATTCGCGCCAAAATTATTAGCTAATTTATTCCCATTGCAGGTGAAAGTAATAGGATCACCATCAGGAGTTTCACCTATCTGGAATTCCTCATATATTTCCGTTTCATCTTCACTATAAGGCCAAACTCCACTTTTCGACTTAGGGTATGGAAGAAGCAACTTCTTGCCATGAAGATACGATACAGTGCTGTAGTTACTATAACTAGATGTTTCAGTTACTCCAAATTGATAAATTGTCTGCTCATCGTTATATTCACCTCTTCGTTGGTCTTCTGGCACAGTAGAAATATCTAGGTTAGAGTAACGAATATAATCAAAAAGTAATGCAAGATGTGCATTTTTAATGGCAATAAATTGCCGAATTTGCTTTAGACGAATCAAGATTGTCTCGTTTTGAAAGCGAATAATAGTTTCTTCTTCTCCAGATTCATCAAATTTCAAAAACTCATTTTTCCTTGGCTCATGGTAAAGGTTATGAAAAAATCGAAATTCTTCAGATATTTCAGGATGGCTTTCCCTAAACCCAACATAATCTCGAATAAATACTAGGGGTTCTGCATCTGCAATACCAAACCTACTGTACTCAACGGTACCATTTCCAAATCTGACACAACCTGGAAATCCGCTGCTGATATCTACTTCCCAATTTGTAGTTTGTAGGGCTTCAGGAACACATTCGTTAGGAATTAATCCGGAGTAAAAAAATTTAGTATCTTGTACATTTTGAGAGTAATGATAAACTTTTATCCAGGTCTCATCGCCAAGACGATCCTTAATGTATTCACGTTCCTGAGCAAATAGCGCGTGTGATAGCTCTCTTGATTCTTCTGTCATTCAGATATAGCTCAATCGGCTTTTCCTGCGTCCTTAGAGTTCCTTAAGTGACTGTAATTTTGAAAAATGGACACAACTGGACTCGAACCAGTGACCCCCACGATGTCAACGTGGTGCTCTAACCAACTGAGCTATGCGTCCGTAACGGTCTACAAATATAACAGGTTTCTTGCTAAAAGTGCAAGCTTTAAAGCGCGATCGCTTTTTCTCTCATTTCTGCCCCAGCAAAAAAAGGCCATCGGCATTTTAGAGGTAACTGTGTCTGCTAAAATATCGGGGTTGTTCAGCTTGATGATAAGCGTCTTTGAGTCAATCAGTAGACATCTCCAATATCGACGTATTGGCGCAAGAACTCGCCACAATTCAGCAAACGAGTTCTAAGCGAATTGCCCTTTTGGGATCGCGCCATGTTCCGATTACTCATCAGCATCTGATCGAGATGATGAGCTATGCCTTAGTTTTAGGTGGTAATCGTCTTCTTACATCTGGTGCAACTGGCACCAATTCTGCCGCCATCCGGGGAGCCATGCGGGCAGATCCTAGCTTGCTGACGGTGATTTTGCCCCAGAGTCTGGAACGCCAGCCTAGAGAATCGCGAGAGCAATTACAGCAGGTGATACATCTGGTGGAAAAGCCGGAAAACGACAATCTCTCCTTAGCAGAAGCAAGTGCTCTGTGCAACCAAGAGATTGTATCTCGCTGCCAACAATTAATTTGTTTTGCGTTTCACGACAGCCATACACTGCTCAAAAGCTGCGAGGACGCAGAAGACCAACGCAAGGTGGTGACACTGTTCTACTTCGACTAGGCGAGAAATTTGTCAGCGATCGCAATTTTGCTTAACTCTATTGCTATTGCTGTCTCGCTTTATCTGCCCTTCCTCGTCGTGGGCTAAGTCTCTATGAGTGTGGGTGAGGAGTTGGGTAGGTAAAACTTATTTAAAGCGTCTACGACCTTTGTAGTAGCAGCATTGATGGCGTCGATGACGAATCCCGATGCTGCACTAGCCACCGAAGTGGCGATCGCTTTGCCTTGTCTGCTGATACTGCTATATTTTCCCCATTTCCCTGAGGCGATCGCTCAAGTTTGGCATCAGTTCTTGGGGTCGCGCGATCGCAATTTTCTACAGTCTAATAATCACAACATTACCCTGGAGTCGCTTTAGCACTGTCTTGAACTATTGCCCCACAGATGGTAATAAATTGTCATGCGTTCTAGTGTAGTCCGTTGGCGATGATGACTTAAAACGAAGGTCACTGACTTGAGTGGACAATGGTTGTTTTTGAGAAAAACCCAGCTTGGGGGGCTTCCCCCCAATCCCCCCACTGGGGGATGAGTGCCTCCCCCAGACCCCCTGCACAAGGTTTGATCGGTTGTGATGAATGTTTTTGAGTTAGTACTATTCGACTTAAAATGAGCGGCACGCAATTGATCAAATCGGCTATTTATCGAGTAATACTAAGCACTGTCCTTTAAAATTCCTAAATTAATTATGGCTTCAACATACTCCTTTGATGTCGTTAGCGACTTCGATCACCAAGAGCTAGTTAACACTGTCGATCAAGTTGTACGGGAAATCAAAAGCCGCTATGACCTCAAAGATACTCAGACCACTCTAGAGTTGGGGGAAGACACGATTACCCTCAACACAGATAGCGAGTTCACTTTAGAGTCAGTTCACGACATCCTTCGCACCAAAGCCGCCAAGCGCAACCTCTCCCTGAAAATTTTTGACTACGGCAAAATCGAATCGGCTAGCGGTAATCGGGTTCGCCAGGAAATTAAGCTGGTTAAAGGCATTAGTCAAGAACTGGGCAAAAAACTTTCTAAGTTGATTCGCGATGAATTTAAGAAAGTACAAGCCTCCATTCAAGGAGATACTGTCCGGGTTTCCAGCAAATCCAGAGATGATTTACAACTAATCATCTCTCGACTAAAGCAGGAAGATTTGCCCGTTGATTTGCAGTTTACAAACTATCGCTAATGGGTTGCTAAGTGGACTCCCCAGAAATAAAGAAGATTGACCGCCAGCGAGAGCATCAAGCTAACGAGCGTACCTTTTTAGCCTGGTTGCGTACCTCAATTGCCTTGATTGGTTTCGGATTTGCGATCGCCCGCTTTGGTCTATTTCTACGGGAATTGCAATCCACCGTTACCGCCAATCCAGGTACTGTAACAACCCCTGCTTCCTTCCTGCGTTCTCAGACGGTGGGGATTGGTCTGGTTGTTGTCGGCATTACGATCATTATCTTTGCCGTGTGGCGCTATAACCAAGTCTTTTGGCAAATTGAACGCGCCGCCTACCGTCCTTCACGGCTGCTTGTGTGGGTAACGGCGGGAGTTGTTTTAGTTTTGGGGGTTCTTAGCATTCCTCTGGTGCTGTGGCGACCCTTGCCTCCTGCGGCTCCGTCCTCCTCAACGAGCCGCCGAATGAATACCGTTTCCCCTCCTTCTTCATTGCCCCTCGTCCGCAGCTTCTTGGAGTTAGCTGTTAAACATAGCGATCGCAACCAACTGAATTAAAGATGGCGTTATTGGTATGCAGTTTAGCGATCGCCTTGACATCTTTTAGACCTACAGGGCTTGTGCAGATAGTCGCAGCACACACCAATTCTCTAGTAGGGGCATGGGCATAGTCCATGCCCTTATAGTTTACCGACTGAAATTAGAGACTCGACATCACTTCCCGTGCCGCTTCTAATGTGCGGTCAATATCCTCATCAGTATGCGCCAACGACGTAAAGCCAGCCTCAAACTGCGAAGGTGCTAGATAAACTCCCCGCTCCAACATGCCGCGATGGAATTGACTAAACTTCGCTAAATCTGACTTCTTGGCATCCTCATAGTTGTGAACAGGTTCTCCGGTAAAGAACAAGCCAAACATGGCGCTAATTTGACCGCCATAAGCCGCGTGACCTGTTTCCTGGGCAATTTGCAGCAAGCCATCAGCAAGCTTTTTGGTAATCCGATTTAGTTGATCGTAAGTGCCAGGTTTTTGCAGCAATTCCAGGGTTTTAATTCCTGCGGTCATCGCTAGAGGATTACCTGAAAGTGTACCCGCCTGATACATCGGCCCGGCGGGAGCAACCATAGACATAATGTCTTTACGTCCGCCATAAGCACCAACTGGCAAGCCGCCACCGATGACTTTACCTAGGGTTGTCAAGTCCGGGGTGACACCAAATTTTTCTTGAGCGCCACCGTAGGCAATCCGGAACCCTGTCATCACTTCATCAAACACGAGTAACGCCCGATGCTCTTGAGTCAGCATCCGCAACCCTTCCAGGAAGCCCGCATCTGGAGGAATAAACCCAGCATTGCCGACAACTGGCTCTAAAATCACCCCAGCAATTTGATTGGGGTTATTAGCAAACAGCGCTTTAACGGCTTCTAGGTCGTTGTAGGGAGCTGTTAAGGTGTTGTTGGTTGTTGTCTTGGGGACACCAGGAGAGTCAGGTAGCCCCAGCGTCGCCACTCCTGAACCTGCTTTGACCAGGAACATGTCGGCATGACCGTGGTAGCAGCCCTCAAATTTAATAATCTTGTCGCGTCCGGTAAAGGCACGCATCAAACGCAGGACGGACATGCAAGCTTCTGTACCAGAGTTGACAAAGCGCACCATTTCAACGCTAGGAACGCCATCAATCACCATTTCTGCCAGCACATTTTCCAACACGGAGGGAGCGCCAAAGCTGGTACCTTTTTCTAAGGCGTCGTGCAATGCTGCAATGACTTCAGGATGGGCATGACCGCAAATCGCTGGCCCCCAGGAGCCGACGTAATCAATGTATTGGTTGCCATCGACATCCCAGACATAGGCTCCTTTGACACGGTCAAAGACAATCGGTTGCCCTCCTACTGATTTAAACGCTCGGACTGGGGAGCTGACTCCTCCAGGCATCAGCTTCTGAGCAGCCGCGAAAATTTCTTCTGATTGGGTTGTTTTAAAAGAGGCGGTGGAAATCAATACGTTCTCCTTGATTGAATATTTAACGGCAAGCAAGTGGTGAAAGAAATCACCGCGTCCGAAAGTCTTCACAGTACTTGCTTCGACTTCCATGCTAAATGTCAGCCGTGACTAAAGGCGAATGCGCCATCAATTATCCTATCTCTAGCGATCGCGAATCGAGATTGTACACAAAAAATTCAGATTGAACCTATTGACAGTTTGACACTCAGCGCTATAAAGACGCTGATGCTTGGATCATAGATCCATCGGGTTGCCTGTGCCTGCTGCTATTTTTTAGCCGCGTCGAACTGGCGATCGCTAGAGAAAAGTTCTTCCTACAGATCAGGAGATGAGGATAACCGCCAACCTCACCCAACCTTCAATACTTCAACTGTGTTAACTTAAAAAAGTTGTCTAAAATTCGCACATCCAGGGTTTCGGGTGTTTCCTCATTACTGATGGAAATCCGCCTGGGTGGAGGATAAACCCGAATCAGGAGTTAAATCATGGCAGTCATTTCTTTGGCTCAAATGCTGGAGTCAGGGGTTCACTTTGGTCATCAGACCCGTCGCTGGAACCCCAAGATGGACACGTATATTTATACCGCTCGTAATGGCGTGCATATCATTGACTTGGTGCAAACTGCCCAGTTGATGGAAGATGCCTACAACTACATGCGGACAGCATCAGAGCAAGGCAAAAAGGTACTTTTTGTGGGCACAAAGCGGCAAGCCGCCGGAATCATTGCTCAAGAAGCTGCCCGTTGTGGGTCGTACTACGTTAACCAGCGCTGGTTGGGCGGAATGCTCACCAACTGGGAAACCATCAAAACGCGGGTAGAACGCCTCAAAGATCTAGAGCGTCGCGAAACCAGTGGAGCCCTCGATCTCTTGCCGAAAAAAGAAGCGGCGATGCTACGTCGGGAGTTGAGCAAGCTTCAGAAGTACTTAGGCGGCATCAAACTGATGCGTAAAATCCCCGACATTGTGGTGATCGTAGACCAACGGCGGGAATACAACGCCATTCTTGAGTGCGAGAAACTCGCGATCCCCATCGTGTCAATGTTGGATACCAACTGTGATCCAGATGTAGTTGATATTCCCATCCCAGCTAATGACGATGCAATCCGGTCGATTAAGCTGATAGTGGGTAAATTGGCAGATGCCATCTATGAAGGGCGTCACGGTCAGCTCGAATCTGAAGACGAGGATTACGAGGACTTTGAGGGCGCAATGGACTACATGGATGAAGACTACGTCGATGAAGCTGATGAAGCGCCTGAAGCTAATAAATCTGACGAGGATAGCGCGGAATAATAAAAGGGTAAGTACGTTTATACAGGGATAAAAGCACAATGGCGGAAATTTCAGCAAAACTCGTCAAAGAACTGCGCGATAAAACTGGCGCAGGGATGATGGATTGCAAAAAAGCGTTGAAAGAAAACAACGCTGATATCAATAAAGCCACGGAATGGTTGCGGCAAAAAGGGATCACCTCGGCTGAGAAGAAATCTGGTCGTGTGGCAGCAGAAGGAATCGTAGATAGCTACATCCACACTGGCGGTCGAGTTGGTGTGTTGGTGGAAGTCAACTGTGAAACCGACTTTGTTGCTCGTCGCGAGGAGTTCAAAGCTCTAGCACGGAACATTGCTATGCAAATCGCCGCTTGCCCTAATGTTGAATATGTCAGTCTTGATGACATTCCCTCTGAACTTTCCGAGAAAGAAAAGGAAATTGAGATGGGACGGGATGACTTAGGCAAAAAGCCCCAGGAGATCAAAGAGAAGATTGTTCAAGGGCGAATTGAAAAACGCCTTAAAGAGCTGTCTTTGCTCGATCAGCCTTACATCCGCGACCAAAGCATTACGGTAGAAGAGTTGGTGAAGCAAAGCATTTCCCAACTTGGCGAAAACATTCAAGTACGCCGCTTCGCTCGTTTTGTGCTCGGTGAAGGGATTGAGAAAGAAGAAAGCAACTTTGCTGAAGAAGTCGCTGCACAAATGGGCGGCAAGTAAGTCAGGTAAACGCTAAAAAGCGAAGGACAAAAGGCAAGAGTTAGAAAAACAATTTCTTTCTTTTGCCTTTTTAGTTGAGGACTTATACCATTTCCCTTTTAAGAGGCTACGCATAGATCCCCCTCAACCTCCCTTAAGAAAGCTACGGTGTACACACATTTGTTACCAGGATGCAAAGGGTTGTCTGATCCCCCTAAATCCCCCTTAAAAAGGGGGACTAAGATTTCTGTTCCTCCTTCTAAATCCCCCTTAAAAAGGGGGACTAAGATTTCTGTTCCTCCTTTAAAAAGGGGCTAGGGGGGAGCAAACGGTGGAAAGCCATCTCGCCCGACTTATGTGTACACCGTAGTCTTAAAAAAGGGGGAGCAAGAAAAGTATCTGTAGCAAGCAAAATTTATGGAGACGGGACAGGGGCGCTGTGTCTTGCCCCGACGACAGAATCAGCGTTTTCATAGATGATCTGCGTCAGAGACCGTTTATTGGACTTGATAGAGTGTTATGGCAAAACCAATTGAGCAAATTGAGCGAGACATTGCCGCCTTAGAAGAGGCGATCGCTAATCTGCGTTTAGAAGTCCATGAGGCTTACTCCCACTATCTCAACTTATTAGGTCAAGCGGTGCGGCAGCAGCTAATTATGGTGAGCTACCATATCTGCACCCAAGGCTATCCCAAATCCTTTGTCAGTTTGCCGTTTGCTCAACGACACAAGCTCCAGCAAGCGCTCAAGCAGCTATGCTCTGAGGCACAGGAACAGTTACGTTTAGCTTTAGACGCACCGGAAACAAAGACTGAATCAGAAGAAAATCCGGAGGCAATTTTCCCACTCCCCAGGCAATTCCCTGAGGATTCAAACTCACCCATTGCTCCAACGCTGGGAGACTTAACGCTGAACTTAGACTCTCCCTCAGATAGCGAGCTATCTTTTGACTTAGACTCCTCCTTGACGCCGGATACCAGTGACTATTCTTTCGAGTTGGAACTTCCGGCATTAAATCAGGATTCATTTCTTTTATCTCCTGAAACCAGCGAAACGGAGGAAGAGGCTCCGCCCTTATCTAGTGCTGAACAGCTTGTGCAGTGGCAAGGGCAAATCGAACAGGCGATCGCGAAGATTCTGAAAACCGCCTCCCGTGATGCTAATCGCCTGCTGCAGCAAAATAATATTCTTCCCCAGCAACTTCCAGAAGCCGTTCTCGAAGCCGCCATGCGCGCCAAGGGAGCGATGGAGGTCACACCAGGGCCGCCGAATCTTCTAAACTTGTTGGTGGAACGGCAAACTGAGGACAAATTAGAAGACTCGACAATCACACCCCTACTGGCGATTAATTTGCGATTATCAGAAATTGAGTTTGCTGACCCTACCTTAACGGCTAAACGCAGTCAACTCCGCCACCTGTCTAGCAAAGCGATGCAGCTGCGGCGGCAGGATCGAAAACAACAGCGAGAGTTAGCGAGCGCTCAGGCAGAATCCGCTTGGCGATCGAGTTGGTTTGATGAATAGGGACTCAGAAGGCAAAATAAGGTAAAAAGCATTACTTTTTACTGGTTGCTCTCCTGATCTCCTTAGCCTTGAAATTGACCAAAAGGAGGCGAAGATTGGAAACGGAATTGCCAGATTGGGTGAGGCTACAAAAAGCCCTAGCCGTGGAAGCACAGAAGGGTTTTACAGACTTGATGGGCAAGCAGTACCGCTTCAGTGAGTTTCTTTGCCTGAGTTTGGGGAAAAAATCTTACCATCTGCGGGAAGAAGAGCAGCGCCAGTGGCGATCGCTTGCCACGGAGTTTGCCCGTTATCCTCAAATGGATATTGAAGCGCGGCAACACCTAATCGCCCAGACACGGCAGTTTCTCCATCAGCTTCAGCACAACCCAAACCTCCGCCCAGCCTCACCGTTATCTCCACCGGATCAAAGTCTGGAAACGGGCAAGTCACAATCTCACTCCGTAAAAGCCAAACTTCCCCGCACAACACCCGTCGTTCAGTCCCACACCAGCGATCCCTACGGATTGTCTCCCCGCACCCCTACCTTGGAGCAGCCGTTAGAAAAGCTAGACAATATTGGCCCCAGAAAAGGTGGATATTTATCTCGCCTGGGGTTACATACAGTGCGGGACATCCTGTACTACTATCCCCGCGACCATATTGACTACGCCCGTCAGGTGACAATCTCAAAGTTAGTAGTTGGCGAAACGGTGACGCTAATGGGAACGGTGAAGCGTTGTAACTGCTTTACTAGCCCCCGCAATAAAAAACTGACAATTTTCGAGTTACTGATCAAAGACCATACAGGTCAACTCAAAATCAGCCGCTTTTTTGCTGGCAATCGCTATAGTAGCCGGGGTTGGCAGGAGCAGCAAAAGCGCCGTTTTCCTCCAGATTCGGTGGTAGCGGCGTCTGGATTGGTGAAAAAAAATAAGTACGGTATTACCCTAGAAGACCCGGAACTGGAGGTTTTAGATGGCCCCGGCGGCAGCATTGACTCGATCAAAATTGGTCGTGTTGTGCCTGTTTATCCCCTGACGGAAGGGGTACCCGCAGATTTGGTGAGAAAAGCAGTCATTGCGGCTTTGCCTGCTGCTTTGCAGATCAAAGACCCCTTACCTGCGGGATTGCGGAACCAGTATGGGCTGATGAAATTAAAAGAGGCGATCGCTAATATCCATTTTCCCCAAGATAGCGACACCTTAGCCGCCGCCCGCCGCCGCTTGGTTTTTGATGAGTTTTTCTACCTACAGCTCGGCTTCCTCCAACGCCGTCAAACCCAGCGAAAAGCCCAAAACAGCGCCATTCTCGCTCCCACAGGTCAGCTCATAGAGCGCTTCTATCAGCTCCTTCCCTTTAAACTCACCGGGGCACAAACAAGAGTCGTCAACGACATCCTCAACGACTTACAATCCACCAACCCCATGAATCGTCTGGTGCAGGGGGATGTGGGTTCTGGGAAAACCGTCGTTGCCGTTATTGCCATCCTCGCCGCCGTTCAATCAGGCTATCAAGCTGCTCTGATGGCTCCCACTGAGGTTTTAGCCGAACAGCACTACCGCAAGCTCGTTAGCTGGTTTAACCTCCTCCACCTACCCGTCGAACTGCTCACAGGTTCTACCAAAGCCGCCAAACGCAGGCAGATTCACGCCCAGCTCGAAACCGGAGAACTCCCCCTGTTGGTGGGGACTCATGCCCTAATCCAAGACCCCGTAAACTTCAATCGCTTGGGTTTAGTCGTAATCGACGAACAGCACCGCTTTGGCGTGCAGCAACGGGCAAAATTACAGCAAAAAGGGCAGTCGCCTCACGTCCTCACCATGACCGCTACCCCCATTCCCCGCACGCTAGCACTAACATTGCACGGCGACTTGGATGTTAGCCAGATTGATGAGATGCCGCCCGGACGCCAGCAAATTCAAACCACTGTCCTCACGGCAAAAGAACGCACCCACACCTATGACCTCATCCGCCGTGAAATTGCCCAAGGATTTCAGGCTTACATCGTTTTGCCCCTAATTGAAGAATCAGAAAAACTCGATGTCCGTTCCGCCGTTGAGGAGCATCAGCGACTTTCGGAAAGTATCTTTCCAGAATTTCAGGTGGGGTTACTCCACGGACGGATGTCTTCTGCTGAGAAAGATGAAGCGCTCAACGCCTTTCGGGACAACCAAACCAAAATTATTGTCTCAACTACTGTGATTGAAGTCGGTGTTGATGTCCCCAATGCGACAGTGATGCTGATTGAAAATGCTGAGCGTTTTGGTTTATCCCAACTGCATCAGTTACGCGGTCGAGTTGGTCGCGGCTCTGAGCGCTCTTATTGCTTGCTGATGAGCGGTTCTAAGACTGATAACGCCCGTCAACGCCTAAGCGTTTTGGAACAGTCCCAGGATGGTTTTTTCATCTCCGAAATGGATATGCGCTTTCGAGGGCCAGGGGAGGTATTGGGTATGCGTCAGTCAGGGTTGCCAGATTTTGCACTCTCCAGTTTAGTGGAAGATCAAGATGTGTTGAACTTAGCGCGAGATGCCGCCGAAAAGGCAATGCTGCGGGATGAAACCCTGGAGCAATATCCTTTACTGAAGGCTGAGTTGGAGTATCGCTACTCCCGCTTACTGGGTGGGACAATTTTGACTTAGTTGAGCGGGCTTGGAATGATAGGATGCGATCGCGGCTGACTAAATCAATGACAAACGCCAGCTCTAAGTAAATGCGGTCAAAGGGCAGAAGTAGTTATTGAGCGATCGCACTCCAGCGGACAACTTAAATTATAAAAAACGACGGCGTCCTTGGGAAAGCTTTAAATTGAGAAGTGACAATAAATTAATTGGAGAACCTCAAACATTTGCTATTGAATATTCAGTAGTAAAATTCCTTGGATACATTCCTTACGGAGGATGTAGACTTTGGTTTGATGGTAAATTTTTAGGTGATATAGAGGATTTTACTCTGCTTACAGCTGTTGAAGCTTTTCTTTCACCAATTATTGAAAAGAAAGATTCTTTTCGTCTGGACGCTTCTTTTTTGAATTTCTCGGAATTCGATATATTTGAACGAATGAAGAATGGAGAAATAAACGGGCATTCTTACTTGCCAATAGAAGGCTTTGACGCTTTTTATAATTACGTTTATTATCAGAAAGATTTTTTTTACTTTCTCTGGATGCTCGATCCAGACATGAAAGATTGGGAAGAGTATAAAAATTTTCCGACTGATTTTTTCTCGGCAAAAGTGTCCATATATACATATGAACATGTTGTTCTTGAATTTAGAAAGAATCTGGGAAAAATGTGTCCACAGATTCTTTTTTAAGCAGCCGCGCTCAGCTTTAGTCTTCAGAAATTAAGGTCTTCGAGAATATGTGTAACCCCAAAATAAAAATATCCTTTTTCTGTAAGATCGGTCTGAAACAACGTAAATTCGTGAAAATCTAGCAAAGTGACAAAAGAGGGGTATTGCTCCCAGCGTTCCCCTGAAATGCCTACTCTGGTGTAGGGTCTGCGGCAGTTTGAGGCTATCTTCCTTGGGGGGACAGGAAATGATATTAGTTGTGGGGCGATCGCACTCCAACGGACAACTTAAATCACAAAAAACGACGGCGTCCTTGAGAAAGCTTTAAATTGAGAAGTGACAATCCAAAAATTACTAAAAATAGCACTAAGCCAATCGTGCAGGCATAGCTAATTTCCAAATTAGAAAACGCTTGTTCATATAAATAGTAAACAACTGTCTTAGAACTATTAAGTGGCCCTCCCTGAGTCATGATGTAGACTTCTTCAAATACCTTTGTGGCGGAAATTGCTGAAATAACCGCGACCAACACTAGATAAGGTCGCATTAAAGGTACAGTAATATCCCAGTGCTTGATGTAGCCATCTGAACCATCCAAAGCAGCCGCTTCATAAAGTTCAGGCGGGATAGATTGCAAACCCGCCAAATAAATCACCATGTAGTAACCCAACCCCTTCCAAATCGTCACCGCCATCACGCTAAAAATTGCCCACTGAGGGCTAGTAAGCCAAGGAATTCCTTCACTAAAACCGAGTTGATTGAGGAGTTGATTGAGCAAACCATTTTCTGCATACAGCCATCTCCAGGCAATCCCCGCCACTACCATTGAGATGACCACAGGTGTATAAAAAGAAGCGCGGAACCAACTAATTCCCCGGAGTTTTTGGTTGACTAAAATTGCCATTCCTAAAGGAAAAATCACTAAAATGGGTACGACTCCTACTAGATAGATAAGAGTATTTCCTAGGGTTTTCCAAAACACTGCATCTGTCCACAAGCGTTGGAAGTTTTCTAACCCAATCCACAAGGGTCTTGCTGTGAGGTCGTATTCATAACGAGTAAAACTCAGAAAAAAGGCTTGCAATGCTGGCCAAAATACACTTAACCCCAAAATAAATAGGGCAGGTAAGAGGAATAGGTAGGGAGTAAGACGTTTATTAGTCATTAGTTGGTGGGGATTGGTTAGCCGTGAGGAAGCTGTTGCACAAGATAACTTTGCAGCTTTTCTCGATCCCCCCTAGCCCCCCTTGAAAAAGGGGGGAACCGGAGTCAAAGTCCCCTGTGATATCAAAGGCGAAGCATCTTCTGGCTTCCCCCTTTTGAAGGGGGACGGGAGGGGGATCTCCAAGGGGAATTTAGGGGGATCAAACACATTTTGTATCCTGGTAAGAGATGTGTATACACAGTAGGTGTGAACGCAAAGGGGAGTAGTAGCCAAATTTGATCGCATTCAGCACGTCAGCAGTTCTTTCACGCTAGAGTCTGGCGTACAAACTTCTCCAAGCGATCCATACCTTTCTCAATTGAGGTCATATCGGTGGCGTAGGAGAGACGAATGCAATCATCGTCACCAAAGGCAATGCCAGGAATTGTTGCGACTTGTTGAGATTCTAGAAGGGCGTTGCAAAAGTCTAGGGATTTTAGACCGCATTTACTGATATTGGGGAACAAGTAGAACGCTCCTTCTGGTACAGGACAAGTTAGTCCAGGAATAGCTTGGAGACGCTCTAACATTACCTGTCGTCGTTTGGCAAAGGCGAGGCGCATCTCTTCGACGCCATCTTGGGAACCTTCCAAAGCCGCGATCGCCCCATACTGAGCAAAGGTACAGACATTTGATGTACTGTGACCTTGAATGGTGGTCATTGCCTTAATTAGTTCGACGGAACCAGCTAGGTAGCCCAAACGCCAACCCGTCATCGAGAACGCTTTGGCAAACCCACTACTAACGACGCTGCGCTCAAATATGTCTGCTCCGAGCGAGCCAATACTTACGTGTTCTGTGCCGTTGTAGAGGATTTTTTCGTAAATCTCATCAGAAACTACCTGGATATTTGTCTCAACGACTACCTCTGCTAGGGCTTTGATCTCTGCTGGAGTGTAAACCATCCCCGTTGGATTAGAGGGAGAATTGAGGACAAATAGCTGAGTGCGAGGAGTAATCGCAGCGCGTAGCTGTTCGGGGGTGATTTTGTAGTTTGTCGAGGTATCGGTGGGAACAATGACGGGGGTTCCTCCGGCAAGTTTTACCATTTCTGGATAAGACAGCCAGTAGGGAGCGGGAATAATCACTTCATCCCCAACATCAATCATCGCTAGCATCAGGTTGAAGAGAGAATGCTTACCGCCATTGGTGACGATGACATTTTCGGCACGGTAATCGAGATTATTTTCTACTTTGAGCTTATGCGCGATCGCTTCTCTTAACTGCTGTTCCCCAGCCGCAGGGCCATACTTGGTTTTACCTTCATCCAGGGCTTTTTTAGCAGCGGCTTTGATCGGCGCTGGGGTGTCAAAATCAGGTTCCCCGGCACTGAAGCTACAGACATCTATTCCGTCTGCCTTCATCGCTTTGGCTTTGGCGGAAATTGCCAGGGTTAGGGAGGGTGGAACTTGACTAACTCGTGCTGCCAGCTTCATGCTTGTGTCCAATCCGGTTAATGATATTGATCGCGCTCAGGCTAATAGTAAGGAGCAGTTAGCCGGAGCTTGAGGTGTAGATGATTTCAAGTAAATGGAATCAGGAATTTTAGGCTTATGTAGTTACAAGCACACTTCCTCTAGTTTTCCAGAGTAGCTTGCGATCGCCATGGAAATTGGCACTTTTTTTACTTTTTCACCTTGGCAACTCGGTTGTTGCTCCTTTGCAATAACTGTAAATAACCTCGATCAGAAGGTGATGTAGAAAAAGCAGCCAAATTGAAGAAATGTTACGGAATGGATACTTACTTTAACTGATATATTGTTTGGCTCGATACCTCCGCACTACCTATGGAGTTGAATTAGTATTCTCGACACGAGTGTACTGAGGCAACAATGATTGACCAGCTAAGTCTTCCCGCACCGGGCACTCTACTAGCGGCTGGTTAAACAAAAAAGTGTCCTGTCCACCTGCACTCTTATCCCTGTCGCTATAGGGTGTTTGTAGATGTTAGATGTTGACTGCTACGGAATCCTAGAGCTGGAGCCGAGAGTTTCCCAGGAAGAGCTTCACCAAAGTTACAAAGATTTAGCCTTTGTGTGGCACCCAGACCGTTTTATGGGAAATGCTCGGCTACAACGAAAAGCTCACGAAAAACTACAGCAGATTAATGCTGCCTATGCTCAGTTGCGTTCCCTCAGAAGAGCGGCACAAGCAACGGTTTCCCCGCCGCCCGTCTCAAAGCCATCCTCTCGTCCTCAGCCTGCAGCTAATCCCCAGAATTTCCACGAACCAAGAGTTAACTCCAGAGACTACAGGTACGAATCAAGAGTTAACTCCAGAGACTACAGGAAAGCTCCTCAGCCGCCTGTGTATGTTAGCCGCTTTGATGATTGTGCGTGGATAGATTAACACTCAAGAGTGTTGAGTCCTGAGTCCTGAGTAGGGGAGAAAGTATGAAGTATGAAGGGTGAAGTATGAAGTATGAAGGGTGAAGGGTGAAGTATGAAGGGTGAAGGGTGAAGGGTGAAGTATGAAAGGTAAGAGGTTCTCCCCTGCTCCCCTGCTCCTCATCTCAGGGAGGACTTTTTTGGTGCGATCGCGTTTACTGGAAGTAGTCAGTCTTCGGCAAAACTGTATGAATAGCTTCCCCTCCAAACTTCGCACCGTCCTCCTAATTTTGTTGGCTTGCAGTACGTTATTCTGCTCTTCCCTGACGCCCCCAGCCGCTGCTAGTCCGGCTCCGGGAGCGGGTTTAACGACCCTTAGAGCCATGGCAGCCGAGTCGGTTCCCTATGAGGAGGCGTTGAATAATTCTTTGCCTACACTGGTGGAGTTCTACGCTGACTGGTGTACTAGTTGCCAAGCGATCGCACCGACTTTGGAGAAATTGCACGATCGCTATGGTTCGCAACTCAACTTCGTCATGCTTAACGTTGACAACCCCCAGTGGCGACCCTTGCTCAAACAGTATCGCGTACAGGGCGTGCCGCAATTTTTCTTTCTTAATTCCGAACGGGTTGTGGTTAAGACGTTAGTCGGTGTAGTCCCAGAACCCGTTCTTGAGCGATTGTTTGAGCAGTTAGTCACTCAATAAGTTTTTAGCCCGCGTTCACCACCACTGAATCACCCTCAACTTTGGCTTGATAGGCTGTCAGAGGCTCGTTAGCTGGGCCTTCTAGTACTTTGCCATCCGGTGCAAACTTAGAACCGTGACAGGGGCAAGCGAAGGCTTTTTGGTCAGGATTCCAATTCACCTCGCAGCCTGCATGGGTGCAGGTGGGATTAACGGCGAGTAGAGAGTCCGGTGCAGTGGGGTTGCGGATGACGAGTAGGGGAGTGCCAGCCAACTTTTTATTAATTTGACCATTTTGCTCTAACTCAGCCACCGTACCAACGGATTGAAATTTATTAGTGGGACTACTCTGACTGACGGGAGTTTCTGTCTCCGGAGAGCAAGCGGCGATCGCCACAGGTAAAAAACTCGCTAGCCCACCAACTCCCACCCAACTTAAAAATGTCCGACGATTCATAAAAACCTCAAGATTTTTGCCTGTTTAAGGTTTAACAGACAGACGCCAACGAATCAGGATGGTACAGCATCAACCTTAAGGATGAAGTATTCCGGCTTCAGAGGCAAGTTATGCAAAAAATGCATAGAAATCATGCCTTTTATTAAGAATTTGCAACATTTTGTAATTAGAGATACAAATTTCTCTTTGGCGTTTGCATACCTTTAATCAACAAGCAGAGCGATCGCATCCACCCCACCCTCTGAATAACGTTTTAAATATTTGAACAAGCTCACAATCGGCAGTGCCTAGCCAGGAATAAGCCTCAATAAATCCTACCGCCCTAAGCAGTCGTAGTCTTTTCAAGCATTCACAAACACTGTCTTTCTACCCAACCGCAGCGCAGCGATTGGGCAACCTTAACTGTACTTAATACCCCCCCCACCATCCCTTACCCCACTCGACCACCAGCATGACGAAGTTTACTAGACGGAAATTCATCCTCACAGCCAGCGCTGCTACCGCTGCCTCTTTCTTAGTCCACGGCTGTAGTTCCGGTAACAACGCAACAACAGAGGTTGACAGTGCAACTGCCGTCAATCTCAGTCCCGCCGATACTCCAGAAGTCACCACTGCCAAGCTAGGATTCATTGCCCTAACAGATGCTGCTCCCCTAATTATTGCGCTGGAAAAAGGGTTCTATAAAAAGTACGGCATGACGGATGTAAAGGTAGAAAAGCAAGCGTCTTGGCCTGTCACCCGCGACAATTTGGAACTCGGTTCAGGGGGTGGTGGTATTGATGGAGCGCATATCTTAACCCCCATGCCTTACCTGATGTCCTTAGGTAAGATTACTCAGCAGCCCGTACCCATGTATCTCCTGGCACGGTTAAATGTCAACGGTCAGGCAATTTCAGTGGCTAATACCTACAAGGCGCTAAAAGTAGGTCTAGACAGTACTCCCATCAAACAAGCCTTTGCTCAAGCTAAAGCTGGCGGTAAAGGAGACCTCAAGGCTGCCATGACCTTTCCCGGTGGTACCCATGACCTGTGGATGCGTTACTGGTTAGCCGCAGGGGGTATTAATCCAGATGCAGATGTTTCCGTCGTTCCCATCCCACCAGCGCAGATGGTTGCCAACATGAAAGTGAACGCCATGGAAACTTTTTGTGTGGGTGAACCGTGGAACGCGCAGCTAGTCAACCAGAATGCCGGATATACCGCCTTAGTTACAGGCGAACTCTGGAAAGACCATCCCGAAAAAGCCTTTGCCATGCGAGCAGATTGGGTCGATAAACACCCCAAAGCCGCTAAGGCAATGTTAATGGCAATCCAAGAAGCCCAGCGATGGTGTGACAAAGCCGAAAACAAAGAAGAGATGTGTGAAATTGTCTCGCAGCGCCGATGGTTCAACGTTCCAGCCAAAGACATCGTCGAGCGCTCCAAAGGCAACATTGATTATGGCAATGGACGCACAGAACAAAACTCCCCATATCTGATGAAATTCTGGGCAGATAATGCCTCCTATCCTTATAGAAGTCACGACCTGTGGTTCCTCACAGAAGACATTCGTTGGGGTTATCTACCTGCTGATACCGACACGCAGGCAATTATTGACAAAGTTAACCGGGAAGACTTGTGGAGAGAAGCGGCTCAAGCAATAGGTGTTCCCGCAGCAGAAATTCCCACTAGCACCTCTCGCGGCGTTGAAACCTTCTTCGATGGCGTCAAATTTGACCCAGAAAATCCAGAGGCTTATTTGAAGAGCCTCAAAATCAAGAAAGTTTAATTAGGATTAGCCCTTAGCTGTTAACAGATTGCCGGGTGATGAACACATTACCAATGAGAGTGATGGTGCTAAGCGCAGTACCAAAAGCGATCGCTAAGGGCTAATTATGAATTTCTGAATACGCATCATTACCCACAGCTAGAAAACCCATGGCAACCAATCTCGATACTCGTCCTCAACGCCGCAGTAGATCAAGAACCAATATCGCCTTGAGGAAGCCGTTTCAAAAAATTATCCGTCCACTGATTGCCATCATCATTTTTCTGGTGATCTGGCAAATTCTTACCTCAAGCCCTGACTCAAATTTGCCCAGTCCTCTGAAAGTGTGGCAAGACACCTGGAACCCTCTGATTATCAATCCTTTTTTTGATAATGGTGGGATCGATAAAGGCTTAGGGATACAAATTGCGGCTAGTTTGGGACGGGTGGCAGTTGGCTTCTTTCTGGCGACCTTTGTGGGGATTGCCTTGGGGATTTTAATTGGCAGCAGTTCCTTTATGTATGATGCGCTAGACCCACTTTTTCAAGTTTTACGCACCATTCCTCCTCTTGCTTGGTTGCCTATTTCTTTAGCTGCCTTTCGCGATAGTCAACCTTCAGCGATTTTTGTAATTTTCATTACAGCAGTTTGGCCGATTATTATTAACACTACGGTAGGCGTCCAACAAATACCTCAAGATTACAAAAACGTTGCCCGTGTGTTGCGACTCTCTCGCCAAAAATATTTCTTTAAAGTTCTATTTCCCTCCGCCGTACCCTACATTTTTACGGGTTTGCGAATTGGCATCGGGTTATCCTGGTTAGCGATTATTGCGGCTGAAATGTTAGTCGGTGGTGTGGGAATCGGCTTCTTTATTTGGGACTCTTACAATAGTTCGCGACTCAGTGATATTATCCTAGCGCTGGTTTATGTCGGTTTAGTGGGTTTGTTGCTAGACCGGATGGTTGTATTTATCGCCTCAAAGGTTGTTCCTGAAGACCAAAAATAAGTAGGAAGTGTGCGATTGTTGGGGGCGTAGTTCAGGATAAAGGATGAAACTTCAAGTCCCTTTTGACACTTCACCCCAATTTGATTAAATGTTGCTACACATCGCCCACAAAGCATAAAAATGCTTCCTGACATTAAGGGGAGAAAAAGGGATGGAAGGAGCAATAAAAGCGTCTGTAGTAAGCATTGAGAAAATTGGAATCACACTTTAATTGCAATTCGTTCAACTTTCACTTTTTTAAGCCATGTCTGTCTTTGTTGAAATCGATCGCGTTGACCGAGTATTTCCCCTCCCGAATGGTGGCAAGTATATTGCCCTCAAAAATATCGACCTGAAAATTCGACAAGGGGAGTTTATTTCCTTAATCGGACATTCAGGTTGCGGCAAATCCACCTTATTAAATATCATTGCGGGTCTGGATCAACCCACTCAGGGTGGAGTGATTTTGGAAGGACGGCAAGTGACTCAACCCGGCCCCGATCGCATGGTAGTGTTCCAAAACTACTCCCTGCTTCCTTGGCTTAGTGTTAGGGAAAACATCGCTTTGGGTGTAGACGAAGTGATGGCACATCGTTCTAAGGATGAGCGTAAAGGGATTGTGGAACACCATATCGATCTGGTGGGTCTGCGACAGGCGGCTTCTAAGCGACCGGGTGAGCTTTCGGGGGGAATGAAACAGCGTGTGGCGATCGCTCGTGCTCTGGCGATTCGTCCGAAGTTGCTGTTATTAGACGAACCCTTTGGGGCGTTAGATGCTTTGACTCGTGGCGGCTTGCAAGAGCAGTTGATGAAAATCTGCCAGGAGAGTAAAGTCACCTGCATTATGGTGACTCACGATGTGGATGAAGCCCTGTTGCTATCCGACCGGATTGTGATGCTCACGAACGGGCCAGAGTCCCACATCGGACAAATTATTGATGTGGAAATAGCGCGACCACGCCAACGCCTAGAGGTGGTGAATCATCCCAGCTACTACCAATTGCGGAATGAGATGCTTTACTTCCTCAATCAGCAGAAAAAAGCGAAGCATCGGCAATCCAAGCTGCCCCAAATTGTTGCCCGCAATGGTTTAGAAAAAGTCAATCTGGAGATTGGCTTTATTCCGCTGACGGATTGTGCGCCTCTGGTGGTTGCCAAAGAAAAAGGCTTTTTCGCTAAATATGGCTTAGAAGAAGTCACTTTGAACCGCGAACCGAGTTGGAAAGCGATCGCCCAAGGAATCGTCACCGGACGCTTGGACGCCGCCCAAATGGTGGCTGGGATGCCCCTATCCCTGACGCTTGGGGCAGGCAATAAGCCCAAAATGCCCGTGGTTTGTGCATTAACGCTATCCCGCAACGGCAATGCGATTACCCTCAGCAAGCAGTTGTACAACCAGGGCGTCCGCACCTTAGCCGATTTCAAATCCGCCCTGCAAGCGACGCCGGACAAAGTTCACACCTTGGGGATGGTGTATCCTTCCTCCATGCACAACCTGATGCTGCGTTACTGGTTGGCATCAGGGGGAATCGATCCCGATGGCGATGTCAATTTGACGGTAATTCCACCACCGCAGATGGTGTCCAACTTGAAGGCGGGGAATATTGACGGCTACTGCGTCGGCGAACCCTGGAACTCTCGCGCCGTCTACGAAGACTTGGGCTTTGTCATTGCTACAGACCTAGACCTTTGGGCGGGACATCCAGAGAAAGTGCTAGGGGTGCGCGAAGAATGGGTCAACAAGTATCCTCAAACCCACATTGCTTTAGTGAAGGCACTTCTGGAAGCCTGCGAATACTGCGATGATTTGCGTAACCGGGAGGAAATTCTCGCCCTACTAACGCGCGAACAGTATGTGGGTTCCGCGCCAGAGTACACTCGCCCTGGCTTTATCGACCCCTATGATCGCGGTATGGGAGAAGCCCCTCAGCAATTGCCTCGCTTCAACCAGTTCTACGTCGATAGAACGAACTACCCCGATCAGGTAGAGGGCTTGTGGTTGATGACACAACTGGCTCGTTGGGGGATTATTCCCTTCCCGAAAAACTGGGTGAGCATTTTAGAACGAGTGCGGCGAATCGATTTGTTTGGTGCTGCTGTACGGGAATTGGGTATGCCAGATGTCGGACGCGATCGCGATTCCATCCGCATGTTTGACGGTACCGTATTCAATCCAGACAACCCCATCGACTACCTCAACAATCTAGAAATCAAGCGCCAAATCCGTGTTGAAGAGATTGATATTGATGATTTAGTTACCCCAGTAGCCTAAAGCTAACGTTGCAGGTTGGATCTGTGCAAATTTTCACCTGCTAACCTTCAACTCTCAACTTGCAGAACGTCCCCCTTCAACCTTCTTCCTATACCTCATGGCAGCAATCAACACTGGCAACCTTCTCAACACCCCATCCCATCCCCCAACTCCCAAGACTGGAGATCCCTTGCTTGTTATTGAGGATGTTTCAAAGGTTTATCCTACGCCCACAGGTTCCTACACTGTACTGACAGGCGTCAACCTCACTGTTCATGCAGGCGACTTTATTTGCTTGATTGGTCACTCTGGCTGTGGGAAGTCAACATTACTAAATATGGTGGCGGGTTTCTCGTCACCTACCCATGGCGAAGTGCGGCTGAAAAAACAGCTAATTACCGAACCGGGGCCCGACCGGATGATGGTGTTCCAGAATTACGCTCTGCTGCCTTGGTTGAGCGCCTTTGACAATGTTTATTTAGGCGTGGATTCAGTTTATCCCCACAAAACCCAGGCTCAAAAGCGGGCAATTGTGCGGGAGTATCTGGAAATGGTGGGACTGACAGACTCCGTTGATAAACGACCTTCACAGCTTTCCGGGGGGATGAAGCAACGGGTAGCGATCGCCCGTGCTTTATCGATTCGTCCAGAAATCTTGATTCTCGACGAACCCTTCGGGGCATTAGATGCAATTACGAAAGAAGAACTGCAAGAAGAACTCTTAAAGATTTGGCGCGAAAGCAAAGTCACAGTCTTGATGATTACTCACGACATCGATGAGGCATTATTCCTAGCCGACCGGATCGTGATGATGACTAATGGGCCCGCCGCTCATATTGGGGAAATCATAGACATTCCCTTCTCTCGCCCCAGAAACCGCGCCCAGATTATGGAAAATCCTCAATATTACGAACTCCGCAACTACGCCTTAGACTTCCTCTATCGGCGCTACGCTCATGATGATGCGGAATAGTCGTTAGTCGTAGGGTGGGTGATGTCTGCCCTACTACTTTGACGCACCCATCTAGAGAAGCCCAATTGTTAGGGCTTTAGTACAGAGATCGAACTAAGTTTTAGCGCCTACTCCTAGAAGTAGGCGCTATCTTTTTAGGGTTCAAAGATCAGCTATTCCACAAATAATCCTGCACTTTATGTAAAAGACGCATAACCAATATGTGATTTCTTCATATAAAGATACATTCTGTAACTTTATATACAAATCTCCCCTTGGCGTTTGAATAACGTGGTTTGCAAAGAGTAATGGCACCAAAGCGCTCTTGATGAACGTTCGCACATCAGAACGCCACGTACTAGGAGAAACCCATGATCAGCGCCGCCAAGCCAGAGACAAGCCTGAACAAGTTTGAAAAATTTAAAGCCGAAAAAGACGGGCTTGCCATCAAAGAACAGCTTGAGCATTTTGCTCAAATCGGCTGGGAAGCGATGGACAAAACTGACTTGGAACATCGCCTCAAATGGATGGGTGTATTTTATCGCCCCGTTACTCCCGGCAAATTTATGCTGCGGCTGCGGATGCCGAGTGGAATTTTAACCAGCACTCAAATGCGGGTACTTGCCGAAGTCTTGCAACGCCACGGTGAAGATGGCAGTGGCGACATCACCACCCGCCAAAATATCCAGTTACGCGGTATCCGCTTAGAAGACGTACCCGATATTTTCCAGAGATTTCAGAAAGTCGGCTTAACCAGCGTTCAGTCCGGGATGGACAACGTCCGCAACATCACAGGCTCCCCTGTAACGGGAATTGACGCCGATGAGCTAATCGACACTCGCGAACTGGTGCAGCAGGTGCAGGATATGATCACCAACAGTGGTGAGGGTAATCCAGAATTCACCAACCTGCCTCGCAAATTCAACATTGCCATTGAGGGCGGTCGCGATAACTCTATCCACGCCGAAATTAACGATATTGCTTTTGTTCCTGCCTACAAAGAAGGGCAAATCGGGTTTAATGTCGTGGTTGGTGGCTTCTTCTCCGCCAAACGCTGCGAAGCGGCAATTCCTTTAAATGCCTGGGTGACTCCTGACGATGTAGTTGACCTGTGCCGTGTCATTTTGGAGGTCTACCGCGACAACGGACTGCGGGCAAATCGCCAAAAAGCCCGGTTGATGTGGCTAATTGATGAGTGGGGCGTGGAAAAGTTTCGCGCCGTGGTGCAAGAACAACTCGGACGTACCTTGCAATCCGCCGCAGAGAAGGACGAAATCGACTGGGAAAAGCGAGATCACATCGGTGTGCATCGTCAAAAGCAGTCAGGATTAAATTTTGTCGGGTTGCACATTCCCACAGGTCGCTTCTATGCCCAGGATATGTTTGATCTGGCGCGGGTGGCAGAAGTTTATGGGAATGGTGAAATTCGCCTGACGGTTGAGCAAAATGTCATTATTCCTCACATCCCGGATTCTCGCTTAGAGGCATTTTTAGCAGAACCACTGTTGGAACGTTTTTCCATCGAGCCGCAACCCTTGGAGCGATCGCTAGTATCTTGTACCGGGGCACAGTTTTGCAACTTTGCCTTGATTGAAACTAAAAATCGCGCCATTGACTTGGTTAAAGAACTCGATGAATCCCTCACTATTACTCAACCTGTGCGGATTCACTGGACAGGTTGCCCTAACTCCTGCGGACAGCCGCAAGTTGCCGATATCGGCTTAATGGGAACCAAAGTCCGCAAAGATGGTAAAACCGTTGAAGGTGTAGACCTCTACATGGGTGGCAAAGTCGGTAAAGATGCCCACCTCGGCACCTGCGTACAAAAAGGCATTGCTTGTGAGGATTTGAAGCCTGTGTTACAGCAGTTGCTAATCGAGAATTTTGGTGCAAAACTTCGCCCATGAAGGTAAGAGTTTAAGTGATATAGCAATCCTAAATGGGTTGTAACAGTCTCTGTTCTATTCCTCTAATTTCTCCGCATCTGGTGTGGTGCGTTGTTCCGCAAATTGAAGCGTTTCTGAAATATTAGTAGAGTCCTTAATCGTAAGGCTAGGGACTCTATTTTTTTCTTGACTTACTTTGTTGAAAAGTACGGCAATTTGCTTTTTGTTGCTCAACTCAATGTTTATTTGTCTAGTTTGTGCGATCGCCGCTTCGTTTTAGATTGATGCAAGAAAAGAATGGTTGCTGTGCAAAATCTTCATATTTATTAGTATTTTGTAACAAAGTATACCATTTCATGTCTTGAAGAATGTGATGCTTAATGAAGCAAATAAAGAATTAAACTTACTGGGATTAGTGATGACAAAATAATTAATTCTTATTTAAGAGATTAATAACTTTCGTCAAATCATCTCTTTACTTCTAAGCCGAAAACTGGGATCAAAAACAACACTCGGTTTTCCAAAATAAGTTTAGTGAAAGGAAGACTTTTACTTCGATCAGCCTCAATATTTCAAGCTACAAATTCAGCAATGGCTGATATTCTTTTCACCAATCTGCTCCCTATAATTAAGCCGCAGTTTCTACTTAAAGAAGGTAATTAATGCTCAAAGAAATCTGGTCATTTCACGGCAGGTACCGCATCTTACACATGACGTGGTTTGCCTTCTTTCTCTCGTTTGTGGTGTGGTTTAACTTCGCTCCCTTTGCCACAACAGTTCAAGAATCCCTAGGTCTAAGCACTACCCAGGTACGAACTCTTGCCATTTGTAATGTGGCTTTAACTGTTCCCGCCCGCATCATCATTGGTATGTTGCTGGACAAGTTTGGCCCCCGCGTTACCTACTCGGCGCTACTCGTTTTCGCAGCAATTCCCTGTACCATGTTTGCGCTGGCGCAGGACTTCAACACCCTGGTGGTGAGTCGTTTGCTGTTGAGTATCGTCGGTGCGGGGTTTGTGATTGGAATTCGGATGGTTGCAGAGTGGTTTCCCCCCAGAGAGATTGGACTTGCCGAAGGAATTTATGGCGGTTGGGGTAACTTTGGCTCGGCGGCGGCGGCGTTCGCTCTTCCTTCTGTGGCGCTGGGATTAGGAGTTCTATCTGGAGGACAAGCCAACTGGCGTTTAGCGATCGCGCTTACCGGAATTGCGGCGGCGGTTTACGGTGTCATCTACTTTTTCAGTGTCCAAGATACGCCCACAGGTAAGGTTTACCAACGTCCTGCCCGTCACGGTGGCATAGAAGTCACCAGCAAGCGGGACTTCTGGTTCCTGCTCGCCATGAATATCCCCCTCACAGGCGTTCTCGCATTACTCGCTTGGCGCTTAACTCAGGTGGGTTTCCTCAATTCAGTGGGACTAATTATTAGCTGGCTATTCCTGCTCGGTTTGTATCTCTTCCAAGCTTACAAATGCTGGGATGTGAACAAAGAACTGATGATCGGCAAGAAGCACTACCCCGCTGAAGACCGCTACAAGTTCAATCAAGTTGCCCTGCTCGAACTGACTTATTTTGTGAACTTTGGCTCAGAACTGGCAGTTGTGTCCATACTTCCTGCTTTTTTTGAACTGACCTTTAGCTTGAACAAAACTCAAGCCGGAATGATTGCCGCCAGTTATGCCTTTATGAACTTAGCCGCCCGTCCTGGTGGTGGTTTAATTTCTGATACGTTGGGTAGCCGGAAATGGACAATGACGATCCTCACAGGCTGCATGGGCATCGGCTATTTCCTAATGAGTACTCAAAATAGCAACTGGTGGCTCCCGGCGACAATTGTGATTACTATGGCTTGCTCCTTCTTTGTACAAGCTGGAGAAGGCTCCACCTTTGCCATTGTCCCCCTAATTAAGCGTCGAGTCACAGGTCAAATTGCTGGAAATGTTGGGGCTTACGGTAACGTTGGGGCGGTCTGTTACTTAACCCTCTACAGCCTTTTACCAGAAGGCGCTTTAGGAAATCAAATTTTCTTCCAAACCTTAGGAATTTCTTCTGTGGTTGTGGGGTTCCTCTGCTGGTTCTTCTTAAAAGAACCCAAGGGTTCGTTTGCCGAGCATCATGAAAATGAAGAATTAATTATCTCGCCAATAGACGTCAAGCAAGTAAATCGTTGATTAACTCAAAGGAGCGAGGTAAAAGCGCCATCAGGAAATGGGGCAATCCTCAAAAAATTGCCCCGATTGCTCTGGTAATGAATCAAGTAGTCCCTAATAATCAGCAAGGGTTCTATATTTTTTTTATACCCAAAGGTAGAGATTTATCAAAAATATTCTCTCGGTAAAAAGTGTCTTTTGTGGCAATTGGGTCAACTTGTAACATTTCCTACGAACTCCACTGAAGAAGTCGATTAACCTAACACGAGTAAAGTCTTTTCGATGGCTCCCAGAGCAAGTTAGGGGCAAATCTTCCGGTTTCTCAAAGGAGCAGGACGCCATAATCCGAGGTTCTTTTATGACCAGCACTGATAAAAAGCTAAAACTTAACAAAATTGAGCAATCTAAAGCCAAAAAACATCCTTTGTTGCTAAAGCAGGAGCTGGAACAATTCGCTCAAATAGGCTGGGAAGCCGTAGATGACTTCGATCGCGAGTATGGACTTAAATGGCTAGGTTTTTTCCATCGCACGGTTACTCCGGGCAAGTTTATGCTGCGGATGCGGATTCCTAATGGCATTTTGACCAGCACTCAGATGTGCGTGCTAGCAGAGATTGTGCAACGCTACTGCCAAGGCTCAGGGTTTCAAGACCGGGGTAACGCTGACATTACCACGCGGCAAAATCTCCAACTGCGGGGAATGCGAATCGAGGACATCCCAGATATTTTTGATCGATTACTCAAAGCCGGGTTAACCAGCGTTCAGTCCGGTATGGACAACGTCCGAAACATTACAGGTTCTCCAGTTGCAGGCATTGATGCGGATGAATTGATTGATACTCGTGGGTTAGTCCGCAACCTCCAAGACATGATTACGGGGAACAGCCAAGGCAATCTTGCACTGAGTAACCTGCCCCGGAAGTTCAACATTGCCGTCGCTGGGGGGCGCGACAACTCCGTCCATGCAGAAATTAACGACCTAGGCTATCTTCCGGCTTACAAAGAGGGCAAGTTAGGGTTTAACCTGCTCGTCGGCGGTTACTTTGCTCCTAATAATTATGTAGCAGCGATTCCCCTCAATGCTTGGATACCTCCGGAAGAGGTCGTTCCCCTGGCAGAGGCAATGCTAATTGTCTACAACGAAAACGGTTCAAGGGCGAAGCGGCAAAAGTGCCGGATGATGCATCTGATTGAAGATTGGGGTTTAGAAAAATTTCGGACGGAACTAGAAAATCAACTGGGACATCCCTTAGAACCCGCCGCCGAGAAAGACGAAATCGACTGGGAAAAGCGCGACCATATTGGCGTCCACAAGCAAAAGCAACCGGGGCTGAACTACGTCGGCTTGCACGTCCCCATCGGTCGCCTGTATGCCGATGAAATGTTTGAGCTGGCACGGCTGGCGGAAGTTTACGGTGGGGGTGAAGTTCGTCTCACTGTTGAGCAGAATTTGATTATTCCCGATGTTCCCGATACCCGTTTAGAGACGTTCCTAAACGAGCCGCTTGTAAAAGAGCGTTTCACTACCGCCCCAGAACAACTCAACCGGGCATTGGTTTCCTGCACGGGGAGTGAATTTTGCAGTTACGCCATGATTGAAACCAAAAACCGCGCCCTAAAGCTGATTCAGGAACTAGAAAGCGAGCTAAACCTGCCCCGCCCGATACGGATTCACTGGACGGGTTGCCCGAACTCCTGCGGTCAACCGCAAGTAGCGGATATTGGCTTAATTGGCACCAAGGCCCGTAAAGATGGTGAAACTGTGGAAGCGGCTGATATCTGGATGGGCGGAAAGGTGGGGAAGGATGCCCATTTAGGGGAAGAAATTATGAAAAAGGTTCCCTGCGATGAACTCAAAGACGTGCTGCGGGGGCTACTGATTGAACATTTCGAGGCACAACCGAACCGAGAAGCCGTGCGAGAGAAAACCACCGTCGGTTAGCGAGTCGCTACCTTTCTCCTCGTTGCTGTTAATGCTATTTCGCTTATAGGAAGGTTTGGTAATGCTCAAAGAGGTTTGGTCATTTAGCGGTCGATATCGCATCTTACACCTGAGCTGGTTTGCGTTTTTTCTATCCTTTGTTGTTTGGTTTAACTTTGCGCCCTTTGCAACAGCGGTGCAAGCTGATTTAGGTTTATCTGAAGCTCAAATACGGACGCTGGGGATCTGTAACGTTGCTCTTACGGTTCCGGCACGGATTATTATCGGCATGTTGCTGGATAAGTTTGGCCCGCGTCTGACTTATTCGGCGCTATTGATTTATGCGGCGGTTCCGGCAATTGCCTTTGCCTTAGCACAAAACTTTAGCCAACTCGTGATTAGCCGCTTGGCACTCAGTATTGTGGGAGCGGGATTTGTCATTGGTATCCGCTTGGTAGCCGAGTGGTTCCCCCCGAAAGAGATTGGACTCGCCGAAGGCATCTATGGCGGCTGGGGCAACTTTGGTTCGGCGGGGGCAGCCTTTACCCTGCCTTCAATTGCGGCGGCGACGGCTTTTTTAGGAGCAGGACAAGTCAACTGGCGCTTTGCGATCGCCCTTACCGGAATTGCTGCTGCTATTTATGGCGTTATCTATTACTTCAACGTCGAGGATACTCCCCCCGGCAAAGTTTACAAGAAACCTGAACGTCACGGCGGGCTAGAAGTAACCAGTAAGCGGGACTTCTGGTTCTTAATGCTGATGAATATTCCCTTAGTGGGCGTCTTGGCGTTACTCGCTTGGCGCTTAAGCAATGTCGGTTTCCTGACTCCAACCGGATTAATCATCACCTGGTTGCTACTTTTGGCTCTTTACGCGTTTCAGACCTACAAGTGCTGGGATGCCAATCAGGAATTGATGACGGGTAAAAAGCGCTATTCGCCTGAAGAGCGTTATGCCTTTAATCAAGTTGCCGTTTTAGAGGTGACCTACTTTGTCAACTTTGGTTCAGAGTTAGCGGTTGTTTCCATGCTCCCGACATTTTTTGAACGCACCTTTGGGTTAACCCCAGTACTCGCTGGTGCGATCGCCGCCTCCTATGCCTTTATGAACTTGGTATCTCGTCCCGGTGGCGGCTTAATCTCCGATAGTATGGGAAGCCGGAAATGGACGATGACCGTGCTGACGGCGTGCATGGGAATCAGCTATCTACTCATGGGTACTCTCAACTCAAATTGGTGGCTGCCTTTGGCGGTGCTGCTGACGATGACTTGCTCCTTCTTTGTGCAGGCGGGAGAAGGCTCCACCTTTGCAATTGTCCCCCTGATTAAGCGCCGAGTCACAGGTCAGATTGCGGGTAATGTCGGCGCTTATGGCAACGTGGGCGCAGTGTGCTTTTTAACTCTCTATAGCCTCTTACCCCAAGGGACGGCGGGAAATCATATTTTCTTCCAGACTATAGGAATCTCCTCGCTGATTGTGTCGTTTTTGTGTTGGTTCTTCCTGAAAGAACCGAAAGGCTCCTTTGCAGAACACCATGAGGGTGAGGAACTGGTAATGCCAGGAATTACGCATCAAGAATCCTTTAAAAGCTAATTGCCACCCCTTTTAGCATCTAATCATTAAGCGCGATCGCCTTTATAACAGCTATGACTGACTCCACTAAAACCCTTTGTCCCTACTGCGGCGTTGGCTGTGGTCTGGATGTAACGCCACCCGCGCAACGCGGTCAGGCAACTAATCGTGACAGCGAAGGGAGACCGATTTGGAAAGTACGAGGCGATCGCGCCCATCCTTCGAGTCATGGGATGGTGTGCGTTAAAGGCGCAACAATCAGCGAGTCTTTAGACAAAGACCGCTTGAAGTATCCGATGATGCGGGATTCTTTAGATGAACCGTTTCGACAGGTGAGTTGGGAAGACGCCCTAGAGGCAATTACCAATCGGATGCGTAAGCTGTTAGTCACCAAAGGTGCAGACGCCATCTGCATGTACGGCTCCGGTCAGTTTCAAACCGAAGACTACTACATCGCCCAAAAACTGCTCAAAGGCTGCTTGGGTACGAATAACTTCGACGCCAACTCCCGGCTGTGCATGTCCTCCGCTGTATCGGGCTACATTCAAAGCTTCGGGTCTGATGGCCCCCCTTGCTGCTACGAAGACTTGGAACTCACCGACTGCGCCTTCTTAATTGGCACCAATACGGCAGAATGTCACCCGATCATCTTTAACCGCCTACGGAAGCACCACAAAAAAAATAAAAAAGTCAAAATGATTGTGGTTGACCCCCGCCGCACGGAAACCGCCGAAGCAGCGGACTTGCATCTGGCGATTCGACCCGGCACCGACATTGACTTACTCAATGGCATTGCTTACCTCCTGATGCAATGGGGACACTACGACTCGGTGTTTATTGACGAATGCACAGCGGGATTTCCGGAATTTTCCGAAGTCCTTCAGCACTACCCACCGGAAACCGTCGCGCAACGCTGCGGCATTTCCATTGCAGATTTGGAAACCGCCGCTCGGTACTGGGGCGAGTCGGAGCGGGTGTTGTCGTTGTGGTCGATGGGGGTGAATCAGTCCTCAGAAGGCACAGCCAAGGTGCGGCATATTATCAACCTGCACTTGATGACGGGAAATATTGGCAAACCGGGGGCGGGGCCTTTTTCTCTCACCGGACAGCCAAATGCGATGGGCGGACGGGAAGCTGGCGGTCTTTCCCACATTTTGCCGGGATACCGCTTGGTGAAAAATCCCCAGCATCGTCAGGAAGTTGAACAGCTCTGGGGGCTACCTGCGGGGCAAATTTCTCCCTATCCCGGTCGCACGGCTTGGGATATGATTACGGGTTTGGAAACCGGGGAAGTGGGTTTGTTGTGGGTAGCGGCGACGAATCCCGCTGTGAGTATGCCCGATCTTGAACGGACAAAGGCAGCATTGAAGCGATCGCCTTTTACGGTTTACCAAGACGCCTACTACCCTACAGAAACCGCCACCTACGCTCACGTCCTCCTTCCGGCTGCCCAGTGGAGCGAAAAAACTGGGGTGATGACCAACTCCGAACGAGTGGTGACTCTTTGCCCGCAGTTTCGCAATCCTCCCGGAGAAGCAAGAGCCGACTGGGAAATCTTTGCTGAAGTCGGTCGTCGCCTGGGGTTTGTGGAGCAATTTTCCTTTAAAAATTCCCAGGAAGTCTATGCCGAATTTACCCAACTGACGCGGAGGCGGCTGTGCGAATCAACAGGCATTAGCCACGAACGCCTGCAAGCCCACGGCCCAATCCAATGGCCCTGTCAGGAAGGGGAAGAGATTTTCACGGCCGAAGCCAAGCGCCTCTATACCGAGTTCCGCTTCCCAACTCCTGACGGACGAGCGCGGTTTTCCGCCTATCACTCACGGGGATTAGCAGAACCACCCGATCCCAATTATCCGTTGGTCTTAACGACAGGACGCCTTTACGGACATTGGCACACCCAAACCCGTACCGGACGCATCCCGAAAATTCAACAGATGCACCCCAATCCTTTTATTGAGATTCATCCCCGCGATGCCAAGCCGTTAGGGATTGAAGAAGATGCCTGGGTAGAAGTGCGATCGCGTCGTGGGTTCGCTCGTTTCCCAGCCAAAATTACCAAAGCGATCGCTCCTGGTACGGTCTTTGTCCCCATGCACTGGGGCGCACTTTGGGCAGACAACGCTGAAGCCAACGCCCTCACCCACCCCCAAGCCTGTCCCGACTCTCTCCAGCCGGAACTCAAAGCCTGCGCTGTAAAGCTTGTCCCCGTTGCCACGATTACCGAAGGCGAGCAATTCCAGCCCGCTGTCGATCAAATGTTCTCATCCCCATTGTCTGTCTGAGGAGCAGGGGAGCAGGGGTGCGCTCACAGGTGTAGGTTTTTTACAAAAGAGAGAAGGGCAAAAGTGGAGGAGGG